>JBGUYA010000019.1:0-34883 GCA_045118435.1 Quinella sp. | reverse complement strand
AAAACTTTTTAACCTTAGCCGTCGGCTTATCGAAAATATTTTTCAAGAGGTGTTGATACTTATTTTCAAACGTGGTAAACTGCGCGTAAATCTAAACGAAAATCTTTTTCAAGGAGTGAGGAAGTTGACACTCAGCGAAACCAAAACAGGAATGACAGTGCGAATAGATTCAGTCGGCGAATCAAAGCTTAAACAGCGGCTCATGACAATGGGCTTGATACCGGGCACGCGCGTAGAAATTTTGAATTCGGCACCGCTCGGCGACCCGATTGCGCTTCGCTTGCGTTCGTACAACTTGGCAATTCGTAAAGCCGACGCCGCGCAGATTGAAGTCTCGCAAGTTTAAAAGGAGGTAAGAACATGGCAACATTATCCGTCGCCCTGACCGGCAATCCCAATACTGGCAAATCGACAATTTTCAACGAGTTGACCGGCGCACGTCAGAAAATCGGTAACTGGCCCGGCGTCACCGTTGATAAGAAAGTCGGCGTCATCGAACACAACGGCAGGAAAATTTCCGTTATCGACTTGCCCGGCACTTACTCAATCAACGCCCGCTCGCAGGAAGAAAAAGTTGTCAGCGATTATTTTAAAGAGAACAAGCCCGATATTGTCGTGAACATTATCGACGCCTCCAACATTGCGCGGAACCTCTTCTTGACGATTCAGCTTATGGAAAACGGAATTCCGCTCATAATCAACTTGAACATGATGGACGAGGCGCAGCGGCACGGCATTAAAATCGATATGAAGAAACTCGAAGCCGCCTTTGGTATGCCCGCGACGAACACCGTCGGCAGGAGTAACAAGAGCGTCCGAAAACTTCTCGACGTGTTCACCAACGCCGTTATGACCAATTATGAGCCGAGTAAAATTATTCGCGAGCACATTGAACGCGTACATAACATTGAACACAGCGGCTTATCGGCGGCGAAGATTGAGGAAGAAATTATTTCTGCGCGGTATGATTTAATCGATAAGATAATGTCGCAAGCGGTCACGGTCAGCGCGGCGGGCAAGACTTTAACCGACAAGCTCGATTCTTTCCTTGCAAACGGTGTTACGTCGCTTTTGTTAATGCTCGCCGTGTTTTATCTGATGTTCCAGATCTCATTTAATTGGGTGGGACAACCGCTTGCCGATTTGCTCGGAGAATTTTTTGAGGAAAGTTTAGCACCGGCGGCGGCAGAGGCAATGGAAGAGGCGGGCGTCGTCGATTGGATGCAGTCACTCGTTACAGACGGAATAATTACAGGCGTCGGAGCCGTTTTAAGTTTCGTTCCGCTGATTTTTACGCTGTTTCTGTGCCTTAGTTTTCTTGACGGCACGGGTTACATGGCTCGCGTCGCTTTTATAATGGATCCGATTATGCGCCGCGCAGGACTTTCCGGCAAATCAATTATGCCTTTGGTTATGGGCTTTGGTTGCGGCGTACCGGCGATTATGGGGGCACGCGCACTTGATACGAACAAAGACAGAATGATTACAATCCTTGTGACGCCTTTCCTGACTTGCAATGCGAAAGTCCCGATTTTAATGCTGTTCGCGTTTATGTTCTTCCCCGACAACGCCGCAAATATTGTTTTCGTAATGTATTTTCTCGGCATATCGGTTGCAGTTTTAATGGCGAAAATTTTAAATGTAACGACCTTCAAAGGCGAAGAATCAACCTTCCTGCTCGAACTGCCGCCCTATCGCCTGCCCGATATTAAAACCGTTTTGCTTGAGGCTTGGGACAAGGGCAAGGGCTACTTGATTAAAGCCGGCACAATTATTTTCGTAATGTCGGTGCTGATTTGGTTCTTGAGCAGTTTCAATTCCGACGGCATGACGGAAGACATGGATAACAGCTATCTCGCGGGTATCGGCTCGGTAACGTCAACGATTTTTGCGCCGCAAGGCTTTGACACTTGGGAATCGGGCGCGGCAATCGTGACGGGCGTCCTTGCAAAAGAGGCGGTTGTTTCAACGTTGGGAATTCTTTATGGCGCGGACGAACTTTCTACCGAAGACGAAGATATTCAAAATTCGGCGCAGTCTCTTCTTTCCACAACTATGGGCGGCGTATTCACACCGCTTGCGGCGATAGCGTTCATGGTTTTTACTCAGTTATATTCGCCCTGCGTGACGGCACTCGGCACAATCAAAAAGGAAACGCAAAGTTGGAAGTGGATGGCGTTCGCGTTTGTCTACACCTGCGCGGTGGCGTGGGTTGTGTCGCTTATTGTCTATCAAGGCGGCAAGCTTTTGGGGTTTGAATGATGACTGCGACGATTATTCTTGGAATTTTAATTGCGGCGGCGTTCGGCTACGGCTTGAAGAAAATTTATCGGGCGTTCTTCAAGAGCGAGGCGGCTTGTTGTTCGGAGGGAAATTGTTCTGGTTGCGAGGGCAGTTGCTCGACGAAGAAGGCTATCGACGAAGGCTACCGCGTGCGCGTCGCGAAGATTGAAAAGTTTCCGATTCACCGCACGATTGACGTTGACGGCATGACTTGCGAGAAGTGCATTTACAAAATCGTCCGCGCGTTGGAGAAGGTTGACGGCGTGACGATTGCGGCGGCGAGTCTCGAAAAGCAAGCCGCGCAGGTCGGTTTGAAGGAAAATATTTCTGATGACGTTCTGCGCGCGGCGATTAACAAGGCGGGCTACAAAGCCGGAGCTATCACGGCATAAAAAAAAGCGGCGAGCTTGAAAAAGTTCGTCGCTAATTTTTTTCGCGAAAAATTATTTGGCGTGCGGGCGTTCGTGAGGAGGTGGCGGCATAATTTTTTTCATGTCGACGCCGAAAGAGTTCGCCACATCTTCCCACGTATTGTTAATCTTGCGCTTGTCGAGGACGCTCTTGATATTTTTGTTCGACGCCTGCGCAATCTTGCCGGCAATCATGATGTCGCGCAGGTCGTAGCCGTCTTTAATCAAGCTCTGCAAAGTCTTAACGTCAATGCCCGCGCTTTTTGCAAAATGTTCGTCGCGCTCTTGCTCGTGAAGGGCTTTAAGCTGTTCGCGAGTGATGCCCAACTTCTCGGCGACCTGCGTCCAATCAACTTTCATTGCCAAGACTTCCGAAAAACTTTTGCCGCTGAGCTTTGCCAAAGTCGCCGCAAATTTCACGTCGACAAAGAGGACGCCGTCCTTAAAAGCCTTCTCGACCTGCGCGGCGTCGACGCCGTATTTCTCGGAAATATTTTTAACCCAATTATCGACGTTCGCCGCCTCGTGTTCTTGCCAATCTTCTTGCGGCGGCGGTTCGGGCGGATTCGCCAGTGCTTGCGAGCCTGTCAAAAGCAACGCGCCGCTCAAAAGTCCTGCGAGAATTTTTTTCTTAATGCTCATAAGTTTTCACCTCGCGGCAAGTATAGAATAAATCGCGGCGTTTGTCTTTAAACGTCGATTAAAAATTTTGGCGCGGCAGGAAAAAGTTAAGCAGTGTAGAAAATTTTTTAGAAAAATAATTTGGGAGTGACAGTTTATGAACAAAGAGCAACTGGCGAAAATGGTTGCGGACAAAATCGACGCGGCTTTGCAGTCGGGCGAGCATCCGAAAAAATTTTTTATAACGGAAAACGGACGCGGCGTGGTTGACGGCGGCGACCTCTATAATGCGGTGCTCAAGGACGCTTTGGACGTCATGAAAATTGCAGTGGTCAACATTCTCTTGGAACTGATGACGCCCGCTCCCGCGCCCGCCGCGAAGACTTCGGAGAAGGCAACCAAAGCTTCGGTAAAGAAATAATTTGTAGGAACTAGTAATTAGGAACTAGGAACAAGTAGGGATTAGTAAACTGGTTCCTAGTTCCTATTTTTTGGAGGGATAAATCAAACGATGGCTCTCATTGTGAAAAAGTTCGGAGGCTCTTCAGTTGCAACGACCGAAAAAATTTTGGCAGTCGCGCAGAGAATCCTCTCCGAAAAAAAATCTGATGACAAAATCGTCGTGGTGGTCTCGGCAATGGGCAAGACGACCGACAGCTTGCTTGCACTCGCGGGCGGCATTGACGCGCAACCTTACAAGTCAAATTATCTGCGCGAACTCGACATGCTCTTGACGACAGGCGAACAAGTTTCAATCGCGCTGTTGGCTATGGCTTTCAAAAAGTTGGGACACCCCGCAATCTCCTTGACGGGCGCACAAGTCGGAATGCGGACGAATTCCGTCCACACTAAGGGAAGAATTTTAGGGATAAAACCTAAGCGTGTTCATGACGAACTTAACAAGGGGCAAATCGTCGTCGTGGCAGGTTTTCAAGGCGCGGATAGCTTTGGCGACCCCGTGACACTCGGACGCGGCGGCTCGGATACTTCTGCCGTTGCATTGGCGGGCGCACTTAAAGCCGACGAGTGCGAAATTTTTACTGACGTTGACGGCGTTTACTCGGCTGACCCGCGCATTGTCAAGGGCGCACGCAAGATGAAAGAGATTACCTACTTTGAAATGTTGGAAATGGCGCGTCTCGGCGCGGGAGTTATGCAGCCGCGCTCGGTTGAGATGGGGCAGTTTTTTAACATTCCGATTCACGTCCGCTCGACTTTCACAAAGGACACGGGTACAATTATTAGGGAGGATTATACGGTGGAGGAAAAAGATTTTGAAATTCGCGGCGTGGCTCACGACATGAAGGTTGCAAAAATTTCCGTTATCGGTGTGCCGAATAATCCGGGCGTGGCTCATACCTTGTTCCAAGCCCTCGCCGACGCCAACATTGATGTCGATATGATTGTCCAAAGCATTCGCAACCTTGACAGGAATATCAACGACATTGTCTTTACGATTAACCTAAACGACCTGTCGGAAGCAAAGAAAGTTATCGGCGTCGTCAGCGATAAGATTAACGCCGCGTCGGTTCTTGTCGAAGAGGATATGGCGAAAGTTTCAATCGTCGGCGCGGGCATGTTGGGTGCTCCCGGCGTCGCCGCGCGTATGTTCGGTGCGCTCGCCCGCGCAGATGTCAACATTGATATTATCAGCACGTCGGAGATTAGCGTTTCGTGCCTGGTCAAAGGCTCGCAGGTCACGGAGGCGGTCAACAGCATTCACGACGAGTTCTTTGCGGATTAAAACGTCAAAATAGGGGTTAGGGGTCAGGGGTCAGGGGTTAGGGGTTAGCTAAAACCTAATACCTAAAACCTAATACCTAAAACCTATATTCCGGAGTTTGAATCATGAAGATTTTCGACTGCTTTACCTTTTTTAACGAACTGGAGATTTTGGAGTTACGCCTTGCAAGTCTCTATGACGTGGTGGATTGTTTTGTAATAGTTGAGGCGGACAAAACTCACGCCAACATTCCCAAGCCCTTTAACTTTTATAATCACCTTGACGACTTTGAAAAGTATCTGCCGAAAATTCATTACGTCATGGATAATTCGGTCGTGGATTATAAGGGCGTAGGCGATTGGTCGATTGAAAACAATCAGCGCAACAGTATCATGAAGGGCTTGACCGACGCCGCGCCTGACGACTTGATTCTTATCTCCGACGTTGACGAAATTCCCGACCCCGCGATAATCAAAACGATTCGCGAGAGTTTCACCGACTCAAGCAAGCACGTTGACTTTGTTGCCTTTTACGACACGACGCCCTACACCAAAGGAAAGTTGGTTGAATTCCACAGCGGCATGAGAGTTCCGAGCTTTTTAGATTTAAGTCCGCTCGGTTGTCAGCAAAAATTTCACAGCTATTATCTTGATTGGGTTTGTCGCGAGTTATCTTGGGCGGGCACGGTCATCGGAAAGTTTAAGCATATGAAATCACCGCAAGCTTTCAGAAATGCCCGCGAGAGTTTGCCGCGCATTGTGGAGGGAGGCTGGCATTTCTCGAACATGGGCGGCGTTGACAAAGTTATATAGAAGATGGCGGCGGCGGTTGAGTGCGTTCAACTTTCTGCCGCCGATAAAAAATATCTCGATAAAAATTTTGTGGAAGAGGCAATGGCGAACGGGAAATATTTTCACACGCCTGCAAAGTTCGTGCCGTGCGACGTGAGCGAAATTAAATTGCCCGCGCTTGAGGACTTCCTAAAAAAATATCCGCATTTTGTGCGGGGCAAAAAGTAAAATATTGTATACTTGCGCGGCGGCTGTCGACTTTCAGAAAGTTTTGTGATAGATTGTGCGCGATTTAAAAATAATTTTTGGAGGCACTTTGAACATGACAGCAACTCACGCGGCGGGCAGGAAGTTAAAGGACGCTATCTTTGACGCGAATCAAGCTTGCAACGAGGCAATAAAAATTCACGGCAAGGACAAAGTCACCAACGCGACAATCGGCGTCGTCTTGAACGAAGAAGGCAAGCTCGCGACGCTCTCGACGGTTGAAAAAGTTTTCCGCTCAATGGAAATGTCGGAGCTGGTTGCCTATGCGCCGATTAGCGGACTGCCCGATTATCTTGACGCGGTTATTGATTTGACTTTCGCCGACAACAAGCCCGAAGGTTACTTTGGAGCGGCGGCGACGGCGGGCGGCACCGGCGCAATTCATCACGCGATAGCCAACTACGCCGAACGCGGCGACGCGGTTCTGACTTCGGATTGGCGTTGGGGCACTTACGATATTATTTGCAACGAGACCGGCAAGCGGCTTGAGACGTTCAAACTTTTTGACGACGCGCTGAATTTTAATATTAATGACTTTGCGGTTAAGGTCGACGCGCTTTTGAAGAAACAAAATTCTTTGCTCGTGATTATCAACACGCCCGCGCACAACCCGACGGGCTATTCTCTTAGCGACGACGAATGGGATAAAGTTCTTGCAGTCTTGACCGCGCAGGTTTCGGCGGGCAAAAAAGTTTCATTGCTCGTCGACATTGCCTACATCGATTTTGCGGGAGAAAAGAATTCCACTCGCGCCTTCATGAAAAAATTTTCTAACCTGCCTGAAAATTTCTTTGTGATGATTGCCTTCAGCATGTCGAAGAGTTACACCTTCTACGGACAGCGGACGGGCGCATTGATTGGAGTTTCTTCGAGCGAGAAAATTATCGACGAGTTCAAAGACGTTTGCAAATATTCCAACCGCGCCACTTGGTCGAATATCAATCGCGGGGCGCAGGCGTTGCTTGTCAAGCTCAATGCCGACAGTGAACTTGCCGCGCAGTACGAGGCGGAGCGCAATGAACTTTATCAAATGGTTAAACGCCGCGCAGATGTTTTCGTCGAAGAGGCTAAGGCTTGCGGCTTGAAGATTGTTCCTTACAAGGGCGGGTTCTTTATCGCGGTGCCTGTCGACAATCCCGCCGCCGTCTGTCAAAAACTTCACGAAGATTTAATCTTTGCGGTTCCGTTGAAGTTGGGAATTCGCGTCGCGGCTTGCTCGACTTCTCTTGAAAAAATGCACGGCGTCGCAAAAGCAATTCGTAATGCTTAATTCGTAATGCATAATGAAAAATTTAAAAGAGTTGCTCAGGAATTGAACAACTCTTTTCTAGTTTCTACTTCCTAGTTTCTGTTTCCTGTTTCCTGTTTCCTGGTTCCTAACAAGTGTGACAAACTTCATAAAGTCCCGCGCGTTTGAGCGTGTTGACGACGGTATCGCCGATGTGCGCGACGGTATCAGCGACTTCAATCCCGACGGCGTTTAAAGCTTTAATCTTGTCAGCCGCTGTGCCCTTGCCGCCGCTGATAATCGCGCCCGCATGCCCCATGCGTTTGCCCGGAGGAGCTTGACGCCCCGCAATAAATGCAGTCACGGGTTTTTCGGGCATGTTCTCGGCAATCCAACGTGCCGCGTCTTCTTCGGCGTCGCCGCCAATCTCGCCAATCATCAAAACGGCTTTGGTGTCGTCGTCTTCCTTGAAAAGTTTCAACACGTCGATAAAGTCCGTGCCCTTAATCGGGTCGCCGCCAATTCCGACCGAAGTCGTAATGCCGATGCCTGCGTTTTGAAGTTGGAATGCCGCCTCGTAAGTCAAAGTTCCAGAGCGCGAGACTAAACCGACGTGACCTTTCTTCTGGACGTTGGCGGGGATAATGCCGAGCTTTGCCTCGCCCGTCGTCATGATACCGGGACAATTCGGACCGATAAGGCGCGTTTTCTTGCCCTCCATGTAGCGGCGAACTTTGACCATATCCAAAACGGGAATGTGCTCGGTAATGCAGACGACCAAATCAAGTTCCGCGTTGACCGCCTCCAAAATTGAATCAGCCGCGAACGCCGCCGGCACGTAGATAACTGAAGCCGTCGCTCCCGTTGCCTTAACCGCGTCTTCAACCGTATTAAAAACAGGAAGTCCTTCGACAATTTGCCCTGCCTTGCCGGGCGTCACGCCGCCGACGATTTTTGTCCCGTAAGCGAGCATTTGTTTTGTGTGAAAGGTTGCCGCCTTGCCCGTAATCCCTTGCACGATAACTTTTGTATTCCTGTCAACCAAAATCACTTTACGCCACTCCCCGAAAATTTTTTCCAGTATACAAATTTCTAATTGCAAAATCAAGCGCATAATCAATCCGAAAATTTGCGGGCAGTTGAGACGCAGAAGGGGCGGCATGGACGCCGCCCCACAACCCGAACGCTGGCATCGCAAGCGTTCGCCCTTTGAACAGGATGTTCAAGCGGCGTCGCCCCCGCGAGGTGCCTTTTTCTTTGCTACTTTCTTTTGGGCATGCAAAAGAAAGTAGATCCTAAACACAAAAGATTATGATTAGCCGAATCAGCGCGACGAGCAACGACAATCTCAGCCGATTTTGCGAATCCACTTTTTGGCAAAAAGGGGATAAAAAATTTCGCGTCGGCAGGAATTTTTTTTTCGGCATTGAACAAAATCTTAGCGATTCGGCACGACCGAAAATTTTTGGCATGTAAGTTTTCAGCTCGAAGAGGAGGCTGCTTGTTTTGGAAAAATCTACGGTAATAGGGCTGGTGGGCGGAATAATTTCCGTCTTTGTCGGCATGATTCTCAAGGGCGCGCCGCTGACTGCATTGAACAACCCCGCCGCGTTCCTGATAATCATCGGCGGAACCGTCGCCTGTTTGTTCAACGCTTTTACAATGGAGCAGATGTCGAAAGTCCCGACGCTCTTCAAACTTTTACTGCGCGGCAATGAGGAGCAAAGTAAAGGCGAGTTGGTAAAAACTTTTATCGAACTGTCACAACTGGCGCGCCGCGAAGGTATTCTGGCATTGGAAAGCCGCGTTGAAAACATTGACGACCCCTTTTTTAAAAATGGCTTGAGCATGGTCATTGACGGCATGGACCCCGAATTTGTCGAATCAGTTCTGGACGCCGAACTTGCAATCATGGAACAACGTCATGCGGAAATGCGCTCGATATTCACGCAGGCGGGCACTTACGCGCCGACATTGGGCGTCTTGGGCGCGGTCGTTGGACTTATCGCGGCACTTGGCAACCTCAACGATATTGACAAGCTCGGTCACTCAATCGCGGCGGCGTTCGTCGCAACGATTCTGGGTATCTTCACGGGTTACGTGCTTTGGCTCCCCTTCGCCAACAAACTTAAAATCAAATCGGAAGGCGAAGTCAGCCACAAGCGCATGATTATGGAAGGAATTCTGTCACTGCAGGCGGGCGATTCGCCGACGCAGATTGAATCAAAACTGATGATTTACATTCCGCAGAGCGAACGCGAGACGGTCAGGGAGTGATAAATTTTGGCAAAAAAGAAACGCGGTAAGAAACACGAAGAAGAAGCCAGCGAGGCTTGGCTCCTGCCGTATTCCGACTTGATGACGTTATTGTTGGCGTTGTTTATCTGCCTGTTCGCGATTTCGCAGACCGACCAGACGAAACTTCAGCAAATGGCGCAGGCATTCACGGCGGCTTTCAACATAGGCGGACCGTCATTCTTCGACAAAGCGGGACCTTCAAACTCAATGCAACGCGAAATAGTTACGTCGGAGGACGCGGGCAACTCGGCTTACTTGCAAGAGAATCAGCAACTGCAAGATTTGCAACAGCGGCTTGAAGAATATATCAAGGAAAACAATCTGCAGGACGAGCTGTCGACCGAGTTGCAAGAAGAAGGCTTGATGATTCGGATTAAGGAAAGGGCATTGTTTCCGTCCGGTTCGGCGGATTTAGTTCCCGAATCACAGCGAATCGGACCGATTGTCGCGGGACTATTGGCGGAAGTGCCCGAACGTGTTTTGATAAGCGGTCATACCGACACCGACCCGATTAACACAGCGCAATTCCCATCGAACTGGGAATTAAGTTCCACACGCGCTTTGACTTTCATGAAATTTTTGCTGTCGATAAATCAGAACCTCAACCCCGCTAGATTTTCCGCAATCGGCTACGGCGAATACCGCCCCATTGCAATGAACGACACGCCGGAGAATAAACAGAAAAATCGTCGCGTCGAAATTCTGATTGCGCGAAGTCTCACCTTCAACCCGAATGAAGGCTTTAGGGCGCAGACCGACGCGGACTTGGTTGCAAAATGATTATCGGGCTGGGCACGGACATTATCGAAGTTGAGCGCGTAAAAAAAGCCGTCGCCAAAAAATTTTTTAAGGACAACGTCTTCACAGAGCTTGAACAAAAATATTGTGACGGTCGCGGGAAAAGTTCCGCCGCCTCCTACGCTGCAAGGTTTGCGGCTAAGGAGGCTTTTTTTAAGGCAATGGGCACGGGAATTGTTACGCGGCTCACGGACGTTGAAGTCGTCAAAGATGAGCGCGGTGCTCCGAAAATAAATCTGCGCGGGCGCGCTTTGGCATTGGCAAAAGAAAAATACGTTGCGAAAATTTCATTGAGCTTGAGCCACTCGCGCGAGTTCGCAACGGCGATTTGTATTCTCGAATAAAAAATGCCCTCCAGATTTGGAAGGCGATTAATTTTTTATCAACAAATTTTTACGCAAGGAATTTAGCAAAGTCGACGAACTCGCGATTGAGAGCCTCCGCGACCGCTTTATTTGTCAAGTTGCCGTCAATGGTGTTGAGACCTTTGGCAAGCCCCGCGTCTTCTTGGCAAGCCGCCCGCCAACCTTTGCCCGCGATTTTTAAAGCATAAGGCAAAGTCGCGTTGGTAAGGGCGAGCGTCGACGTTCTGGAGACCGCGCCGGGAATATTCGCAACGCTGTAATGAATCACGCCGTGCTTAACAAAAGTCGGGTCGCTGTGCGTCGTGACGTGGTCGCAAGTGGCAATCGAGCCGCCTTGATCAATCGCAACGTCGACGATAACCGAGCCGCGTTTCATAGTCTTAACCATTTCTTCCGTGACAAGTTGCGGAGTCTTCGCGCCGGGCACGAGAACCGCGCCGATAAGCAAATCAGCTTGTTTAGTCCACTGCGCGATATTGTAGCCATTGCTCATGACCGTGCAAACTCTGCCGCCGAAAATGTCGTCGAGATAGCGGAGCCGCTCAATCGACAAGTCAATAATCGTGACCTGCGCCCGCAAGCCGACTGCAACTTTCGCCGCGTTGGTGCCGACAACCCCGCCGCCGATTATGACGACTTGACCCGCCGCAACGCCACTCACGCCGCCGAGTAAAACCCCGCTACCGCCGTATTGACTTTCAAGAAATTGTGCGCCGAGTTGAATAGACATGCGCCCCGCAATTTCGCTCATGGGCGCGAGCAAGGGCAAAGTCTTGCCGTCACGACCGACGACAGTTTCATAAGCTATGCCCGTGACTTTTTTATCGAGCAAGGCTTTTGTCAGCGCAGGTTCGGGCGCAAGGTGTAAATAAGTAAAGAGAATTTGCCCCGCGTGAAAGAGATCGTATTCGGGTTCAAGCGGCTCCTTGACCTTGATAATCATCTCCGCGTCATCGAAGATTTTTTTCTTGTCCGCGACAATCTCCGCGCCCGTCGCCGTGTAGTCGCTATCCTCAAAGCCGGAGCCGACGCCCGCGCCCGCCTCGATAAAAACTTTGTTACCCGCCTTAACAAGCGCATCGGCTCCCGCCGGCGTCAAGCCAACGCGATTTTCATTATTCTTGATTTCCTTCGCCACACCGATAATCATTGCGATACCTCCCAAAAAATTTTTCTGCATACATGATACACCGCGAAAAAGAAATGTCAATCCTTTACACGCCGCGCCCGATTTTGTATTATACGCGGGAAAGGAGAGTTGCGCATGTTTAATTTCTCTCGCAAGGACACGGAGTTTTTCGACTTGTTTTTGGAGAACGCGAAGTTTTTTCACTTGGGCGCGGTTCTTTTGGACGACGTGATTAAGGATCCTAATCAAGCCCTTGAGCGCATTGAAGAGATTTTAAGTTTGGAATCTTCCGCCGACGCTGTCAACGAAAAAATTATCAACAAGCTTAATCTGAGTTTCATAACGCCCATCGACCGCGAAGATATTTATTCGATAGCGAACGAGCTTGCAAACGGCGTTGACATGATGCAGGGCGCGTTGCAAAGAATCATTATGTATCACGCGGGGCACGCCACCAAGCGCAGTCATGCTTTGACAAAATTTTTGGTTGAGAGCACGACGGAATTGGTCAAGGCGTTCAAACTTCTCAGCGACGTTAAAAAGAATCAGCGCGAAATTCTCGAATCCGTTCACAAAATTTCGGATAATGAAAGTCGCGGCGATTTGATTTATCGTTCGGACATTGGCATTTTGTTTGATGAGGCAGTCGAGGCGTCAAAGGAACACGGCGCAAGCCGCGCAGTCATTCACTTAATTAAGTGGAAGGATATTTTGGAAGACGTGGAGGAGGCACTTGACCACACGAAAAAGGTCGGCGACATGATTCGCGGCGTCGTCATGAAATATTCTTAAGCAAAAAAACGTCGCGGGTAGTTGAGACGCAGAGGGGCGCACATGGACGTGCGCCCATGACGCCGCGTTTGAACAGGATGTTCAAGCGGCGACGCCCTTTTCTTTGCTTACTTTCTTTTGGGCGCAACAAAAGAAAGTAAGAACAACCGTTTCGACGACCTTCAGCCGTAAAAATTTTTTTGTACTATAGACAAATGTCCTATGTTGAAATATAATTTGTTCGTAGTTGATAAGGAGTGTTTCAGATGAAAATAGTAATCGGCAGTGATCACGGCGCAGTTGAACTTAAAGAGGAAGTCAAGAAGGTTTTGGCGGAAATTGAAGGCGTCGAGGTCAATGATGTCGGAACTTTCGACACAAGCCCTGACGATTACCCCGACGTTGCCGAGCGGGTTTGCGCTCAAATCACGAGTGGTGAGGCTGAGCGCGGGATAGCTCTTTGCGGCACGGGGATAGGAATTTCCATTGCGGCGAATAAAATCAAAGGCATTCGTTGCGCACTCTGCCATGATGTTTTTTCTGCGAAGATGAGCCGCGAGCATAACAACGCTAACGTCCTGGCAATGGGCGGGCGCGTTATCGGCTACGGTCCCGCAGGAGAGATTGTTCGCGCGTGGATTGCCACCGAGTTTGAGGGCGGTCGGCATGAGCGGCGCGTCAATAAAATCATGGCTCTTGAAAATTTGTAAAAAACTTCTCCGATAAATCTTTTTCCCGAAGTCAAACGGCTTGGGGATTTTTTTTCCCTAAATGTCGGCGGCTTGTCAAAGAAAATAAAGCGTGGTAGAATTTCGCCGAATATCAAAAGGCGGTGAGTCAATGTTAAAAGAATCGGCGCGAGCGAAAATCAATTTGACGTTGGACATTTTGGGGTTGCGGGCGGACGGCTATCATGAAGTAGAAATGATAATGCAGTCAATCGAACTGGCGGACGCAGTGGAGCTTAAAAAAATTTCGCACGGAGTAAGTTTGAAGTTGGACGCGACAAAAATCAGAGGCGGAGAAAATATTCCGTGCGACGAAAAAAATTTGGCGTGGCGAGCGGCAGTTGAGTTTCAAAAATTTTGCGGAAAAGATTTGGGTGTCGAGATAAGCATTGAGAAAAAAATCCCAGTAGCGGCGGGTTTGGCGGGTGGCTCGGCGGACGCGGCGGCAGTCCTGCGCGGCATGAATCGACTTTACGAAACTAACTTGACCGACGCGGAGCTTTGCAAAATCGGCGAGCTAATCGGCTCCGACGTTCCTTTCTGCATAATCGGCGGAACATGCTTTGCCGAAGGGCGCGGCGAAGTTTTGACGCCCCTCACTCCGATTAAAAATTTCAGCGTCGTCTTGGCTAAGCCGCACGGCGAAATTTCTACGGCTTGGGCTTATACAACTTACGACGAAAACCCCGCCGAAGTTCACCCGCCCAACAAGGAAATTATCCGTCAGCTTGAGCGCGGAGATTATGACGCGGCTTTTAAAAATTTTTCAAACGTCCTCGAACACGTCGCGCTAAAGAAAATTCCCGCCATTGCCGATTATAAAAATAACTTCCTCGCCGCCGGAGCCAAAGTTGCATTGATGAGCGGGTCGGGACCGACGGTCTTCGCCTTGACTGACGAGTTGACCGCAAAAAAAATTTCGGAGAGCGTCGACACTATCGCCGCGCAGATTTTTATCACAAAGACAAATTAAGTAAGGATGAATGACGATGGGCAAGAGACTGGAACCGATAACGATAGACAGCTACCAGCCGCTTAGAGAAACGGTTTGCGAGGCACTTCGAGACGCGATAAGGCGCGGGATATTGGAGCCGGGCGAACGATTAATGGAAGTGCAACTCGCCGAAGAGTTGGGGATAAGTCGGACGCCCGTGCGCGAGGCAATTCGCAAACTCGAACAAGAAGGCTACGTGATAATGATGCCGCGTCGCGGGACTTACGTCTCGGACGTGTCTGTCAAAGACATTAAAGAAATTTTCGAGATACGCTCGGCACTCGAATCACTCTCGACGGGCTTGGCGTCAATGCGCATTGAACCGGACGAACTCGAAAAACTTCAAAGCTTGCTCGTCGAAATCGAAGGTCACATCAAAAACAACAACATTGATAAGATTGTCGCGACAGACATTGAGTTTCACGGACTGCTTTATCAGGTCAGCCGCAACGAACGCCTCGTTTCGATTATCAGCAACCTAAAGGAACAACTCGCACGCTTCCGCACGCTGTCAATGTCATATCCCGGACGCCTTCAACAAACACTGGAAGAACATCGCGCAATGGTCGAGGCAATAGCGGCGGGCGACGTTGACGCGGCACGCGAGGCGGCTGAACGCCACATGGAGCAATCGGAAGAAACTTTGCTCAAGGCAATGAGAAAAGGAGATGTCAGGAATCTGGAATCAGGAATCGGGAATCAGGGATTTTGCCCTGACCCCAGACTCCTTACAAAGGAGGAAAATTTATGTCCGTAAAAACTTACAAAGATTTGCTTGTTTGGCAAAAGGCGATGGATTTAACGGTCGAGATTTATCGTTTGGTAAAATTTTTGCCGCGAGAAGAAACTTACGCCTTGTCAGACCAAATGCGCCGCGCCGTCGTTTCAATACCTTCAAATATCGCAGAGGGACACGGAAGATTTTCCACGAGAGAATACATACATTTTTTGACTATTGCACGCGGCTCGCAAACAGAGTTGGAAACTCAACTGCAAATTTGCTTGCGGGTAAATTATTTCTCTGAAATGCAGGTTGAACTCGCATTAAGTTTATGTGATGAATTGAATAAAATGTTAAACGCTTTAATAACTTCAATGAGGTCAAGGCTCAAGAACAGCGAATCGTGAAACTTTCCACTGATTCCCGACTCCTGATTAAGTAATCAGAAACCAGGAATCGGGAGTCAGAGGAAAAACCGATTCCTGATTCCTGACCCCTGATTAAGTAATCAGAAACCAGGAATCGGGAATCAGAGGAAAAACCGATTCCTGATTCCCGACCCCTGATTAAGTAATCAGAAACCAGGAATCGGGAGTCAGAGGAAAAACCGATTCCTGATTCCTGACTCCTGGTCCCTTAAACCGGAGGTCGAATAAAATTGGAAACCCTAATACTTGCGGCAGGTAAAGGCACACGCATGAAAAGCAAGTTGCCCAAAGTCTTACACAAAGTCGGCGGCAAACCCATGCTTCAACACGTCATAGACGCCGCCAAAAAAGCCGGTTCCACGCGCGAAGTGGCAGTTATCGGTTCGGGCGCGGAACTCGTTCGCAAAAATATTTCGGATGTCGAATTCGTTCTTCAGGAGGAACAACTCGGCACAGGGCACGCGGTACTTTCTGCAAAGGAAAACTTCGCCGACTCGGAAGGCACCCTTTTGATTCTGTGCGGCGATACCCCGCTTTTGACTGTCGAGTTGCTTAAAAATTTCGTAGCGGCTCACGAAAGTTCCAACTGCGCGGCAACCGTCATGACTGCCAAAATGCCCGACGCTACCGGCTACGGCAGAATCATTTACGCGGCGGACGGCTCCTTGAAAAAAATCGTCGAAGATAAGGACGCGACCGACGATGAAAAGAAAATTCTTGAAGTCAATGCGGGCGTCTACTGTTTCGACGTGCAAAAACTTTTCGACGCATTGGCTAAGGTTAAAAACGATAACGCGCAAGGCGAATACTATCTGCCCGACGTCTTACCGATTCTTAAAGACGCAGGAGAGAAAATCGGCGCGTTCCTCGCTCCTTACTGCATTGAAACTATCGGCATAAATAATCGCAGTCAACTTGCCGCCGCCGATAAAGCCCTGCGTATGAGAAAAGAACAGGAGCTTATGGAGGCGGGCGTCACGATTATTGACCCCAACACGACTTTTATCGACAGCAACGTTAAAATCGGGCAGGACACGATTATTTATCCCAACACCTACATTGAAGGCGCGACGGTTATCGGCGAGGACTGCGAAATTGGTCCAAACGTTCGCCTTACAAATATGACGGTCGGCAACAAAGTTAAGATTCAGTTCAGCTACTGCCACGAGGCGGAAGTTCTTGACGGCGTGACAATGGGCCCTTATGTTCATATTCGCCCCGGCACGACCATCGGCAATAACGTCAAGATTGGTAACTTCGTCGAGGTCAAAAACTCGAACGTCGGCGAAGGCTCCAAGCTCCCGCACTTGCAATATATCGGCGACAGCGACGTTGGCGCGAGCGTTAATATCGGTTGCGGCACGGTCACTTGTAATTACGACGGCAAGAAGAAATATCGCACGACGATTGAGGACAACGCCTTTATCGGTTGCAATACAAATTTGGTTGCGCCGGTCACTGTTGAAAAGGGCGCGTACATTGCGGCAGGCTCGACCATTACAAAGGACGTGCCCAAAGATAATCTTGCTGTAGCTCGCGCTCGCCAAATCAACATAGAAGTTTGGAACGATAAGCGGAAATAGGGAAATAGGGAAATAGGGAAATAGGGAAGTAGGGAATTAGGGAATTAGCTACTTCTCTACGGTCCTACTTCCCTACTAGAAGGAGGATTTTTCATGAACGTAGTAATTTGGGTTCAGTATGACACAGTCGCCACGCAGTCGAAGGCGAAGGGTCAAAGCCTGTTGAAGTCGGCGTTCGCGACACTCGACAAACCAAAGGGCATTGTGAATATCGTCGGCGTCGTCGAGTCGGTCCCCATGCCGATTAACAAGCTCCCCAATATCATTGACAAAAGAGACTTGGCAAAAGTCGATTGCGATTTAGTTTTGGTAACGGGGCATGATGTTGACCTCGCGCCGATATTGGCTGAGGCAAAGGAACTCGGCGTTGACCCGAATAAATTTGTCCTCGACCGCACTGTCTTGATACCGGGCTTTAAGCTTGAAAAGTATCAGCAACTTCGCAAGTCTAACCTGTCGATTTTGTCAATGGGTTGGTGGGCAGGCATTGCCTATCACAAGCTCGGCTTACCCGAACTTTCGCCGACAATCGGCATGTACACGACCGAAGAAAATTTTATAAACTTCTTGCCGGAGGCGCGTTGGCATTTGAAAAAGGATTTGCACTTTGAGCGCACGGAGTACAACGCGGACTTGGGCATTAACTACCCGATTTTCTGGCTTGACGGCATGCAGTGGTTCATGAACGGCTACACGAGCGACGCCGAAGCACTGGAGCTTTTCAACGAGCGCAAGGATAAAATTAACTGGTCAAATGTTCTCGTGACAATGCACACGTCAAGCCCCGCCGTTTTGGAGCGGTTTGACTGCTTGCCTTATGCCAAGAAAGTTTGCTTTGTGCCGTTCGAGACGGAGCTTGAGTCGGGCTTTTACATTGATCCCAAATACTGCGGCGGCAACCTTTTACACGCGGCTGAAGGAATTCTTACGGGCGAAGTCGCGGCTTATGATGTTTGGGATTTGTTACTTTGAAAAGCAATGCGTAATGCATAATTAAAACCATTACGAATTACGCATTACGAATTACGAATTGCATTTTGGGGGCTGTTCAAATGAGCATTAAAAACAGGATTGAGGAAATCGGGAATTTCTGTTTGATGACCGGCAACGCCAATCCCGAACTCGCGCAGAAAATTGCCGAGCACATGGGCGTTAAAATCTTTGACACGTTCGTCGGGCGTTTCAACAACGGCGAGTCGCAAGTCATGATAAGCGACAGCATTCGCGGCAAGGATATTTTTATCATTCAGCCGACCTCGCAACCCGTCAACGATAACTTAATGGACTTGCTGATTATGGCGGACGCTTGCAAGAGGGCGTCGGCGCACTCGATAACCGCCGTCGTGCCTTACTACGCCTACGCTCGCCAAGACAGAAAGACGCGCGGGCGTGAGCCTATTTCCGCAAAACTCGTTGCAAATTTAATGGTTGCGGCGGGCATGACGCGCGTTATCACCGTCGACTTGCACGCGGGACAAATTCAAGGTTTCTTCGATATTCCGGTTGACCACCTCAAGGCGGCTCCCGTGCTTGCCGACTACTTCCGCGAACAAAATTTTGGAAATGATTTGGTTGTCGTCTCGCCCGACTTGGGCGGCGTCACTCGCGCAAGAGAACTTGCCGATTATCTCAAAGCTCCGATTGCCATTATCGAAAAGCGGCGTCCGCGTCCCGGCGAGGCGGAAGTCATGAGCATTATCGGCGACGTCAAAGATAAATTCGCGCTTATGGTTGATGATATTGTCGACACGGCGGGCAGTCTTTGCGAAGGCGCGAAGGCTCTCAAAAAGCTCGGCGCAAAGAAAGTTATCGCCGCCTGCACGCACGCCGTCTTGAGC
This sequence comes from Quinella sp., assembly GCA_045118435.1. Taxonomy (GTDB): domain Bacteria; phylum Bacillota; class Negativicutes; order Selenomonadales; family Selenomonadaceae; genus Quinella. The sequence goes on along the minus strand of JBGUYA010000019.1, from coordinate 15,907 downwards.
AAAAACGCCGTCGAGAAGATTAATAACTCCGATATTGGACAGCTCGTCATTACCGATACGATCCCCCTGCCGCCCGATAAGCATTCCGATAAAATTACCATTCTCAGCATGGCGGGAGCTATCGGCGACGTTATCTTGAACATTCAATCTCATCGCTCGGTCAGCGTTCTCTTCAGATAAATTCGTTAAAAATTTTCGGCGGTGATGAGCTATCGCCGCTGATTTTTTTTGAGGGGAGGGATTTTTTATGCCGACGCCGCAAATCAAACCTAAAAATTCATATCGCGAGCCGACTTACACCGAACAGGTCTTTAATCAGTTTCAAGAAACAAGAACCGAACTCAATCAGCGCATGGATAGGATAGAAAGAAGCTTGGACACTACGCGCAAAGAACTTAATCAGCGTATGGATAGAATAGAGCATCGCATGGATAAGCTCGAAGAAAAATTGGAAACAACGCGGCGGGAATTAAACGCCCGCATGGACAAACAGGACGAAAAAATTGCCAGACTCGACGAGAAAATCGACGAGACTCGCAGAGAAATTAACGGGAATATCGACAAACTTGCAAACAAAATCGACGCAATGCACAACGAGTTGAAATCTTCGACAGGGCACATTTCCATTGCAAATATCTCGACGGTCGGCATTGCGCTCGGCGTACTTTATTCTATCCTTTCAAAATAAATTACAGGAGGAAAAAATTTTATGGCTACTGAAAAATTGGAGTTCCAAGCCGAAACTAAGCGTTTGCTCGACTTGGTTGTCAATTCGATTTACACCAACAAGGAAATTTTTCTGCGCGAACTCGTTTCTAATGCAAGCGACGCGCTCGACAAGCTCCGAATCGAATCTTTGACCAATAAGGAGCTTTTGGGCGACAACGACAGCTTTGAAATTTTCGTTATCCCCGACGAAAACACCAAAACCATTACGATTTCCGACAACGGCATCGGCATGACGCGCGAAGAGGTCATTAACAACATCGGCACCATTGCCAAGAGCGGCACAAAAGATTTTCTCGAAAAAATTCGCGAATCATCGAACGCCGCCGCGCAAGAGCTTATCGGACAATTCGGCGTTGGCTTTTACTCCGCTTTTATCGTCGCGGATAAGGTTGAGCTGATTACTCGCAAGGCGGGTACTGATTCCGCCGTTAAATGGACTTCCGACGGCGCGGGCGAGTACGAACTTGAAGATTTTGATAAAGATTCGCGAGGCACGACCATTATTTTACACCTCAAGAAAGAATTTGGCGGCGAAAACGTCAACGACGAATACAATTTCACCGACATTTACGAGATAGAGCGGCTCATTAAAAAATATTCCGACTTCGTGCGCTATCCAATCAAAATGAGTTTTGAAATTAAAAATAAGCCCGAAGACGAGCCGACGATTGAAGTCCGCACAGTCAATTCAATGAAACCGCTTTGGACGCGCTCAAAATCCGAGATTACGCGCAAGGAATACGACGAATTTTTCAAACAGCAACTGCATGAGTGGGAATCGCCGCTTGAAATTTTCCATGTCAAGGCAGAGGGCACCTTTGAATATACCGCGCTCATTTGCATTCCGAAAAAAGCCGCGCCAAATCTTTATTATTCCGATTATGAGGCGGGACTTCAGCTTTATTCGCGCCACGTCTTCATAATGGACAAGTGCAAAGATTTCTTGCCGGATTGGCTGCGTTTCATGAAAGGTTTGGTCGATTCGCCCGATTTGCCGCTCAATATTTCGCGCGAACTCCTTCAAAAAAGCACGGAAGTTAAAGTTATCGGCAAGGCGTTGGAAAAAAATATCCTCAAGCAACTTTCCAAGCTCCTCAAGGACGAACGCGACAAGTATGAGGAATTTTGGGCGCAGTTCGGCAAGTCGCTCAAAATCGGCGTGTATAACAGCGTCTTCGACAGCAAAGCTAAGGACAGTTTGAAGGATTTGCTCCTCTTCCAAACGTCGAAGGACGGAAAATTTGCGACGCTTGCCGAGTACGTTGAGCGTATGCCCGATTTTCAACAAAATATTTACTTCGCAGTTGGCAAAAGCTCTGCGGCGATTGAACAGCTCCCGCAAATGGAACTTCTGCGCGAACGCGGGCTTGAAGTCCTTTATTTGACTGATCCCGTCGATGAATTTACGATTGACGTTCTTCATGAGTACGCGGAAAAGCATTTTCAATCGATTACGCGCGAAAACTTCCACCTTGACGACGCCGAGTCGCAAAAAGTTAAGGCGGAAGTCGAAGAAATTGCCAAGACGCGCGAAGATTTGCTTAAAGACGTTAAAGAGGCAATCGGCGGCGACGTTAAGGAAGTCAGATTGACTTCGCAGCTCAAAACGGGCGCGGTTTGCCTCGTGACGGGCGAGGGCGGTCCTTCGCTGTCAATGGAAAAAACTTTCGCCGCAATGAACAACCCCATGTTCAAGGCGACGCAAATTTTGGAACTCAACCCGAATCACGCAGTGTTTAAGAAGTTGGAAAGCCTCCACGCGCTCGGAAAAGACAATCAAGCCTTCAAGGACTTGTGCACGACGCTTTATTCGCTCGCGTTGCTGATTGAAGGCGTTATGCCCGACAATCCGGCCGACCTCGCCAACAAAGTCACCGACCTTTTGACCAGATAAATATCTTTGCAAAAAAATTTGCCCACGCGCGTTGCGGGGGCTTTTTTTGTTAAAAATATCTGCCGCGTTCGGCAAGCATTTCCCTATCTTCGTTAATTTCCTTAAAGCAACAATGTGAACGCGCCCTAAAATTTTATTGATAAAAAAATTTTTTGGGTTATAATAGTCTGAACAAAACATGGAGGCGAAATTTTTGTGGAGACTACGGAAGTTGCAAAGTTCAACCTTAAAAATTTTCTCTCGAACAAAATTTCAATGACGGTCGCGGCGACGGCGGCGGTCGGCGTTGGGGTGATGACGTTTTCAAGTTTCGTGGCGGACGGCGATAAAGTTGTTCCAGGCGTTCGCTTTGAGGGGCAAGCGATTAACGGACTTGACAGGCGCGATACCGAGAAGATTATCAACACGGTTGCCGCGCAGAAAGTTCACAAGCTCACGTTCAGATACGGCACGGAGGAATTTGAAATCACGCCCGAAGAAATTGCTTTGAAGCCGCTCGTCGACAAGGCGGAGCAAGAGGCGTTCAGCTTTGGGCGCGGCGGCTCGTTCCTCGACAACTTCAACAACCAGATTAAGTGTATGCTCAACGGGCGCGATATTTATCTTACTGCCGAATACGACGCGACTTTGCTTGACGAAAAACTTTCAAACATTGCCGCGCAGATAAATTGCGAACCGGTCAACGCGGTTGTCGAGTTCACTTCGGGTGGCACGATTGAAAAAATTCCCGGCGTCATTGGCAAGAAGTTGAACACTGAACAAATCGCCGAGAATCTGCGCGAGCCTTTGACGACTTTAAATCTTCCGAACGGAATCATTGACCTTGAGCCGGAAGAAATTCTGCCCTTCGTCACGACCGAAGACATTGCCGCGATTGATTCGGTTATCGGCACTTACAGCACTCATTATTATCCGGGAGATCGCGGCGACAACATTTGGCTTGCCGCCAATGCCATTTCTCACAAGATTGTGAAAAGCAGTTGGACGTTTTCATTTAATGACACGGTAGGCGAGCGCACTTGGGGCAACGGCTACAAAGTCGCGGGCGTGATTATCAACGGGCGACCTGCCGAAGACTACGGCGGCGGCGTCTGCCAAGTCAGCTCCACGCTTTATAACGCGGTTTTACTTGCGGGACTTACTCCGACTGAACGCACGCCGCATTTCTATCAATCGACTTACGTTGCGCCCGGTCGTGATGCCACAGTTGCCGACGGCTATCTTGATTTTAAATTCCGAAACGACTTGCCGCACAATGTCTATCTTATCGCGGAGGCTTACGGCTCGACGCTGAGCGTGTATGTTTTGGGCACGAAGGCGGATTTGGGAGGAGCGGACATTGCGATTGAGCGCGAAGGATCCGATATGTCGCCGTCGATTTATCGCGTGTGGTACAACGGCAACGATGTTATTCGTAGTGAGTTCCTGCACACCGACGTTTACGAGTTGCCCAAGCCGAGACAAGATTAGGGGTTAGGGGTTAGGTGTTAGGGGTTAGCTAAAACCTAATACCTAACACCTCAAATGGAGTGATTGATTTGAAGAAAAAAATCGTCGTAGCGATGAGCGGAGGTGTTGACAGCTCATTGACTGCGGCTCTTTTATTAGAAAAGGGCTTTGAAGTCGTCGGCGTGACGATGAAACTTTCCGACGACGATAAAAATGTTTCCGACGCCAAAAAAGTTTGCGAGCACTTGAGGATTGCTCATTGCGTCGCGGACTTCAGAGAAACTTTCCGCACGAAGGTCGAAGATTATTTTGTGGCAGAATATCTTCACGGGCGCACGCCAAATCCCTGCGTTCGTTGCAATCGGGAGATAAAGTTTGGCAAGCTGTTCGACTTCGCGGAAAGCTTGGGCGCGGATTACTTGGCGACGGGTCATTATGCACGAATAACTTTCGAGGACGGACGATTCAGGTTGAAAAAAGCCGACGACGCGAAAAAAGATCAGTCGTATGTTTTGTACAACTTGACGGCGGAAAAGCTCGCGCAGATTATTTTGCCGCTCGGAGATTTTTCAAAGGAGGAGACGCGCCGCCTTGCCGAAGATTTAAAGTTGCCCGTCGCTCACAAGCCAGACAGTCAAGAAATTTGCTTTGTGCCCGACGACGATTATAAAAGTTTTATCGCGAGCCGCAATACCGCCGCGCAGGCTCTTCAAGCGGGCGAGATTGTCGACGCAAGCGGAAAGGTTCTCGGTCATCACAGCGGCGTTGCCAATTACACAATCGGTCAGCGCAAGGGCATGGGCATTGCCGCGCCTCAACCCCTTTACGTCACGCGCCTCGACGTTGTAAACAAAAAAGTTGTCGTCGATACCAACGACAAACTTTTTACAAAAACCCTGACGGCGAGCGAGCCGCATTGGATTTACAAGCCGACTTTGCCCGCCACTCTTCAAGCTAAAATTCGTTACGGTTCGCGCTTTGCAACGTGTAAAGTCGTCGAAGTCGAAAATTCTTTGCGCGTCGAGTTCTCGGAGCCGCAACGCGCTGTAACTCCCGGTCAATCGATTGTTTTCTACGACGGCGAAGAAGTTTTGGGCGGCGCAATTATCGATTAAGTTAAAGTCGTGTACTTCATCAACAGTTCAAAAGCCGCGTCCGTAGCTTGAAATTTTATTTCGGAGCGCGAGCCTTTGAAATGAAATTCCTTGACTTCCGAAAAATTTTCGCCCGCAATCGCGACAAAGACCGTGCCAACAGCTTTACCCTCGCTCGTCGAAGGTCCCGCGACGCCCGTCGTACTCAAGCCGAACGTCGAATTAAAAATTTCTCGAACATTCGCCGCCATTTCCAAAGCCGTCTGCGAACTCACCGCGCCGAAATTTTCTAAAGTCTCGGCGTCGACGCGCAGGACGGTTTTTTTTATTTCGTTCGTGTAAGCCACGACGCCACCTTTGACATAGTTCGACGCGCCCGCAAAGTCCGTTAAATGGCTCGCCAAAAGCCCGCCCGTGCAACTCTCCGCCGTCGCGACCGTGAAATTTTCCATTTAATCAATCCTCTCCGCCGCAATGTCATAGACAAAGCCCGCCAAAACTTTCACGCGCACAATGTCGCCCGCCCGACTGCGCCCGTCGTTCTCAATGTAAATTATGCCGTCGACTTCCGGCGCGTCACGATACGAACGACCCGCCACGACTTCCGGAACTTCCTCGTCGCGATTTTCTATCAAAACTTCAAGCTCGCGCCCCTCCAACGACTCGTTTATCTCCTGCGAAATCAAACTTTGCAAACTCATCAGCTCGTGATAACGTTCCTGCATGACTTCTTCCGAAATTTGATCCGGCAAGTCGTAAGCCGCCGTATTCTCTTCGCGCGAGTAAGTGAAAATCCCAACCTTGTCCAAACGTTGCGCCTCAAGAAAATTTTTAAGCTCCAAAAAATCTTCGTCGGTCTCGCCCGGAAAACCCACTATAAAAGTTGAGCGAATCGCCACGTCGGGAATGCGCTCACGAATCTTTTTTATCAAAGCCTCGTTTGACGCGCGACTGTCGGGGCGGTTCATGAGCTTAAGAATTTTATCGCTCGCGTGTTGAAAAGGCAGGTCAACATAATTGCAAATCTTCGGCTCGGCGGCAATCAAATCAATCAGCTCATCGGAAAATCTGCGCGGGTAGGCGTAGAGAATTCTAATCCAATGAATTTTCTCAACCTTAACGAGTTCGCGAAGAAGTTCAACGAGTTGCGGCTTGCCGTAAAGATCAATGCCGTAAGCCGTCGTGTCCTGCGCAATCAGATTTATTTCCTTAACACCCTGCTCGGCAAGTTGTTCAATTTCGGCGCGAATGTCTTCAATCGGACGGGAAATCTGTCGCCCGCGAATCAACGGAATTGAACAAAACGAACAGCGATTGTTGCAACCCTCCGCAATCTTGACGTAAGCCGTATAATCGGGCGTCGTGCGAAGGCGCGGCGTCTTCGCGTCGTAAATAATTTCCTTGTCGCCAAACAAAGCCACGCGCCGCCCCGACAAAGTTTCTTCAATCGCCTCCATGATTCTGTTCCACGCGCCCGCGCCAATAATCGCGTCGACTTCGGGCATTTCGTTCAAAAGTTCGCGCTTGTAAAGCTGACCGAGACAACCCGCCACAATCAGCGAACGACATTTGCCGCCCTTGTACTCGGCAAGATTTAAAATCGTCGTGATTGATTCTTCCTTCGCCGAGAGTATGAAGGCGCACGTGTTGACAATCAAAATGTCGGCGTCGGCGGGGTTGGCGGTCAACTCAATGCCGTTCTCCTGCATGATGCCGAGCATAACTTCCGTGTCGACCAAATTTTTCGCACAGCCTAAGCTCACAAAGCCCGCTTTCAAAACTTTATCCTCCCAAAAAATTTTTTCATGTTGTCGAAAGGCAGAGGGGGCGGCATGGACGCCGCCCCGCGACACCGCGTTTGAACAGGAAGTTCAAGCGGTGATGCCCTTTTCTTTGCTTACTTTCTTTTGGGCAAGCAAAAGAAAGTAAGTTAAAAATACTTTTTGAAGACTACGCAAGCATTGTGCCCGCCAAAGCCAAACGAATTTGAAATCGCCGCGTTGACTTCATGCGCCTGCGCGACGTTCGGGACGTAATTCAAGTCCAAGCCTTCGTCGGGCGTCTCGTAGTTAATCGTCGGGTGAACAATATTTTTCTCGATAGACAAAACCGTCGCGACCGCCTCAACGCCGCCTGCCGCGCCGAGCATGTGCCCCGTCATTGACTTTGTCGAAGAAACGGGAATTTTATAAGCGTGTTCGCCGAAAAGATTTTTAATCGCCTCAGTCTCGCCCTTGTCGTTGAAATGCGTCGAGGTGCCGTGCGCATTAATATAGCTGATGTCTTCTGGCTTAAGTCCCGCGTCGTCGAGCGCAAGTTTCATGCACTTTGCTTGAGTAATTCCGCCGGGCGCGGGCGTCGTGATGTGATAGGCGTCGTCGTTTCTGCCATAGCCGACAATCTCCGCGTAAATATGTGCGCCGCGAGCTTTGGCGTGCTCTAAACTTTCGAGCAAAATAATTCCCGCGCCTTCGCCCATGACAAAGCCACTACGATTTTTATCAAACGGTCGCGAGGCATGAGCGGGGTCGTCGTTATGGTCGGAGCAAAGAGCCTTCATAGCCGCAAAACCCGCAACGCCCGCCGGAGAAATTGCCGCCTCCGCTCCGCCCGCGAGCATAATATCTGCGTCGCCGCGTTGAATCAAATGGAAGGCGTCACCAATCGCATTTGTGCCCGACGCGCAAGCCGTCACGATACACGAGCAGGGTCCGCGCAGTTTGAAGGCAATCGCGACGTTGCCCGCCGCCATGTTCGTAATCGCCATCGGGATAAAGAACGGACTGATTCGAGACGCGCCCTTGCCGAAAAGTTTTTCGTACTGGTTATGCAAAGTGTCCATGCCGCCAATGCCAGTACCAACGAAAACGCCTGCGCGGTCATTGTCAATATTCTCAACGTCGAGCTTTGAATCCTCAATCGCGAGCCGAGCCGCCGCCAATGCAAATTGCGTGAACCTGTCCATGCGCTTAAGTTCTTTCTTGTCAATGAACTGCGCGGGGGCGAAGTCTTGAACTTCGCCGGCAATCTGAACGCTGACTTGGGCATCATCGAAACTCGTAATCTTTCCAATTCCATTTTGCCCCGCAATCAGCGCGTTCCAAAAATTTTCCTTGCCAATGCCAATAGGCGTGACCGCGCCTAAGCCCGTGACCACAACTCTTTTTCTCTCAATCAAAATTATCAGCCTCCAAAAATTAAATGTCGTAAATTCTTTCGTACTCTCTAATCAGCGCGTCGAGTTTTTCGCAAAAATCTTTTCCAAACTCTTTGCCCCGCTCCGTTCTAAAACCCCAAGTGCTCAAAACGTCGCGCATATGTTTCAAGCGCGGCACAAGAACTTCCTGACTGAAAGTGTGCAAGCCGTCAACCAAGAAAATGCCCATATACTCTTCTTTTTCGTCGCGGTCGGAAGTCCGAACATTGCCCATATCGTCGAGCGCGTCCAGGAAAATTTCTTCGGCGCAAATCATTTCCTCTATTGCCAGCAAATTTTCCCAAGCAGTCACCGCGCCGCCCCAGTCGTTGTCGTCTTCAAAGTTATCAAATTCCGACTCAAGCTCAATTGCCTCCGCAAGCATTTCCTTAACAAGCTCATATCTTTTTTCGGGAGTGTCGATTTCCATTTCCAAACCCCCTTAAAGGTCGTAAATATCTTGATACTTTTTCCGCAACTCATCGAGTTTCTTGCAGTAATTCTTTTTGAACTTCTTGCCGCCCGCCGAGCTGAAGGACCACTCGTTCAAGTGGTCAAAGGCCAATTCAATGCGCCGCAAAAGAATCGTATCGACAAAATCAGTCAGCGCGTCGTCGACAATGTTAAGGTAAACTTCTTTCTCGTCGGGGTCGCGGCTGCGCATATCCTCCATTTCGGCGAAAGTGCTCATAAAAATTCCTTCCGTGCGAATCATTTCTTCAATCACCGTAAGATATTCGATTGTGCTCATTGAGCCGCCCCAATCGTTATCGTTTTCCGAGTCGTGAATCAAACTTTCCTCGAACTCAAAAGCTTTCTTAATCATGTCGTTGATGAGTTTATAGCGTTGGCTGATATTGTCGAGTTTCATTTTAAAACCTCCTTAAAGCTCAGAGAGGTCTTGATATTTTTTCTGCAGGGCTTTAAGCGTTCTTTCAGTGTCTTTGTAAAATTTTTTTCCGATTGGAGTTTTGAAATCCTTCCAGATGGTCATGTAATCCAAAGTAAATTCGAGCATGTGCAAAAAATTATTGACGATAAAGTCTAAGCGTTTTTCTTCAACGATGTTCAGAAAAATTTTTTTGTTATCGGCATTGCGGACGGGCACTTCGTCCATTTCGGCGACGGCGTCGAGAAACAAACTTTCAGTACGAATCATTTCGCGAATCATGAGCAAATGATTGTTGATTTGCGAAGCCCCTGTCCAATCGTCGAGATTTTCTTTGTCGCGGAGATAAAGTGCGTCGATTTCAAAAGCTTTTTGAATCAGAGTTTCAACTGCTTTGTACCGTTGATCGATGTTGTCGAGTTTCATTTTAAAACCTCCTCCGCGAAAATTTTAACACGTGCCGCTATTTCAAGCAAGGATAATAATTTTCTTGTAAAGGTTTGTCAAATTTTATATAATGGCTAAAAAATTTCGGAGGCGTCGGGCGATGCGACGATACACGATTTTTATATTGACGGCGGTCATGATAGTGTTGGCGGCGGTGGCAGGTATGATTTTTCCGGTCGACGCGGACAGAAAAACTTCGGGCTTGCCGACTCAAGAGCTGACGGCTTACACGACCTTGCCGCCGGAGACTGCCGCGATTTTGGCGGAAGTTTATGAGCGCGAGAATCATGTACGGATAAATTTTGTGCCGATGAGTTCGCAGGAGATTTTGCAGGAGATAAGAAACGACGCAGTCAGCGACCCGACGGCTGTCCGCACGGTCGACGTTGTTCTTGCCGACAGCAAGATTTTGAGCGAGGCGGCGGATTTAAATTTGTTGACGCCTTACACTTCCGAGACAAATGACGCGGTCAAGGAAAAGTTCAAAGACGCGCAAGATCGTTGGGTTGGGGTTTGGTACGACCCGATAATTTTTTGTGCGAACAGGGATTATCTGCGCTCAACGGTTGACATTCCTGACACGTGGGAGAAAATTTCGGAGGCGAAGAATATTCGCGTGGGCATAACGGATTTTCTGGCGGCGGAGGCGTCGGCTAATCTCATGCTCCAACTTATAGGGAATTTCGGTGACGCGCGGGCTTACGACGTTTTGAGCGGCATTCATTCAAACGTTGTCCAGTACGCGAAGTTTTTATCTAATCCGGTTCGGCAGGCGGGCATGGGCGAGGTTGACATTTCTATTGCGGTTGAGAGTGAGACGTTGCGCTATTTGCAGAACGGCTACCCGTTGAAGATAATTTATCCTGCCGACGGCACGAGTTATCTTTTGACGGGCTTTGCGATAACGACGAGTGACGCCGCAAAGAATCAAGTTGCCGCGAAGTTTGGAGATTGGTTACTCGGCGACGAGGCGCAACTTTATCTGCAGACGAACGGCTTTTATTTTATCCCGACGAATCCGCAAACATTGGCTTATAAAACTTTTGCGGGGAAAAATTTGTTGCTGTTCGACAATCGCGCGACCTTTTCCGACGAACAGCGGCAAGAGTTTTTCTATCGTTGGATCAATGATGTTCGATTGAAATAAACTTTTAACTTACATTCGACTAACCGCAACGTTTAAAAATTTTTATGGAGTTGGAAAATGAACAGAGCTATTTTTTTCGACAGAGACGGCACACTCAATGAGGAAGTCGGCTATCTTTGGCAGATAGAAAAGTTTAAATGGATTGACGGCGCACGCGAAGCGATTAAGTTTTGCAACGAGAAAAGAATTTTGGCGGTTGTCGTCACGAATCAGGGCGGCATCGCCAAAAATCTCTACACGCCAAAGGAAGTCGACGCCCTTCATAAGTTCATGCAAGAAAGTTTGGCGGAGGTTGGAGCGCACATTGACGGCTTTTATTATTGCCCGCATCATCCCGACTTTAGCGGCGAGTGCGATTGTCGCAAGCCTAAGCCCGGTTTGATTCTCAAGGCTTGCAAGGAGTTGAATATCGCGCCCGCGCAGTCAATCTTAATTGGCGACGCCGAGCGCGACATTGCGGCGGCAAATGCGGCGGGACTTCGCGCGGGAATTTTCTTCACGGGCGGCAACTTGCTTGAAGTCGTCAAAGCGTCGGCGGAAAAATATTTTTGAGGTGAGCCAAATGAAATTCAAGCGCGTATTTTTAATCGTGTTGGACAGCGTGGGCATTGGTGGCGCGGCTGACGCTAAAGACTTCGGCGACGACAATCCCAACACGCTAAAGAGTATTGCCGCGTCGAAAAATTTTAACACGCCGAATCTTGCGCGGCTCGGCTTGTTCAACATTAATGGGATAAATTTTTATCGGAGCGAAGAAAATCCGCGTGGTGCGTTTGCGAGAGTGATTGAGGCGTCGGCGGGCAAGGACACGACGATTGGTCATTGGGAGATTGCGGGGATAATTTCCAAAAAACCTTTGCCGACTTATCCCGACGGCTTTCCGCCCGAACTTATCGCCGCGCTTGAAAAAAGTTTCGGCAGGAAAATTCTTTGCAACAAGCCGTATTCGGGCACGAAGGTTATTCACGACTTCGGGCGCGAGCACGAGGCAACGGGCAATTTAATCGTCTACACGTCGGCGGACAGCGTCCTTCAAATTGCCGCGCACGAAAAGATTGTTCCAGTCGAAGAGCTTTATAAATTTTGTCAGCAAGCGCGAGAGATTTCAGATGTTGGAAGAATCATTGCGCGACCGTTTATTGGCGAGTTCCCGAATTATGAGCGCACGCCGCGCAGGCATGACTTTTCACTCAAACCGCCCGCCGCAACGATTCTTGACGCATTGCAGAAAAAAAATCTCGCGACGATTGGCGTCGGCAAGATTCAAGATATTTTTTCGGGGCGCGGGCTAAGTCGTTCGCTCGGCGTCAACGAGGACAACTCCGACGGCATGGCGAAGACTTTGCGCATCATGGAGGAGGATTTTAGCGGCTTGTGCTTTGTGAATTTGGTTGATTTTGATATGAAGTTCGGGCACAGGCGCGACGTTGACGGCTACGCGCGAGCGATGACTACTTTTGACGCGGAGCTTGGCGAGTTTTTGAAAAAAATGCGCGGCGATGATTTGCTGATGATAACGGCGGATCATGGTTGCGACCCGGCGGCGGCGGGCACTGACCACACGCGCGAAAATGTTCCGCTGATTGTTTACGGCTCAAAAGTTCGCGGCGGCGTCAATCTCGGCACGCTTAGTACTTTTGCGGACATTGCGGCGACGCTTGCCGAAATTTTTAGCGTCGAGTTAGAGACGCGCGGCAAAAGTTTTTTGGAGGCGATTTGATGTTTATCGATACGCATTGCCACCTTGAAGACGAGAACTTTTCCGCTGACCGCGCGGAGGTTTTGGAGCGGGCGAAAGTTGCGGGCGTCGAGGCGATTATAAATTTCGGGAGCACGTTGGAAAGTTCAATCGCGCTTACGGAGCTTGCTCAAAATTTTTCGGAGCTTTATGCGGGCGTGGGCATTCACCCGGAAGAGATTGACGAATTCGACGAAAAAACTTGCACACGCCTTGCCGAGCTTGCCGCTGAGAAAAAAGTTGTGGCGGTTGGCGAAATCGGCTTGGATTATCATTGGGAAAAGGATTCTGCGCGGCGATTGATTCAGCAGAAAATTTTTATTGAGCAGTTGGATTTGGCGCGGCAGTTGCATTTGCCCGTATGCATTCACGAGCGCGAGGCGCACGGCGACACGCTGAAAATTTTGCAGACGGAGGCGCGTGACCTACGCGGGGTGTTGCATTGCTATTCGGGGAGTTTGGAAATGGCGCGGGAGGTTTGGAAACTCGGTTGGCTGATTGGCGTCGACGGACCTTTGACTTTTAAAAACTCGGCAAAGTTGCCCGAAGTCGTCAAAGCCGCGCCGCGCGACATGATTCTAATCGAGACCGACGCGCCTTATCTTGCGCCCGTACCTTTTCGCGGCAAGCGCAATGAACCTGCTTATCTCGTCGAGATCGCAAAAAAATTGGCGGAGTTTCGCAACGAGACTTTGGAGGAAGTCGCCGCTTACACAACCACCAACTCTAAAAATCTTTACCAACTCAATAGAAGATAAATTTTTTCGAGGCTCGCGCAGTCTTTAAAAATCCCGTCGCCAACTTTTTGAACGCCGTCGGGAATTTTTATTTCGGTCAAATTTTCATTGTAGGCGAAGGCAAAATCGCCAACGCTCGCGCCGCCGTTCATAATTCAATCACCTTCCGTCATATAAATTTTTCCTCTCGTATGTTATAATCGGCGCAAGAGAAAAATTTTTAATCGGGCGGTGAGGCGATGGAGGAGGAAAAAAATTGCGACTTGCGAAAAAATTTTCAGCAAATGCTTCAAACAACCAAGAAGTCCGATTTGGAGCGGGCACTTCAGCGCATGATGCAGACGACAAAGTCAACCGATTTAAAAAATGCATTCGAGAAGATGATAAACGTGACGCGCTCATTTGATAAGCAGCTTGAAGAAAAGCAAAAGGAAAGTGAAAAAAATATCGCCGACGCCTTCCAGAAAATGATGCGGCTGTCTCGCACGCTTGAGCTTGAGAATGAGGAGGAACTTGCGCGTGAAGAGGCGGAGGCTAAAAAGCACGAGAAAAAAATCGACAAGGTTAAGAAAAAAGTCCCGCGCAGAATTCGGAGTTTCCCCGCCGCGTTCAAGCGTAACCCAAAAGCCGTCATAAAATATTTTCTCGGCTTAGTACTTGGGCGCGTGTTGGCGATTGTGCTTTATGTCGTAATGGCTTTTATCCCCGCGTTGCCGATACCCGACGCCGTCGCGAACATGAACAAGCCGCCCGCAGTTTTCGGCGAGGCGTTCAGAGCAATGCGCGGCTTCGTCACGGATTTTAATCCGCAAATGATAGTCGCAACGGTTACGAGCATACCGACCGACATAAACAAAATAATTCAAAAGATCGGCGAGTTTTTCACGTACTACGCGAAGCGAACGGGCGCATTTATCGTGCGAGCAATTCGACATCCGCGCCTTGCCTTCGACGACACGCGCAAAATGATTCGCAATAAAGCTCCGTTGTTTATCAGATTGGCGCGGGCGGCGGTCAGCGTGGCGTTTTCGTTCCTGTTGATAAAGTTGGCAATGATTTTCTTGTTGCCGCTGTTTGGCGGTATCGCGCTGACGGTTTTGGGAATAAAAGTTTCGATAATCTTGTTCGTCATCGCGCGAATGATTGCGGATAAAGTCGGCGAGCTTGTGGGCAAATATATTTTCAACGGCGGCTTGAAACTCTTCAACGTGGCGAAGACAATTCGCGAGTCGCAAGTTGTAAAGGTTATCGGCGACTATTTAAAGGAGTGGCTCAATCAAGCTACGAATAAAAAATAACAGATAAAAATTTTAAGGAGGGAATTTTATGGCGGACATCAAAACGGCGGCTATTGGAATGTCTCTCACCACAACGGCGGCAGACGAGTTACGATTAATGCGGGCGCGGGCGACGACTTCGTTTACAACAATGGCAACCACGCCATAATCGACGCGGGCAAGGGTAATGATAACATTGATAATTGGCACGCAAGCAAGGTTTCAATCAGCGCGGGCGACGGCAACGATTATATTTTCAATCACGATAGCTACAACGTAACAATCAACGCCGGTTCCGGCAACGATCACATTGATAATTGGACCGCAGAAAAAATTTCAATCGCAATGGGCGCGGGCAAGGATTACATTCGCAACTACGATAACTACGACGTGACGGTCAACGCGGGTGACGGCGATGATCAGATTGACAACGAGTAAAGCGAAAAAATTTCAATCAACGACGGCGATGGCGACGACACTATCGAGGGCTTCAGCGCAAGTACGACGTTGCAAATCGGCGGTGGCAATGGCACCTACGCAACACAGGCGAGCGGCAAGGACATTATCGTCAAGGTCGGCAAAGGCTCAATCCTCTTGAGAAATGCCTACGCAACCACCACCACGCTCAACATTAACGGCAAGGCAATCGCGCTCAAGAATAAGGCGGTTAAGCTGACCAACGAGGATAATAACGTTGAAGTTTTGAGAGAGTCCGTTTCAATCGTCGGTAGCGATAATGAAGATTGGATTAACAACTACGCCAACGCGGTCACGATAAATAGCGGCGAGAACAACGACCACATTTGGAACAACGGCGGCGAAAAAGTTTCAATCAGCGCGGGCAACGGCGACGACGAAATTCACAGCGACGGCGCGGACGTAACTATCATCGGCGGCAAAGGTGACGATTACATTACTCTTAGCGATACCTCCGAGAACAACCTTATCAAATACAGCTCCGGTAATGGAAACGACATTATCGAAGGCTTTAACGCAACGTCGAGCTTGCAAATCGGCGGCGGCACAGGTACCTACTCCACGACGGCGAGCGGCTACGATGTCATTGTCAAAGTCGGCAAGGGAACTATCACGCTTAAAGACGCTTACGCCAACTTCGACACGCTCAACATTAACAAGAAAGTTATCACGCTTGAGAAGAAAGTTATTCAGCTCGGCGACGATTACGGAGCCAACGATTTTCTCAGAGGTTCAATTTCAATCGTCGGTAGCGCAAACAACGACCAGATTAATAGTGGCGGCAACTCGGTTACAGTAAGTGCAGGCGAGGGCGACGACAACATTAACAACAA
>JBGUYA010000018.1:0-14563 GCA_045118435.1 Quinella sp. | reverse complement strand
TTCGGTGACGCTGGAAATTTCGTTGCTGTTGACGGTAAAGTTGCCCGCCGCAAGGTTGAGCTTGAGCGCGTCGGCGGCAGTGACTTTAAGAGTTGTTTCGTCGGGGATAAAAATTTTATCGTTCGTCAAGTCGAAGGTGATTTCTCCGCCGCGTGAGCCGCTCGCCGTCACACCGTCAAAGGAAATTTCGCCCGTCGAGTTCAGCGGAAGTTGAATCTTGGAAGAATCGGCGGTAAAGGTCAAGTCGGCTGTCGTCGTGAAAGTCTTGCCGTTGACGGTGTAAGTACCCGCCGCGCAGTTGTAAGTTTTGCTGTCGTCGGAGGTCGTGACGATTGCCGCGCCACTCAAAGAAATTTCCTTGCCGTCAAGTGAATAGCTGACCGTCTTGCCCTGCGTGTAGGTCGTCTTCACGCCGTTAAAGTTAATCTCCGTGCCCTTGAAGGTGAGCGCGTCGTCAATGGTTATGCGGCTGATATTCGCGGCGTCGAGGTCTTGTTTTTGAATTTTAAAGCCGTCGCTGTTCGCCGAAATGACGTTGATATTATTCTTGTCGTTGGCAACCAGAAACTCTTTGTCGTTGACTTTGTAGTAAGCGTACTTCTCACCGTTGACTGTGTAATTTTTCGTGGCGTCGCTGAAGTCGAAGGTCAACTGCACAGGGTCATAGGAGAGAGTTTTGACGCAAGCGGTATTTTGGAGCGTGTAATTTTTATCGGCGGAGTTGTAGGCGACAACCATCGGCGCGAGCTTGCCGTAGTAATTTTCTTTTGCAACTTCCAAGTCGGCAACTTGTGCCCCGTAGCCCGTGAAACTCAAGCCGTCGTCGGCAACGCTGACTTTGCCCTCGCCGTTCGCAGAGATTATCGGCAGATTGTTGACGACAAATTTCCCCGCGCCAATCGCAATTTCCGAGCCGCCGGGAGCCGTCACGAGTGCGGAAGACGAATTACCGAACGCAATATTTTTCGCGCCCGTCGTCTTAATCTTGCCCGCCGCCGACATTTCGACAGCAAGCCCGCCGAAGTTGAACGCGGCATTTTCGCCAAGAACAATCTCGTCATTGAACTGCGAACTGCTCAACGTCGCCATGACTTTTCCGTTGTCGAACAGATAGCCGATTGTGCTTCCACTGTTCAAAGTCGACGTGCCGAAGTTGTGAGCGTCGGTAAGCTTGAGCGTTGCGGTTGAATTGTTTTGAACGCCGATGCTGTAATCGTTGAGCTTGTCAAACAGCGTCAACACGGACGATTTAAAATTGTAAGACGCGGAGATAATCGAGTCGGGGACATTTGATTTGTAAGTGACGCCGCTGTTCGTGACTTGGAAGTTGACATAAGCGGCAATCTCTTTGCCCTGCGTCGTGACAGTTTTATTCGCCGCGTTGACGAGCTTAACCGAGCCGCCGTCGCTCATGTTTAGAATCATATCGCCGTTGTAGCGAACTTTGCTGAACGCCAGCGCACTGTCGATTGAAACAACGTCGCCTTCGCGGTAAGCCGTGATAATGTCTTCGCCGTCGCCCGCGTTATAAAGGAAAAGATTTGCATGATTGAGCGTGTCGTTGCCCTCGCCGCCGTCGACCGTGACACTTTCGCCGTTGTTTTGAATCGTATCGCCACTGCCGAGCGCAAGGATCATAACGTTGTCGCCGTTGTTTGTAATGGTGTCTTCAAACTCCGTGCCGGTAATCGTTACGTCGTCATCGTCGTTGACAATGTTACGGGCGGTTTTGCCTTCCTCGCCAATGATATTGACAGTCTCCAACTCCGCCGCGTCGCGCAGAGTTATCTTGCCATTGCCGACCGTGATAATAATGTCGTCGCCGCTGACTTCCGAAGAGTACTTGCTACCCGCAATGCTGAGCGTCGCTTCCTCATCAAAGCCTTCTATCAAGTCGTTGCCGTCGCCCGCAGTATACTCAATCAGCGGACTGGTGCTGTCGAGTTGAATGGTATCGTTGCCCGCGCCCGCGTTGACGGTGTTATTGGCGGTGCTGTCCAAGCTGATCAAGTCATCGCCCGCGTCCATGTTGATTGTCATGTTAAAGCCAAAGGAATCCGTGAGCGTGTCATTACCCGCGCCCGCGTCTATCGTGCCGTTGTTGCCGGTGCTTTCAATGGAGTCGTCGCCCGCGCCCGCCGAGATAACTACGCAGTAGCCGCTGTTGTCGTCAATGGTATCCGTGCCGTCACCCGCGTCAATGGAAACGCTCTCGCCGCCTTGATTGATGATAAAGTCGTTGCCCGTGCCCGCGTCGATAGTCGCGTTGTTGCCGCTGTCGTTAATGATTGAGTCGTTGCCCGCAAGTGCTTGAATCGTGACGTTCTCACCGCCGTCGTTGGTAATCGTATCGTTCAACCTGGTGCCGACAATCGAGGCGTTGTCTTTATCGTTGACGATATTCAAAGGATATTCCGCTTCGGTGCCAATGATATTAACCTTAGACAAGGTCGCGGCATTTTCAAGCGAAATCCTTCCATCGCCGACAGTCAGAATCAAATCGTTGCCGACTTTGGTTGTGGAGTACTTGCCGCCGCCAATACTGATTGAACTCGTCGCGTTGAATCCGCGAATAAAGTCGTTACCGTCGCCCGCGTTGTATTTGAACAGAACATTTGAAGCGGCGCGATTATAAATGGAATCCGAACCGGTGCCGCCGATTACGGTAATGTTATCGCCGCTGTAGAGAGAAATGGAATCGTCGCCGTCGCCGCCGGAAAGACTTAACTTTGAACCGTCATTATCCATAGTATCGTCGCCAGCTCCGCCGTTGATTGTTATGTTCGTGCTCCCATAAGCATTCCAAATGTAATCATTGCCTGCGCCCAAATCCATTAAAACATTACGTCTATATTTTTGAGTAACGGTATCATTACCCGCGCCGCCGTCAATCGTGACGTTATTGCCTTCATTGTTAATTGAATCGTTGCCCGCGCCGCCGTCAATCTTGGAGTTTGTGCCCCAGTTTTTAACAGTATCATCACCCGTGCCGCCCGCGATTGTCGAGTTGTCACCGTCATTTGCAATGAAATCGTCGCCTGCGCCGCCAACGAGTGAAACTTTTTTGCCGCCTGAAGGTTCGCCGCCTACCTCATTCCAAATAGTATCATCGCCCGTTCCGCCGTCAATAGTCGAGTTATCGCCGGTGTTTGAAATATAATCGAAACCTTCGCCGGCGATAATCTTTGCTAAGGAACCAGTGTTTATAACGGTATCGTTGCCCCTGCCCGCGTCAATTGTGGCATTTTCCATTTTACTACTGTTAGCGATGTTTTTAGTGACGATTGAATCGTTGCCGCCTCTCGCAACTACCATAACTCTTTTAGCACCACTGCCAATGTTTTCAAAGGTGTCGTTAAACTCCGTGCCGTATAGAGTTGCGGAGTTGTTAAAAAAGGCGTCGATACCTTGACCGGGCTTTTCTTCCTCGCCGATAATGTTCAGTTTCGACAAGGTAGCCGCGCCCTCCAGCGTGATTTTCTCCTTGTAAACCGTGACGATAACATCATTGCCGCTCTTTTGAGTTGTGTAGGTGTTGCCCGCGATTGAAAGGCTACTGTCCTCATCAAAGCCCTTGATATAGTCGTTGCCGTCACCGACCTTGTATTGGATCAAATTTCTCCAGCTGTCACTAACATTTATAGTATCGTTGCCTTTGCCGCCGATTATAGTAGCGTTAGAGGATTCAGCATTGCGAATTGAATCGTTGCCGTCGCCCGCGTCGACCATAACCGAGTGGGCAAAGTCCCAGTTGACAATGGTATCGTCGCCGTCGCCGGTATAGATTTTGGCGTTCTTTCCGCCTGTGTTTTTAACGGAGTCATTGCCACCTTTAAGCGAAATCGTGACATTCTCGCCTATGTTTTCGAGGGAGTCCCTTCTGGAACCAAGCGGAATCGGGAAGTTTATGACGGTATCATTTGAATTGCCGCCGATAATCGTCACGTTGTTGGTCGAATTTTCTTTATAAATGGCGCGTTCTCTCTGCTCGCCAATGATATTGACGGCGGATAAGGTCGCGGCTCCTTTGAGCGTAATTTGACCTGCGCCGACCGCGATAATAATGTCGTTGCCGCTCGTCTCTTTGGAGTAAGTGCCCGTGCCGTCGCCGATTTGCAAGGAGCTTGTCTCGTCAAAGCCGTTGATAATGTCGTTACCGTCGCCCGTCGTGTACTTTATCAGTTGTTTGGTACCGGCGGTTAAATTGATAGTGTCGTTGCCGCCGCTACCCGCAATCGTATCTTTATAGCCAGCTTGAATGTTTAAAAGGTCGTTGCCGCCGCCGCCGTCGATTGACACTAAGTTTTGGTTCGCGTTTAAAATGGTGTCGTTGCCGTTGCCCGCGTCAATCGTGACGTTGCGAGCAATATTTTTAATGGTATCGTTGCCGCCGTTGGCTTGAATCGTGACGTCAAAGCCGCTGTTTTCGATTGTGTCATTTAAATTGCCTGTGGTGATTTTGACGGCGTTCAGGGGGTTGTTGACATTTCGCGGGTAATCTTTTTCCCTGCCGTCAACGTTAATGCTCGTCAGAGTGCTCGCGCCCGCCAGCGTTATCTTGCCGTCGCCGACCGTTAAGATAACATCGTTGCCGCTCACGACGGAGGAATATTCAACATCAGCAATGGCGAGCGTTGAAGTCGCATTAAACCCTGTGATAAGTTTGTAACCTTCGCCCTTCTTGTACTGAATCAGAGCGTTTGTATTGACGGAGTCCAGTTTAATGGTATCGGTACCCTTGCCGCCCGTAATCGTGTTGTTGTGCCCGCCGTGAACGTCTATAAGGTTGTTATTGCTGTTGCCCACGACTGAAGAGCCGGTTGAATAGTGGTTGGTGATTGTACTTGCGCCCGCAATCGTGGCGTTATTGCCCGCGTTGAAAACGGAGCTTATTCCGTCTCCGCCGATAAACACTTTGTCGGAGCCGGCGTAATTGGTAACGGTGTTTTTGCTGTAGTAAGAGGTACCCGTTATCGTGACATTACTGCCGTGATTGAAAATTTGGTTATTATCGTCGCCGCCGCTGATTGAAACGAAGTCGGCGTTATTGGAAATGGAGTCGTTGCCCTTGCCTGCGTCTATCGTGGATTTTTTGCCGGTGTTGTTAATGGTGTCGTTGCCTTCGCTCGTGACGATTGAAACACTCGCGCCGCTGTTGTCGACAGAGTCATTGGCTTCGCGGGCGTTGATTGTGACGTTCGCGCCGGTATTAACCAGCGTGTCGTTGTAGCGCGTGCCGACCATTGGGACGTTATCTTTAGCGTTGTTGATGTTTACGGGATAGCCCTTCTCGCCAATGATATTTATATCGGCAACGTCCTTCATGTTCGTCAAAGTTACGCGCTCTTTGCCGACCGTGATAACAACGTCGTTATTGTGCCGCTCCCAAAGATATTCCGTGTTGCCGCCAATGCTGAGCGACGAAGATTCATTGAAACTTGAACCATCGATAACGTCGCCGTCCGAGTACTCGATAATAACATTTTCGCCGTCACTATAAATCGAATCGCTACCCGCGCCGCTTCTTATCGTGACGTCGTTAGCAGTATTGCTAATGGAATCGTTGCCCGCGCCGCCGTCGATTGTCACATTGAAGCCCCAGTTGCTGATGGTATCATCGCCCTCGCCGCCGTTAATTTTCGAATTGTCGCCGTCGTTGGAAATGGTATCATCGCCCGCGCCGCCGTCGATTGAAACGTACCATTGATTGTTTTTGATTGTATCGTTGCCACCGCCGCCGCTGACTGTGACGTTCATGGCGTCGTTGTTAATGTAATCATTTCCCGCGCCGCCTTCGATTGAAACGTAACGGCCCACGTTTGAAATGGTATCAGAGCACGTGCCCCCATCGATTGTGGTTATGTTGGCGGTATTGAGAATTGAATCGTTGCCCGCGTTGCCATTGATTACGGCTTTATCGACGCTGTTTGTAATGGTATCGTTGGCGCGTGTGCCGTCTATTTTACGATTTGAAGTGTTTTTTATATTGTTGCCTTTAACTCTCTTGCCGAAAATATCACTCTCACGGACTGATACTCCCTTGAGCGTAATGACTTCATCGCCGACTGCAACGAGAACATCTTCGCCGCTTTGATTCATGTCATAGGTAGCCGAGCCGTCGCCGATTTGCAAGGTAGAAAAATAAGAGTGGCTAAAGCCCTTGATAATGTCGTTGCCGTCGCCTTCCTTGTACTTGAACAAAACGCTCGAGTTGGTGTTGATGATTGTGTCGTCGCCTTTGCCGCCTTCGATTGTCGACGAATAGCTAGTGTTTTCAATGTAATCGTCGCCCGCGCCGCCGTTCAGAGACGAATACTCGGCTCTTCCTTTTTCGTTGGTAATGGTGTCATTGCCCGCGCCGCCGTCGATTGTCACGTCTTTTCCTGTGCTCGTGATTATATCATTACCCGCGCCGCCGCTGATTGTAGACAAGTAACTTTCGTTGTAAATAGAATCGTCGCCCGCGCCGCCGTTGATTGTCGAACCGTCGGCGACATCGATGTTGGAAATGGTATCGTTGCCCGTGCCGCCGTCAATCGAATTATAGTGTCCTTCGTTGTAAATTTCATCGTCGCCCGCGCCGCCGCCTATCGTGACGTTCTTACCACTGTTTCCAATATAATCGTTGTCATCACCGCCGTCGATTTTTACGGAGTCACCGGAATTGACGATTGAATCATTGCCTTTGCCGCCGTCAATCGTCGCGTAGTAGCCGCTATAGTTGTAGATAGAATCGTTGTCCGCGCCGCCGTTGATTGACACATTAAAACCTCTGTCATTGACAATGGTATCGTTGCCGCCGAGCGCGTCGAGTGTGACATAATGCGATTCTCCGTTTTGAAGAAAATCACCTCCGGACGTGCCGACGATTGTGGCGTAAGGAGTATTGTTGCCTTTGGTCATACAAATCACTTACCTTCCGTTGAACTATTTGAGAGCTTGCGCTTTCAGAGCCATTTTCATAGCTTGCTTGCGCGTTATGACGTTGCCGCTCAAGTCGGTGTAGACATTTTGCTGGTTGGCGTCTGTGGAAATTGTCTTGCAGAAAACTCCGACTTTGAGCCACGCGCCGCGCAGTTCGTCGGCGACCGCGTCAAAGTTTTTTTGAGTGTACTGCGCGGAATGCGCTTTGATGTCGAGACCGGAGTCTTGCAAAAAAAGTGCGTCTTGTTGCATTTCGGCAAGGGTGCCGCCCGCCACGTTGTCAAGCTCCTCCAAAGTAAGCTCTTCGTCTTTGAATTGGTTATCCATTGTCTTCATCTCCCCAAATTTTATTTCAATATTTTTACGCACGAGCTTTCGTTTCGTTACATTTTCAAGAGCAAAAATTAATCGCCCAATGCCTCGCGAATAGCCGCGACTTCCTGCGCCGTGAAAAGTCCTTCGGGCGACTCGCGAATCATTATGTCGTGCAGTCGAAGTTTCAAATTTTCCAAATCGACGGGCGGCTTTGCCTCCGCCTCCGATAAAATTATTGTGCGCGTCTGTGCGTCGACGTAGTGCTGAGTTTTGCGAAGGATTTCTTCGACCAGTTCGCGAGTTTCCTCTTCAAGAGTCGGCGGCGCGGCGAGCATGTGAATTTTTATCTGCTCGTCAATCGCCTCTTGCTCCAAATTCCAAAGCCGCATGTGCAAAGCCTCTGCGTTGAAATTTTGCTCGTCAACCGAGTTCAAGCCGTCAACGATATTATGATACGACTGCCAATTTCGGTCAAGCTGGTCAATATCCTTTTGATAAGCCGCGTACCAATCGCCAAAAATTTTTTGTTGCTCTAAGAGTTCTTCCTGTTGTGCCCGCGAAAGTTTTTCCTGTTGCAGTTGCTCGCGAATGAAAAAGCTCGCGACGAAAACTATCAGCAACGCCGCGCAGATTGTCAAAAAAGTTTTTTTGGTCGGCGCGAATTTATAAAGCAATGTCAACATCACGCCCGCCGAGATTAAAATCAAGTAAATCATGACTAGAACCACCATGAAAAATTTTGCTCACGGAAATTTATCGGCTCGCCGATTTTCGGATTGACAAACTCCCCACGCCTTAATCTAAAGTTAGGGGATTTACGGCGCGTTTGTTAAATTCTCGCGCCGCCTCGTGAATCACCGTTTGATCTATAAAATCGTTCAAATACTCGTCGAAAATGCCCTCGCGCTGACAAATTTCCTTTAGCCGCGCAAAATTCTTCTCAACCTCAATGCCATACTCGATACGGTGTAAAATCCTTGATAAATCTGCGCGGGTTTTTTCTGTGAAGAGAGTTTTAAGCGCGGCAACTTCCGCCGTACACTTGCAAGCCTTCACCAACCAAATCCTTGTCGCCAAGTCCTCACTGAAATTATCAAAGCCGAACTCAATCCAATTCATAATTCCTAATTCCTCATTCCTAATTGGCAAGAAATGAATCTCCTTGTAAATCGCGTCGTCCAAAAGTTTCACAACGTCCGCCTTCGCCCAAAGTTTTTTCTCGTTGTTAATGAATTGCCCGCGCCGCAAACTTTCAAGCACTTTCACGAACCGCACGTTATAAAATTGCGTCAAGAGCATTCCCGAATCTTTTAGCAGGTGATTGAGCGCGAGCAACGTCGAATAAAAATTTTCGCCTGTCGTCAAGACTTCTTCCGCAATGATTATTTCAAAAATTTTCGGCGCGGTCGGCAGTTCGTCGATTAAATCCGCGCGGAACTCGTCGCAGATATTTTTTACTTTGGGCGAAATTTCTTTGGTCATTAAGGCGATTCGCGCTGACGGTAAAATTTCTCGCAAGCTCGCCAAAAGCTCCGCCGACTCAATCAGCAAGACCGGTATCGGCAAAAAATTAGGCGGCACAAACTTTAAAAGCCCGCGCCGCTCAAAATCATTCCTCATTCCTAATTCCTCATTCCTAATTGAATTCAATATCCCCAACTGAATACAAACTCAAGCGGAATCGTTAAGCCGTCGAGAATCGAAACGGGAATTTCGCTTTTAATTGCCGCCTTTTCCTCGTCGGTCAGCGACTCAATATCTTTATCGTCGAACAAAATATATTCGTCGTCGAGTTCATACTTGCCGTCGCGCAGAAGATACACGCTGACAATTTTCATGTACGGATCAATAATCCAGTATTCGCGAACGCCCTGCGCCTCGTAGGTGTCCTTCTTGATTGTGCGGTCTTTCTTCTGCGTGGAGCGCGACAAAACCTCAACGACCATATCGGGCGCACCGAAAATCGCCTTGCGCCCTGCAAGAATTTTTTCGTTCGACTTCAAGACAACGCACAAATCGGGCTTGTAAAGACTGCCGTCCGAAAAGTGAACATCAACATCGTCAGGATAAACATATCCGTTTTTGTTATTCGACAAATGAGTTCCGATAATCATTCCGAGCCGCATAATAATTCCACTGTGGTCAAGATTTGCCGCCGGTGACATAAATTTTCCTCCTCCAATAATTTCGTAAGACGGGTAAAGCAAGCGTTCGTTGAGAATTTCGGTTGCCATTCAAATCGCCTCCAAACTTTGATAAAAATCTTCGACAAATCTTTTCGTATCGGTTAGTTTATCAATAGAAATTTTCGCTGTCAACGCCGCCAACTTCCCGCGACTCTGCGCGAGCGCGACGGCTTTTTTTATGTAAGCGTCAACGTCGCGGGTAATCAGCTCGTCAACGTCGGCTATTCGCAAAATGTCTGCGCCGGTTCGCGTGTGCGGCAAGTCTCCGCACAAATTCAAAACGGGCACGCCCATATACAACGCAAGAGCCGTCATCATGCCGCCGGGATAAGGGAAGGTGTCGAGAATCAAATCAATCTCGCTGTAGTCCGTGAAAAAATTATCCGCGCCGCGTCGAACTTCCGCGCGTTCAATCCCAAAAGTTTCAAGACGCTCAATCAGCGCGACTTGCCGACTTTTTAGCGGCGTCGTATCTCGGAAAATAATTCTTGATTCGGGCAAAGCGTCGAGGATTTTTTTCACAACCAACAAATAATCGTCGCTGAGTTTCATGAAGTTATTCAAGCTCCCGAACGTAAAAGCTTTGTGCGGAAAGGGGCGGCGAGATTTTTTCTCGCGAATCATTTTATCATTGGGGCGGAAGGCAAAAGCTTTGTCGAGTTTCAAAATCTTTTCCGTAAAAATTTCGTCGTGCGCCGTCAAAAAGTCGTCGCCGATAAAGTAATCAATGAAATCCGCGCCCGTCGAATCAAAGTAGCCGATACCGCAAATTTGAACCAGCGCAGGTCGATAAGCCGCAACTTGCAAAGTCGCGCCGCCTTCCGTGTGCCCGCCTAAGTCAATCAAAAAATCCGTGCCGCAAATTTTCTCCGCCGCCTCCTCAAAACTTGTCTCCGATATATCAAAATAACCGTCGATGTTGCGCCGAATTTTTTTAGTGAAATTATCTTCCTCGCTCGACATGCTCCACGCCGTCACGGAAAATTTTTCGCGGTCGTAATCCGTAAGCAACGCCTCATAAAATCTCGCCGCCGACGAATCGCAGAAATGCGGTGAGATAAACGCCACTGAAATTTTATCATTCCTAATTCCTAATTCCTCATTCCTAATTATTTCCACGTCTCTGTAAAGCGAATTGTACACCGACAAATTTTTAATCAGCGTCGGCGCGTCAGGTTGCGGCAGATAGTGCAACGCGAACAGATAATTCGAGAAGTGCGCCCGTTGACTTCGCAAATATTTATCGGTCATCGCCGCGTTGAACGACGCCTGCGCGGCTCCTTCCGCGTCTGCCAAATCGTGGAAACATGCGCCAATCAGCTCGTGAATTTGCCACTCCTCCGCGCTAGGCAAAAGTTTCTTCAAGCGTTCGAGAGCCTCAAGCGGCTTGCCCTCGTCCAATAATTTTCTCGCGACTTCCATTTTTATCAACTCCCAAAAAAATTTCCCCGCCGAAAATTTCAACGAGGATTTTTTTTATAAGCAAAGGGAAAATTTCACTTGCTGAAATCCTTGACGATACCGACATTTTCAATGTCGACAATCATGGGAATGCAAAGGTAGGAAGGGACAGTCATAACGTCGTTTTTGATATTGGTCACGTCGTTAATGGCGGGCTGACTGCCTTCGACAACCGCCTTGACCATGCGAACGATTTTGCCGCAAAGAATTTCCGGATCTTTGTAAATGGTCATGGCTTGCTTGCCGGCTTTGATGTTGGCAATGCCGTTAGCTCCCGCATCTTGTCCCGTCAAAATTGTGGGCGTGCCTTTATAGCCGAAAGTCTCCGCCGCTCTGATAAAAGCCTCCGCCAAGTCGTCATTTGCCGCAATAACAACGTTCAGTGATTTGCCGTCGCTGTAATATTTTTGAAGAATCTCCGCCATGCGGCGTTGAGCATTTTCGGGCTTCCAACCTTCGGTCGCAACCGTTCTAAAATCCATTTGACCTGAAGGAACAATCAGCTGTCCTTTGTCAATGTAAGGCTTCAGATATTGAAAAGCTCCGTTGAAAAAAAGCGGGGCGTTGGTGTCGCCGGGGTCGCCCGCGATAAATTCAATCGTGAAAGGTCCCGCGCCGCTCTTGAGATTGAGCTTTTCCTCAACATAACGCGCTTGGAACTCGCCAACAGAATTATTTTCAAACGAGGCGTAATAACTTATCGCGTCGGTGTGCATAATCAAGCGGTCGTAAACGATAATGGGAATGCCGTTTTCCTTTGCAAGCGACAAGGCGTCGCCGAGTGCGCCCGTATCCTGTGCGCCAATGACAATCGCGGCAGGATTTTTTTCAACGGCGTCTTTGATTTGCTCGACTTGCTCGGCGGCAGTTGTGCAAAAGCGAAGTTCAACGTCGTAATTTGCCTCGCGCATGAGATTGGCGCACAACTCGCCGATATATTTCCAAATGCCGCTGTTGGGATTTGGGAAGAGGATTTGTACAGAATTTTTTTGCTCGCCCGCGTCAATGCAACCGCTCGTCAACGCGCACATTGCCAAACATAATATCAAAAAAATTTTCCGCACGATAAACACCTCACAACTTGAACTGGGAAGTCAGATCCTTGAGCTTTTGAGCCATGTCCGACATATTTTTACTGGCACTTGCGATTTCGTCCATAGATGCAGAAAGTTCTTCGGTCGCGGCGGAAACAGACTCGGCGTCTTGCGAAACGGCAGTACTGGTTTTATTGAGCGCGTCCATAACCGTAACGAGTTTGTTAATTTTTTCGGAGGAAGAACGCGCCGCCTGCAAAATAATTTCGGCGTTCTTGGTGAGTCCGATAACCGCTTGCACAATCGTGCTGAAAGAATCGCCCGCCTTGTCGACGACAGTTTTGCCGCTCTGAACCTCAAGCGTTCCCTGCTCCATGCGCTCAACGGCTTTTGTCGTGTCGTCTTGAATAACTCTAATAAGTTCGGCAATCTTCGACGCGGCAAGGGCTGAACCTTCCGCAAGCTTGCGAACTTCATTTGCAACGACGGCAAAGCCTTTACCGTGTTCACCTGCGCGGGCGGCTTCAATCGCCGCGTTGAGCGCAAGCAGATTAGTTTGCTCGGCAATGCCGCTGATTGTCTCGGAAATTTGGCTTATCTCTTCTGAACGCGCCGCGAGTTGGCGAATAACTTCTGCGGACTCGGTGACGGAGGCGGCGATTGTTTCCATTTGCGAAACGGCTCCCGAAACGGCGACGCGCCCCGCCTCCGCAATGTCGGCAACGTCGTTTGCGGCTTTGGAAGATTGCTCGGAAAGTTTTTCAAAGGCGATAATGTCTTGATTCATGTTGTTTATCTCGCCTACGGAAGAATTGACCTGCTCGCCCTGATTAGTCATGTTGAAGGCAACGTTGCTTATCGAGTCGGCGACCTGTTGAGTGGCAAGCGCGGATTGGTCGGCGTTGGAGGTAAGCTGTTCGGAAAAGTTTACAAGATTTTCCGCAGTGGAAGTTATGCCCTTAATAAGACTCTTGAGTTGCTTGACGGTCTCGCCGAAAGCGTTAGTGAGCATACCAAATTCATCATTGGTCTTGGGCGTCACGTCGACTTTCAAATTTCCTTTGGCAATGCAATCTGCAATCTCGATAAGGTAATGAATGGAAGTGTTAATCGAGCGGCTAAGATAAAATGCCATAGAAACGGAAATCAAAATGACGAGAATCACGGAGATAATCAAGATAAATTTGGTGCGCTCGTACTCGGCGGCGGCGGCTCCGGTTTCGGCGTGAATGAAATCTTTGCGGGCGTCGATAACTTTAAGGAGCAAGTCCGAAAGATATTCAAACCTGGTCAAGGAGTCTTCAAGAATCTTCGCGGCTTGAGCCGATTGGTTGTTGTTGGAAAGTGTGATAATGTTATCGAGATGTTTTCTGTAAGACGACCACTCTTGGCGCAGGGCGTTAAGATTTTGATCAACATGCCCCTGCATACTTTTTTCCAGCGTGTTAAAAGTGATGTCGATTTGGTCGGCGAGCTTGGCGGCTTTTTTCTCGGCGTAGGAGCGGCTGACCAAATTGGGCGCGGTGACAATGGAATATTCGAGTTGCCGGTATTGCTCCATTGCCTTTCCGTTGTCGGTCGCGACAAGCACGCTTAAAAGGTGCGTCGTAGCGATACGCATTGCGCCCTCGTTAATTTTATTGAGAGCGTAGGTTGAATAGATACTGACTGCGACAAAAACTAAAATCAGAACCGCGAAGATAAGATTTAGCTTTTGACGAATAGTTAAAGCACTCAAAAAAACCGCCTCCTTTTTTTGCCGACCGTGTGACAGCGTCGGGTTGTTGCAAATAATTATTGCATTATTTTTCGCCAAAAGCAAGTTGTAAACTTTGGCAAGCTCAAGTATTTGTGCTAAAATCTGCGCGGAGGTGTTTGACATGAAACTTTTTGGCTTGACGCTAATTGTTATGATGATGTTTTGCGCGACGACCTTTGCGGAAGAAATGCCGCCGATAA
This sequence comes from Quinella sp., assembly GCA_045118435.1. Classification (GTDB taxonomy): domain Bacteria; phylum Bacillota; class Negativicutes; order Selenomonadales; family Selenomonadaceae; genus Quinella. Next base: position 684 of record JBGUYA010000018.1, on the reverse strand, counting down.
TTTCAGTGAGCGGCGAGGGGATTGTTGAGGCTCAGCCCGACCGAGCCACAATTTCCGTCGGCGTCGTCACTCGCGCCAAAAATCCTTCCGAAGTTCAAACAGCCAATGCCAAAGCCGCCGCGTCCGTCATTAACTCGATTGTCGCGCTCGGAATTGAACGCAAAAATATTTCGACCGGCAATTACAACTTCAACCCGATTTATCGCCACACCGACAACGGCAAGCGAATTCTCGACGGCTACGAGGCGAGTAACTCCGTCACGGTTATCGTCGACGATTTAAATCTTGTCGGCAAAGTTATTGACGCGGCGTTGAATCACGGCGCAAATCGCGTTGACAGCTTGAACTTCGGTCTTCGCAACAAAGCCGCTTATCAAGACGAAGCGTTGCGGCTCGCCGTTCTCGACGCAAAGCGCAAGGCGGAAATTGTGGCGGCGACTCTCGGAAAAGTTATCGTGAGCGTCCGCAACGTCTCGATTAATCATAGTTCGATTGACACGCCGCGCAACTACAAAATGGCGCGTTCAATGGCAATGGAAGACGCGGTTGCCGAAGTTGAGACGCCGATTGAAAGCGGAACGCTCCATTGTTCGGCAAGCGTTCACGTTGAATTTGAAATCAGCCGATGAAAAAACCTTTCCTTCCGTCAATCGAATACATACGCGGCGTGGCAATGCTCGGCGT
>JBGUYA010000017.1:0-19982 GCA_045118435.1 Quinella sp. | reverse complement strand
TGGCGGTTGTTCCGTTAGCAACCCAAGAAACGGTGTATTTATCGGTGGAGAGGATTTCGAGAGAATCGCCAGCGCGGTTTGAAAGGGTTGTCAATACAGAACCGGAGGCCGTATCGGTTGCCAAGCTCTGATTGAGCAGAATGGTTTTGGAAGAAGAGACGACATTGTTTTTGGAGCCGTCGACGAGGTATTTGCCGTTGAACTGCACGAGGGCGTTATCGTCGATTTGGTCGATGAACTGGTCGACTTCCTTCTGGATCGTCTGGCGATCTTCGTCAGTGTTGCTATCGTTAGCGGAGTTGATGGCTTTTTCTTTGAGAGCCTTCAAGATTTCGATGGTGTTGGAGACTGCGCCTTCTGCGGTCTTCATCAATGCGGAGTCGTTTTGGCTGTTCTGATTCGCTTGATCGAGCGAACGGATACGCACGCGCATACGCTCGGAGATTGCATAGCCCGAAGCGTCATCTTGTGCGCCGTTGATTTTCATGCCGCTTGCGACTTTCGTCAAGCTTTTCTGGAGCGCGGTGCTGTTCTGGTTCAAAGTGTTGAGCGTACGAACTGCGCTCATGTTGTTCTTTACTACCATTGCCATGGTTATTTCCTCCCTGATCTTTCCTAGAAAAATTTTTCCTTAGTCGACGGTTTCCCTTCCGCCGCCAAACAAACGAGTCAACTTTGCCTGTCCCCCGACCGTCGCCGGTAGACTAAGCCTCGCACGCGTAACGAGTTTTGCAACTTCGAGCTCGTCTATTTTCTTTTTTCAATTAATCCTTGCTGTTATTCTTATCGTTTATCAACCCGTATTCATTAAGCCTTTTGGAAAAAAATTTTCCTGCATTGAATTCTATCAAAAAAACTTTTTACCGTCAATCATTTTTGAGGCTAAAGGATTAAGGATTAAGCGAAAAGTTTTTATCCATTTCCGCCGCCACCTGAACCGCCGTTGCCTGTATTGCTTGAGTCGGCAGCTGCTTTAGTCGTAAATTCTCCTGCAGTTTTATCGCCGCTCGTCATTTTCAAGGTTGCACGATAGCCGTCAGTTTTTGAAGTAACTTTATAGCTTGTGTCACCAATATCTTCAGCAGTGCCGTTTACATAAGCTTGCCCGGTCGGCGGTTTTACGTTGTCTCCGTCTTGCAGATAAACTTTAACGTTGCTCCATGCTGGTGCAGTTGTGGTACCTTTTTCCATTATGTACATTGCAATAGCGGTATCAATAGCTGCGAGGTCTGATTGAATCTTAGCGGTATTGGCAGAGGTTGTGACAGAATTAAAGCGAGGCACGGCAATCGACGCGAGAATCCCGATAACCATTACCATTAGAATGACTTCCAACGTTGCGAAACCTCGTTGATTCATATGAATCGCTCCTTTTATTTTTGTCGTATTGTAAAATAAATTCGCGTCGCGATCAAGAGGTTTTCTCATACTTTTATTTTTTGCGCCCAAATACAGACCAAGCATTTTTAATGCGTTATTTTTTCAAGCAGATCTTTGCAACCGCGCAGAATGTCATCGTAAGTTTTTTTGAAGCCGTTTTTATCCCAAGGAATATCCGCGTCGAGGAGCATAGAGATTTTGCCGTCGGGGTCGCCGCCGACAATCGCCTTGACTTGCGCGACGTTGCCCGCGTCCATGCAGACGATTAAATCATTGGCGGCGTAGTCTTCGCGCGTGATAAACCTTGAAATGTGTTCGCCAAAGGGAATTTCTTCCTTGCCGAGTTTGGAGGCAATGCCTTGATGAAGTAATTCGCCCGAAGTCGGCTTGCTTGCGGCACTCGACACGGAAATTTTCTCGCTTAAGCTCGCGTCCTTGACCAACTTCCGCATGACGAATTGCGCCATCGGCGAACGCCCCGTGTTGCCCGCGCATACAAATAAAATCTTCAAATTGCTCAGTCCTTTCCTAACAATAAGAGCCGACGATATAGCCGCCGTCCACAAAGAAATTTTGTCCCGTAATCCAAGCGGCGCGTTCGCTCAGTAAGAAAAGAATCATACCTGCAACGTCTCTTGCTGTGCCCGCGCCGAGTAGTTGGCTTGAAGAAATTTTGTCGCCGACCGCCGCCGCGTACATTCCATTCTGCGTCATTTCGGTTTTGACAAGTGCGGGGGCAACGGAATTTATCCTGTGCTTGTTGCGGATAATTTCTTTGGCGAAGGACTTGACCGCCGTTTGAACTGCCGCTTTCGCCGCCGAGTACGCGAACAAACTCTTGCCCGCGAACTCGCCCGCAACCGAACTCATTAACACGAACGACGCGCCTCCGTCCGAAAACTTTTTGCGCGTCGCCGACTGAATAAATTTGACCGCGCCCCAAAAGCTAGTGTCGAAAATTTTTTTTGCAAGCGATTCGTCGAAAGAGTTCAGCGGCGTTAAGCCCCATATGCCCGCCGTGTAAACTCCGCCGTTGATTCTGCCGACCGCTCGCGTGAAATTTTCTAAGACTTCCGACCAATCTTCAGGCATCGCCGTGAGCACGTCGAGTTGTTCAGTAAAAATTCGCGGCGGGTGCTTGACGAGATTGACTGGCGAACTTGCTCGCAATTCAGCAAGCCGCCCCAAGTTCCGCCCGATTGCTAAAACGTTCGCGCCGCTTTGTGAAAGTTCAATCGCCGCCTGCTTGCCGATACCCGACGACGCGCCAACTACTACAAAATTTTTTCCCGTAAAATCAAAAGTCACACTCAAAATTTTTCTCCCCTAAACGAATCCGCAAACGTGGTCGACCGCAATATCCGAAAAGCCTTAAGCCTCCGCCTTCGTGAGCCTCCCGTTGCAAACGTCGTGAATTTTTTTCAAAAGCAAGTCGCCCGCGTTGGCAATCGTCAGCTCGCCCGCAATTATCCAGCTCAAATCAACGTCGATATGAAAATGATATTGACCGCGCCGCGAATTTGGCTCGCGACAATCCGCGCCATCTCACTGCCGCAAGCGCATGTCGGCAAAATCAAAACGTGATTGCGAATGCCCGCGCGTCCGTCGGCTCTCCTGTAGCCGGAATGTTCTCGATGCAAACAATTTCCGCACCGCCCAAAATTTTAATCATGTCACCTTTTTTGGCGGCAGCTGTGCAAGTCGCGACGTTATCTTTTTTGTCGAGAAGGATCGCGTTTGTCACGACGCCTCACCGCCCGCGAGCTTGAATAAATCTTCGACGGTCTGCGCGGCTTTAATTTCGTCGGGCGAGACTTTGCGCGTTGCAGTCGTGTTGCAGAAAGAAAAGAACGATACCATGCTAAGCGAGTCCCAATCCTCCAGGTCGGCGAGCCGCGTCGACAAATTTATTTGCGCCTCCGTGTCCATGAGTTCGACGAGTTTTTTTAAAAATTTTTCCTTATCCATTCCTAATTCCTCATTCCACATTCCTAATTGAATTCAACGGCGGGATTGCCGAAAACTTTTGCACCTGCGCGGACTTTCTTCAAAACAACCGAGCCAGCTCCGACCGTCGCGCCGTCGCCGACTTTAGCTTTGGGCAGGATAATTGCGCCACTGCCGATAAAAACTTCCGCGCCGATTTGACATTTGCCAGCAACGTTGGCATGAGGCATGACGCAGGAAAATTTTCCAAGCCGCGCGTCGTGCCCGATAATCGACAAGTCATTGACCGCCGCGAAGTTATCAAGCTCCGCGTTGTCGCCAATGTTGACATAAGGACAGATAATCACACCGCGACCGAGCTTGACCGTCGGCATGACGTAAGCAAGCGAGCTGACCAAGTTTATAAATTCGCCGTCGCGCGACAAAATTTTTTCGACAAGAATTTTTCTAGCGTGAGGCGTTCCGACCGCGCAAGTGAACACATCGCCCGCGCAGATTTCATAGCTGTTCACGTCGCCCAAAACTTTGTCGGGCAAAAGTTCATAATCCTCCGCCGCAAGCTTTATGTCGCCGTCGAGAAAACCTTTTATCCGCCATTCGTCACCAAATCCCAAAGATTTTTGCGCGTGCCAATAAACTTCTCTCGCAAAACCGCCGACGCCGATTATTATCAAGTTTTTCATTGAGCCAACCTCCAAATAAATTTTACCATAAAAATTTCTTGTGGCATATGAAAAATTTTTCGACGCCGACGAGCGTTGCGGCATTTTTTTTTGCGCGAAGGTTTGTTATAATCGGCGCATGAACAAGACAAAAGGAAGTGCTTTTTATGATAAAGTTGTTCGTGACCGACATTGACGGGACGCTTTTAATGCCCGGCAAAAAAATTTCGGAGAAAAATATTGAGGCGGTTCACAAAATGCTGGCGGCGGGCGTCAAAGTCGTTATCGCGACGGGAAGAATGCACACTGCCGCGTTGCCGGTTGCCGCGCAACTCGGCGTTGCAGTCCCTATAATTTCTTATAACGGCGCATTGATAAAGTCGTCGGCGGGCGAAGTTCTTCATGAGCAATACATTGACGAGGATAAAGTTCTCGCGCTGATAAATTTTTTCGAGGAGCGCGGCTGGCATTTGCAAAGCTACAGCAGCGACGTTCTCTATGTTCCGAAAAAAGATGACGGCGTTAAGTTTTACGAGACGATGTTAAGCGTCACGGCGGTTGAAGTCGGCTGGGAAGGACTGCGCGGGCGCGTTAAAGGAGTTCCGAAACTTTTAAGCGTCTCGCCCACGCCTGACGAGACGAACGCGAGATTGTCAGCGGCGGAAAAAGTTTTCGGCGGGCAGGTTGAGATAACTCGTTCGGCTCCGCGCTTTTGTGAATTCATGTCGCTTGGCGTGTCGAAGGCGAGCGCGATAAAAATTCTTGCCGACAAGTTCAACATTGCCAACGAAGAAATTTTAGCAATCGGCGACTCGGACAACGATTTGCCAATGATAAAGGCGGCGGGTTGCGGTGTGGCAATGGGCAATGCGGTTGAAGCAGTCAAGGCGGCTTGCTCGCGCATAACAGACACTTGCGAGAACGACGGGTTCGCCAAAGCCGTTTATGATTACGTTTTGATTTAAATCACATGCTTTGACAAGGGGAGCAGTCACTCCTCGTCAGCTGTCGTCACGTAGCTTGAATAAACTCCAAACACACCGTCAAGCTTTTCAAGTCGCAAGCAAACTTTGTGCAACGTCTCAAGATTTTTTTCTTCAATCAGCAAAATTAAATCGCCGTCTGGTGTCTCTTGCTCAAAACTCACGCCCGATATTTTTTCAAGCTCGTCGAGAATTCACTCGCGCCGCGCAGATTTTATCTTCATTATCGTGCTCGAAATTGCCACGAGCCTCAACTCCTAATCCGTAATCGCGATTATATCAACCGCCTAAAAATTTTCAAGCCTTTGATAAAGTGCGCTAAATGTGATAAAATGCAACCATTATCATTTTATCAAGGCGGTTTACATATGAAAATCTTCTCTCGCAAAAAAATTTTAAAGCTCTACTTGAATGGCGAAATAACTTCCAACACATCAAAATTCAGCGGCGATAATTCCGTTCCGAAGTTAAGGAGTTCACTAATTGAAGTAAAGCAGAAGAACAAAGACGATTACAAAGGAATTCTCTTAAAGATAAATTCGCCGGGTGGCGCGGCTGCCGCCAGTGAGGAATTGGCTAAATTGGTTTTCAGCTTGCGGGAAAAAGTTCCCGTCGTTACTTCGATTGGCGATAGTGCTTGTTCGGGCGCGTACATGATTGCCGCCGCCTCCAATTACATTTTTGCCAACACGCTGTCTTGGACGGGCTCTATAGGCGTGATTATGACTTTGCCGAATTATCAAGAGCTGTCGAAAAAGATTGGCATGTCCTTCAAGACGATTAAATCCGGCAAGATGAAAGATTTGGGCAATCCCTTCCGCGAAATGACGCCCGAAGAAGAAAATTATCTTGAAACGCTCGTCAAGCGGGCGCATGAAGAGTTCACTAATTTTATTAAACTCACTCGCCCCAACGCAACTAATCTTGACGAATTGGCGGACGGTAGAGTTTTGGACGCCCGCACCGCCCTTGAAAATAATCTTATCGACGCACTCGGCACTGAAGACGACGCCTTAACCTTTTTAATCACTGAAATTCTTCACGGCAACGAAAAAGATTTTTCCATAACAGACACCACGCCAAAACCGAGCTTTTTGAAACGAATATTTGATATGCACTCGCCTATTACTGTTAAGTTTGAGTTGCCCGATAATTTTCGGCGGTTCTGATAAAGCAACGGCTCATGCACTTGGAATATTTACGGATGCTTCAATAGGAAAGAAAAATCCCTCGTCAAATTGCGGCGAGGGATAATTTTATGTTGTGATTGAATTTCAGTGATTGTCAAGCGTCGGCTCGTCGTCGAAGAGATAAAGATAGCGGGCTTTGAACTCTTCGGGGCTCATGCGGAAGGCATTGGCAACGCCGGCGTCGTCGAGGTCGCCGCGTTCCAAGCGGGTCATGAAACCGCGAGCAATTCTGTAGTGGACGGAGTTAATGTTGACTTTACGGACGTAAGTCTTGCCGGTAGCGGGGTCGCGAATGTCTTCAAAGCGGAGCGGCACGGCTTTGTTGTCCTGAATCGTGATAAGTGCGCCACTCTCACCGCGCATAAGGAATTGCATAGCCTCGTAGCCGAGATTGCGGGCGTAGTCAATGTCGTAAGCAATGGGAGCCGTGCAACGCAATTCGTAGCCGATTTCCTTGTCGACGATAGAAATTTTAATGCCAATGCGTTTCAACTCAGCCAAAACTTTTTGCTTGAGAATTTCGCCAAAGTCAAGTTCGGCGTAGCGAATGTGCCCGTGCTCATCGAGGACAACGTTGCCGAGTTCTTGGAAATCTTCTTCCGCGATTTTCTCAATGACGCCCTCCGCCACGACCGCAACGCCGTAATTCTTGCCGATAAGATAGCGTTTGACAATCGAGCCGGTGATAATGTCGACGACTTGTTGCAGACGAATTTTTTCCTGCGGGAACTCTTCCGGAATAATGGTTACGGCGGCACCTGCACTGCGCCCCATGCCAAGCGCGAGATGACCGGCAGTCCTGCCCATTGCGATTGTGAAGTACCAGCGGTTGTTCGAGGTGTGCGCGTCTTCCATAAGGTTTTGAATTTCAGTCGTGCCGAAAGCGCGAGCCGTTTCAAAGCCGAAAGTCGGAATGCCTTCGGGGAGCGGCAGGTCATTATCAATCGTCTTGGGGACGTGCACAACATTAATCGTTCTGCCGAGCTTGCGGGCGTATTCGCTGACAGCCGCCGAGCTAAATGCGGTATCGTCGCCGCCGATTGTCACGAGATAGCCAACGCCGAGTTCAGTAAGGGTTTCAACGACCGTGCGCAGGTCGGATTCTTTTTTAGTCGGATTGAAACGCGACATGCGAAGGATACAGCCGCCCGTCAAGTGAATTCTGTTGACTGCCGCGCTGTCGAGACGAATATAACTTTTCTCGCCGCGTCCGAGATGACTGAAGCCGTCGTACATGCCCAAAACGTCCCAGCCGTGACGATTAGCAGTATTCGTGACCGCATTGATAACGGCGTTCATACCGGGCGCAGGACCACCGCCGCAAACTATCGCTACTACTTTTCTAACTCCTACCATTTAAGTTGCTCCTTTCGATTCTTAGGAACCAGTTACTGCTAATTCCTAAATCCTAATTCTTATTTCCTAAAAAAATTTCGCCGCCCGAAGAATTTTTTCCTGCCAACGCAAAATAAAAATGACCGGCGATTTTTTTATTGCGTCAAAAAATGTTGCGTGATAGAATTTGAAAAATTTTTCAGAGAAGGTGTTTCATTGGCGAGCAACGATAAACCGAAACGAAATATCCTGTCGATGATTTTCCTGTTGCTGTGTTTTATCGGGTCGGCGGTGGCGGGCGCAATGTTCGCGTCGTCGGGCGTCTTCGATTCGGAAAATCCAGTGCGGAAAGTTGTCGGGCTTGACGATACTACGGAACTCATAAAAGCCAAAGACAAGTCAATCGTGTTGATAATGGGCGTGGACAAGCGCGAAGACGACGTTGGACGTTCGGATACGATGATGATTGCGACGATTGACCCGCGACTTGACCAGGCGACTTTGCTGTCAATCCCGCGCGATACTCGCGTCAGGATTTACGGGCGCGGCTTCGACAAAATCAACGCGGCGTTTTCCTATGGCGGCGTGAAGTTGTCGGCGGAGACCGTTGAAGATTTTCTCGGCATTGACATTGATCACTACGTTTTGATTGACACGAGCAGTTTTGTTAAGATTATCGACGCGATTGGCGGCGTGGATATTGACGTTGAAAAGCGCATGTACTACGAGGATCCTTGGGACGACGACGGCGGGCTTGTGATTGATCTTTATCCCGGCGAGCAACATATGGACGGGAAAACCGCCGTGACTTATGTCCGTTATCGTGATTCGGAGGGCGACATTGGGCGCGTACAACGTCAGCAAAAGTTTATGGCGGCGTGTATGGATAAAGTGACTTCGCCCGAAATTGTGCCGCGCATTCCCAAAATCGTTCGCGAGATTATTGACGCCGTTGAAACTGATATGTCCCTGCGCCAACTTTTGGAGCTTGCCGGTTCGCTCAAAGCCGCGCAGAAGAACGGGCTTGAAACGGACATGGTGCCCGGCTATCCGCTTTACATTGACGACATAAGCTATTGGATTCCCTATGTTGATGAGTTGCGAATTTCGGTTGCCGACGCGCTGGGCATTGCGGTTGATCCTTACATGCGCGAACGTTTCGAGCGGGCGGCGCGTGAATACAACGAATCCATTCCCAACGGCGCGAAGAATATTCCCGACGGCGAAGATAATATAGGCAATCCAATTCGCAACAGTAGCGACAGCCGCCGCAGTCTCAACGAACGCTCAAATCTGCGCGAAAGCCGATATGAAGACACTCGCCGCAGTTATGACGACGACCGCACGACTTACAATGACCGCAGAAGTTATGACGATGACCGCACGACTTACAACGACCGACGCAGTTATGACGACGACCGCACGACTTATAATGACCGCAGAAGTTATGACGAGCCGCAAATTGAGCGGCGAACAATTCCCGAATTAGACAAAACTTTTAACGAGCCGACGCGTGACGAGGCTCCGAAAACGAGGTATTGACATGATTAATTTGACTGACGATTTGTATTTGGGCGTGGGCAACCACAAGACGGTTTACGCGCACCCGACCGATAAAAATTTGTGCGTGAAGATTCTCCACACGCCCGACGACCCCGACTTTATCAAGGAGTCGCGCTATCGCAAGGCTCTCGGCTCCCGCGCAGATTCAATGACGCTCATCACGAAATATTTTGGCGAAGTCGAGACTTCAAAGGGCACAGGCTATCTTTTCGAGCGCGTGCTTGACTTCGACGACAAAATTTCTCAAACGATGCTCAATGTCCTTGATGATACCGTTGCAGATAGAAAGCTTTTGCCCGCGACCGAAAAACTTTTGTTTGACTTCAAGAAAACGTACTTTGAGGAAAGATTTTTGTTGGCGGGCGTTGACCCCGATAACTACCTTGTGCAGAGAACTTCGCCGACCGAACGCCGTGTAAGAATAATTGACAATATCGGCATTGCGACTTTCGTGCCCCTGCCGTATTACTTTGACTACTTCGCGCTCAAGCGGGCAAAAAAATATTGGGAGCGGTTCGTTGACCTCATGCGCATGGATTACGGCGAAATTTTTTCGGAAGAATTCTTGAGAAAGTTGGCTGAGGTATGAATCGAACGACGCGGACGGTTGTAAAAATTTTTTTAATCGTGGCGACAACAATAATCTGCGCGGCGGCGGCGTATTATCTCGGCGCGAACGTGACGGGGCACGCGCTAGCTACGGCGTCGGACAACATGAATTATTCGCGTTGGCTTGAGAAATATTTTGTCTTGACGCGGGCGACGGGCTTGGCGAACGGACTTTGCGCGTTGAGTTGGTTCCTTGCGGCGAGATTTTTCTTGGAAGTCGACGAAGTTCCGGGCGCAGGTAAGCGAATTTTCTGGGCGGCTCTCTTAATGGCGTCGCTGGCAATAAGCTTAGGCGTCCCGCACTTTTACGCGCCGCTACTCGGAATAAAACTCAACGGAATAATTTTCGGGCTGTTCGCGGCAATCTTTAGCGGAGTGGGCTACTGGTTGTTGACGATTTTCACGACGCCGCTCGCGTTCAAATACACACCGCTGGGCGCACAACTGATTTTAAAAAGAAATGACAACATGGGGTGAGCTTAATGAGGAAAATTTTTTCAGCGGTGATCACGGGAATAATCTTATCGATATTATTCACCTGCGCCCCGACTGCGGCGAAAATTTTCACAATCGAACAGGCAGTCCATATTACGGCAATGGAAAAGGGCACGCGCCCCGCTCCGAACACCTACTTATCCAAAAGATATATCCGCAATCACTTGAAAAAATTTCGCGACGGCGTTTCAATCGTAATGGGCTTGGAAAGTTACAATAAATATGTTGTTCCCTCAAAGACAATCGGGCGGGCGGACGGTTGTTTTGTCATGCCGAAGTACATTTGCGACGCGATTGATAAAAAATTCGGCGGCGACATTTCCGTTTACGAAAAATCTTTGAGTTTCACGGAAGGATATTTTTCTTCGCAAGGCGGCTTGGTCAGGCTTGATATTTTTGAAATAGCCGATTTAAATTTGCGGATGGCGAGCGGCAACGAGGAAGGCGCGAATTCTTATTGGTTGCCGGGCGGCTTTACTATGGGAGCAATTCCCGAAGCAATCGTTGACCCGATACCCAAAGAGCGGGCGCATGTGAAGTTTTATTGACGTTCATTAATTTTCGGAGGCGGCTATGAGTTACTATTTTGTTTCAATCGGCGGCACAGGTGCAAAGGTCATGGAGAGTTTGACGCACATTTGCATTGCGGGGCTTTTGCCCGAAAACGAGCGGCTTTACATTGCGGCGATTGATCCCGACGTCGGCAACGGCAACTTGGAGCGAACTGCGACCGCGCTCAACAACTTTAACGTCTTCCAAAATTTTTCTGTAGGCAATGACACGACGCTTTTCAAAAATAAAATTTCAATCGTGCGCCCGTTTCCTTTCAACCCGACGGGGCACGACAAAAATCTTGACGACTTGACCGAATTTTATCACCATAACAATTTGCCTGTCGGTAAGCTCTACGAAGTGCTTTATACAAAAAAGGAGCGCGAGACGACGCTTAATGAAGGTTTTCGCGGGCACCCGTCGATTGGCGCGGCGGTCTTAGCTAAAAAGTTTGATGACGGCTCGAAGTTGACCGCGCAGATTGAAAAGACTATCGGCGAGGGCGAGACGGTTAAAATTTTTTTGGCGGGTTCAGTCTTCGGCGGGACGGGAGCGGCGGGCTTGCCGACGATTGCGAGACTGCTGAGGAATAATCTTGCCGACTACGCGGACCGAGTTTCAATCGGCGGCGTGTTGATTCTGCCGTACTTCAGTTTCACGCCGACCGACATTAAGGACGAACTTTTTGCGAGGAGTGAAAACTTTTTGCCGAACACCAAAGCCGCGTTGAAGTATTATTCGGAGCGCGAGAATTTATTTGACGCGACTTATTTTGTCGGCGATTCGGTCATGACGGCGGTCAAAGAATTTTCTGTTGGCTCGGCGAATCAGCGCAATGAGGCGCACATTGTCGAGTTGTATTGCGCATTGGCGGCGACGGATTTTTATTCGCGCCCGATTAAGTCGCCAAAAGTTTTCAAGTACATTTGCCACCACGAGCGCGACAAATTTTCTTGGAGCGACTTCCCCGCGCAAGGCGAACGCTTTGTTCAGTTCGCGCGATTCATTTTTGCTTATGTGCATTTAATAAAGCCGGTGTTGGCGGATTTGGTTGCGGGCAACGCGAAGGCGTATAAGCATCCTTGGTTCGTAGACTTTTTGGACGGCGTGGACGTGATAGCGGCGGAAGTCGTGAACTTCAACTTTTACGCGGAGGCGTTCGCGGCGTGGCTCAAGCAGATTGAAACGCTGAACGGGCGCGAAGTCTTTCTGATAAATCACGCGCTATTCGAGGCGAATCCTGCGCGGCTGACCGATAAAAAATTATTCGCGGCACTTGACGGCAACAAAACCGCACTGACGTTGCACGAAATATTTTATCGGCTGACAGAGCCTTTCAAGTTGGATTCGACGGTCAAGGGGTTTGGAAAATTTTTGCGGCGGCTTTATGATTGTTGCGAAGTTTGAATTTTGGAGGGGTTAAAATGTTGAGTGACGTTGAGATTGCGCAAGCCGCGCAGGTTGAAAAAATTTCCGTTGCCGCGCAGAAACTCGGCTTGACGGAAGATGACTTGGAGTTTTATGGGAAGTACAAGGCTAAGCTCGCGCCTGAAGTTTGGAGTCGCATTGAAAAAAATTCCGACGGCAAATTGATTTTGGTAACGGCGATAACTCCGACGCCGACGGGCGAAGGCAAAACGACGACTTCAATCGGCTTAGCGGACGCTTTCGCGAAAATGGGTAGGAAAATTTGCGTGGCACTTCGCGAGCCGAGTCTTGGACCTTGTTTCGGGATAAAGGGCGGCGCGGCGGGCGGCGGCTACGCGCAAGTCGTCCCGATGGAAGATATTAACCTGCACTTCACGGGCGACTTTCACGCGATAACTACGGCGCATAATCTTTTAGCGGCAGTTTTGGATAATCACCTTCAACAGGGCAACGAACTTAAGATTGACGTTCGCCGCGTGGTTTGGAAGAGAGTTCTCGACCTCAACGACCGCGCCTTGAGAAATGTGATTGTCGGATTGGGTGGAAAGATTAACGGCGTGCCGCGCGAGTCGGGCTTTGACATAACGGTTGCCTCCGAGATGATGGCTATCCTCTGCTTGGCGAAAGACTTTGCGGATTTGAAGGAGCGACTCGGAAAAATCGTCGTGGCGTACACGGTCGACGGCAAGATTGTCACGGCGAACGATTTAAAAGTCACGGGTTCGCTCGCGCTGTTGCTCAAGGACGCGATTAAGCCAAACATCGTTCAAACGTTGGAAGGGACGCCCGCGCTGATTCACGGCGGACCTTTCGCGAACATTGCGCACGGTTGCAACTCGGTCACGGCGACGAAATACGCTTTAAAACTTGCGGATATAGTTGTCACGGAGGCTGGCTTCGGCGCGGACTTGGGCGCGGAGAAATTTTTGGACATTAAGTGTCGCATGAGCGGCTTGCGCCCCGACGCGGTTGTTATCGTTGCGACGATTCGCGCGTTGAAAATGCATGGCGGCGTTGACAAGAAAAATCTCGCGGCTCCAAACGTCGAGGCGGTTGAGCGTGGGCTTGAGAATTTGGAAAAGCATATCGAAAATGTTCAAGGTTTCGGCTTGCCTGCGATTGTCGCGCTGAACGACTTCCCGACTGACACGGCGGAAGAAATTTCTGCGGTCGAGAGACTCTGCGCGGCAAAGGGTGTTCGTTTTGCGCGGTCAAAAGTTTTTGCGGAAGGCGGGGCGGGCGGCATTGAGCTTGCCAAAGCCGTTGAGGAAAGTTTCAACGACGCGAAAGATTTCAAGTTCACCTACGCCGACGACGCGAGCATTGCCGATAAGATTTTGGCAGTCGCGCAGAAAATTTACGGCGCAGACGGCGTGAGCTATTTGCCCACCGCTAAGAAACAACTTGCGGAGATTGAACAACGCGGTTTTGGAAATTTACCTATCTGCGTTGCGAAAACTCAATACTCTTTATCCGACGACGCGGCTAAACTCGGTCGCCCGAAAAATTTCGACGTGACAGTTCGCGAAGTTAAAATTTCAGCAGGCGCGGGCTTTATTGTCGCGCTCATGGGCAATATCATGACAATGCCCGGACTTCCCAAGCGTCCCGCCGCCGAGAAAATCGACATCACACCCGACGGAGTTATCAGCGGGCTATTTTGAAATAAAGGAGACCGTCATGATGGAAATTTACGAGTTTGATGATGAATCTCTCGACGATTTTATTTCGATAAAAATTATTGGCATAGGTGCAAGCGGAGCGAGGCTTTTAATTATTTCAGCGATGCCGGGCATGACATTTTTCCTGCGCGATTGATTGTATCCGACGAAAACGATGTTGCCTATGTGCAAGATTTTGTTGACGGTTGCGATTGGTTGTTCGTGATTATGGACGTTGAGGATTTAAATCTTGCAGCAAAGGTCGCCAAAATTATTGAGAAAACAAAGCCTCCAAAGTCTATATTAGGTTACCAATTTCCGCTGGTAACGTTTTTGATTTTGTGTCCGACCGCCGCCGACGTTCGACTTGCCGATATTCCCGCCAACTTCTGCACGTGGATAATTTTGCCGGAAGATAAAATTGCCGCGATTGGCTTGACGAGCAACGGGCTGATATATCGGATTATAAGCGTGAATGTAAGTCTGGTTCTGACTGTAAATATGAGCGAAATTCACTCACCTGCAGATTTAAGCAAGCCTAGAAGTCGTCGTGAAAGAAATTATGTTGCCGGCATGGATATTTTAGATGTTATGGAGACGATAGGCAATTTCGGCAGAGCGTGTATCGGCTTCGGTGAAAGTCTCGACGCTGAAAATGCCACGCTTGCCGCCGTGAAAAATGCGTTGCAATCGCCGCTGTTTATTGAGGACATTAGACACGCCGGAAAAGTTTTGCTCGTATTTGTCGTAAAGAGCCGTGAATTTGTTGATATGATGAAGGTGAATGAAGCCGCCGGGTTTTTGTATGAACTTTTTAATCATGCCTCTGAAGATTATTTGGATATTTTACGGCAAGTACTTATTGATGAAACTTACGGTGACGGCGTGACAGCGTTTGTGCTTGCTACGAATTTTGATTTTTGTAATGGGGAAGATGAATTCCGCGACAAATTTTTTTCGGGGATAAAGATTGTGGGAATAGGCGAGACGGGAGCAAGTGCCTTGAATTATTTTGGTAAGGTCGCCGATGATATTTTCCCTGACCGCTTGTTTATCTCCGACAAAGACGCCAACTCGCAAAACCCATTTGCTTTATCAGCAACAATTTCACGTTTTGTCATCAGAACAAGCTGGCTGTTTGTGATTATGGACGTTGAAGATTTGGAACTTGCCAAGAAGGTCTCCAAAATTGTTGAGGACTCAAAAAATTTATCGACAGCTCCTTCGTGCGATGAATTCAAATTGCCTTTGGTAACTTTTCTAATTTTGTGCCCGACCGCTGATGATGTTCGACTTGCCGATATTCCCGATAGCTTTGGCACGTGGGTAGTCTTGCCGAAAGATAAAATCGACGCGATTGGTTTGACGAACGACGAGGCGATATATCGAGTCGTGAATATGGCGACAAGTATAGCTCCGCTTAAGAAAAATTGCGGTAATGTTATCGGCATGGATTTTGCTGAGATTCCGAGAACAATAGGAAATTTCGGCAGAGCGTGTATCGGGTTCGGCACAAGTCTTGACGCTGAAAATAATTCAATTCAAGCCGTGAAAAATGCTTTGCAGTCGCCGCTGTTCCTTGAAGATGTTCGGCACGCCAAAAAAGCTTTACTTGTGTTCGTCGGCGGAGTGAACTTTCTTAATATGCTTGAGGCTAATGAAGCATCAACTTTTCTAGAAAAACTCATGTATCCTGAAGATGATTGGCGTTGTTTATTGCAAGTCGACGTTGACGAAACTGCTGCTGACGGTGTAACGGCATTTATATTTGCGACGGACTTAAAAAAATAGATCGGGAGGTTGATTTTATGAAATGTTTTGTTTGGCGCGTTCCCCTGCCGGAGGATATTTTTTCTGACGGCACTTCAAAGTTTGAATTTGTTCGTGATGAGTTGCTCAACAAAAAAATTCTTCGACAAGGCTGGGGCGTCGAGGATCTGCGAAAAGGTGAGGATGCTTACGTAAAAAGACAGCGTTCAAAAGGCAATACCGACGCTAAAGAAGCTAAAAAAACATTCGACATGTTAACGCGCATGCTCAACATTGAAGTCGGCAACCTCATCGTCATTCCACGTCTCAGCCTTCGCAACAACCAAAACACGTCCGGAAAATATTTCACTGTCGTTGTTTGTACAAAGGTTTATGATTTTTATTTCCCTTTCATAAGCGATTGGGACTTCGGTCATTTTGTTGAAGTGGATTGGAACAAAGATAAGGACGTCACTTACGATTATGATGTGCAATCGCCTAATAAAGATGTGAAGTATATAAGCGAGCAGTTGAAGGCTTACCAAAGCCCAATAAACAATGTACGCGACATAAACTTTACAACAGCTACGTTGAATCTTTCATGAGTTAAAACTTAACGAACAAAAAAATCGGGGCAACCGACTTTTGCCGATTGTCCCGATAATTTTTTGCTTAGTTATCGAAGATATTTTTCAAAGCTTGGATATTCACGTCGCGATTGAGTTGCGCAAGATAAGTTGTGAGCTTGATTGACTTCGGGCAAACCTCGACGCAGTTTTGACTGTTGCCGCAACTGGTTATGCCGCCCTTTTCCATTAAGACGTTCAAACGCTTGGGCGCGTCGAACTTTCCGAGCGGGTGGAGGTTGAACAGATAAGCTTGCACAGTCGGCGCGGGACCGATAAAGTCCGATTGCGGTCCGACGTTCGGGCAAGCCTCAAGGCAACAACCACAGGTCATGCAACGCGAAATTTCGTAAGCTGTGCGGGCGGTATAGGGATTTTGAATCGGGGCGTCGCGGTTTTCCCACGAGCCGTCGAGTTCAACCCAACCTTGAATCCGCTTGAGAGCCTCGAACATGCGCGAGCGGTCAATCAGCAAGTCACGAATCACGGGGAACGTCCGCGCAGGTTGAAGTTTAATAGGCTTTTTGAGATTGTCGACGAGTGCGCAACAAGCTTGCTGAGCTTTGCCGTTGATAACCATCATGCACGCGCCGCAGACTTTTTCCAAACAGTTGCACTCCCACACGACCGGCGGAACCCTTTTGCCGTCGACTGTGACGGGATTTTTTTGTATTTCCATGAGCGAGGCGACGACGTTCAAGCCCGGACGATATTCCACGTCAAATTCCTGCGTGTAAGGCTTGCTATCCGGCGCGTCCTGCCGCTCGATTATAAATCTGACTTTTTCAGCCATGTAAAAATCTCCCTTCGGTAGATTTTTAGGGAAGTAGAGAATGAGGGAAGTAGGGAAGTAGCTATTTCCCTATTTCCCTACTAACCTATTTCCCTAATCATTCTTTCTTGGCGACGGCGTAGTTGCGGGCGCGCGGTTTAATCAGCGAGTGGTCGAACTCGCGATAAGTGACAATCGGCTCTTCGGTTTTCTTATCGTAATTGACAATCGTCGTGAACATGAAGTTTTTATCGTCGCGCCCCATAAAGACGAGGTCGCCGTTAGCGTCGTGCTTGCGCTGACCGTTTTCAAGGACAATCTTTGCATGAGCACCGCGCGACTCGTCACGGCAACGCGCACCCTTTGTAATTGCCATTGCGTAGAGAATCATGTTGCGGAGCTGACGAACGAACATTGCCTCTTGATTGGCGACGTGCCCGCGATCCGTTATGCCTATGTCGTCCCAACGTTTCAAAAGCTTTTTCAACTCAACAAGGCAAGCGTCCAAGCCGTTGTTGTCGCGCTCAATCGCCACGTATTTATACATGAGGTCGCCCATTTCGTGGTGGAGTTTGTGCGCGTTTTCGGAGCCGTTCATTTGCAAAATCTTGTCGTATTCGTTTTGAACTTCCTGCCGCGCCGCCTCAAGTTCAGTGTCGCTAAGCTCAGAACCGTTCTTGCCGCTACGCGCCCATTTCATAGCCTCCGGACCCGAAACCGTTCCCGAATAAGCCGCGCTTAAAAGCGAGTTCGCACCGAGACGATTTGCGCCGTGATATTGATAGTCGCACTCGCCGCTAGCCATTAAGCCGGGAATGTTGGTGAAGTGTTGTCTGTCAACCCAAATGCCGCCCATTGAATAGTGAACGCTGGGGAAAATTTCCATTGGAACTTTGCGCGGGTCTTGCCCGACGAATTCCGAATACATTTCCAAAATGCCGCCGAGTTTTCTCAAAAGATAGTCGCCGTCAATGTGGCTGAGGTCGAGATAAACGCGGTTCTCGCCGTTAATGCCAAGTCCCATGTGTACGCAGACTTTGAAAATCGCGCGGCTCGCAACGTCACGCGGCACGAGGTTGCCATAAGCGGGATACATTTCTTCTAAGAAGTACCAAGGCTTGCCGTCTTTGTAAACCCAGACGCGCCCGCCTTCACCGCGACATGCTTCCGACATCAAACGGTTTTTGTCGGAACCTGGAATTGCGGTCGGGTGAATCTGAATAAATTCGGGATTGGCAATTTCCGCGCCCTGCTGATAAACCGCGCTGACTGCCGAGCCGTTGCAAATCGTCGACGCCGTGCAACGCCCGAACACTTGACCGGGACCGCCCGTCGCGAGGATAACCGTATCTGCAGGGAACGATTGAATTTCCATTGTGTTCATGCTCTGCGCGACGATACCGCGACAAATGCCCTCTTTGTTCTTGATAATCTTGATGAATTCCCAGAACTCGTATTTCTTGACGGAGCCTTTGACTTCCCAGCGGCGAACTTGCTCATCAAGCGCGTAGAGGATTTGCTGACCGGTCGTGGAGCCGGAAAAGCAAGTACGTTTATTCTTCTGTCCGCCGAAGTTGCGAAGGTCAAGATTGCCTTCGGGTGTGCGCGTGAAGGTGACGCCCATTCTGTCAAGCATTTTAATCAACTTCGGAGCCGCCTCGACCATGCCTTTGACTGCGAGTTGATCAGCCAAGAAGTCGCCGCCGTAAACTGTATCGTCGAAGTGCTCATAAACGCTGTCGTGTTCGCCTTTGGTATCCATACAGGCGTTCATGCCGCCTTGAGCGCAAAGGCTGTGCGAACGTTTCACAGGGCAATAGGAGAACAGATAAACTTCGCCGCCGAGTTCGCAAACCTTAATCGTGGCGAGCAAGCCCGATATGCCGCCGCCGACGATTATAATTTTCTTTTTAGTCATATCTTTAGCCATAGAAAAAACCTCCGGTTTTTTAGGTTTTAGGTGTTAGGTTATAGGTTTTAGCTAAAACCTGACACCTGATACCTGACACCTGGAATCAGTAAACGAAGTAACTGCCCATGAAAATGAGCGTAATGGCGCACATGCCCGCGCAGAGGAGCCAACTGATAATGCTGATAGCGTTTTGAGCACGCGGACCTTTGGTAATGCCCCAAGTCATGCAGAAAGTTGTAATGCCGTTGCAGAAGTGGAAAATCGCCGCGAACATGCCCAAAATATAAAGAACAACGACGACGGGATTTTGGAAGAAATTCTGCAACAGTTCAAAGGAAATGGGCGTGCCCGTGATGCCTTTGACGTAGAAACGCAGATAGCCGACGTGCCAAATCAGGAAGACGACGAGGAACCAAGCCGTCCAACGTTGCAGAGCGAAACTCCAGTTGCGAACGTAGCCATAGTTGCAGGGATTGTTTTTCGCTTGCAGGGCAATGTAAATACCATAAATGCCATGAAACAGAAGCGGAACCGCGATACCGCCGATTTCCAAGCCCATAAAAATCGGTTTCGGGATGAGTTCCATCATTTCGAGTGCGGTGTTGAGACCTTCGGGACCGAGAATCGCCATTGAGTTTGTGAAAATGTGTTCAAACAGCACCATACCCAAGACGAGCAAGCCGCACAGTGAATGCAGTCTCCGCACATAAAAAGTTGTGTGAATCATTGTAGCCTCCTTGTTTTTGTAGGGAATTAGGGAAATAGTGAAGTAGGGAATTAGCTACTTCTCTACTTCACTACTAACCTATTTCCCTAAATTTGACTCATGTCGAAGTGGCGATAATCCTTTTGCCCGATCTCGTAGAAATTGTTGCCTTCGCAGTCGATAACGACGATAGCGGGGAAGTCGACAACCTCCAAAGCCGCCACAGCTTCGGGACCGAGTTCGGGATAAGCAAGCACAGTGTAACTTTTAACGGACTTGGCGATAAGAGCCGCCGCGCCGCCGACCGCCGCAAAGTAAGTCGCGCCGTTTTTCTTCATAGCCTCGACAACTTCCTTTGTGCGCGAGCCTTTGCCAATCATGCCCTTAATGCCCTGTTCAAGCATAGTCGGAG
>JBGUYA010000016.1:0-40329 GCA_045118435.1 Quinella sp. | reverse complement strand
ATTAGAAAGCGGCTTGACGGGATTTGAAGACTCGCAAAAGATTTTTAGCGCAGATAAAAAAGCTTCTTGAATGGAGTTGAAAGACTTGCACAAAATTTTATCGAAATTATTTTTAGCGGTAGCACTGATAATTTTCGCGCTGTCGAGTACCGCGCAAGCAATGCCCGAAATTTTCCCGCTCGACCAACTCAAGAGCGGCATGAGCGGCAAAGCTTATACGGTCGTGGACGGCTCCGGCAAAATCGAATCGTTCGACGTGCACATTGTCGGCATGACCGATGACGGCAAATGCTCCAAGCGCATGATTATGGCAGAGGCGTCGGGCGAGGTCGTTCGGCGCACGGGCGGCATTTTGCAGGGCATGAGCGGTAGCCCCGTTTACATTGACGGCAAACTTGTCGGCGCACTTGCCGCCACGCTTAAAGAAATGAATCCTTATACATTTTTTATAACGCCGATTGAAGACATGCTCGCGCTTTGGACTATGCCCGACCCGAAGGCGCAAGTGAATTTCTTTAAAGTCGTCAAGGAAGAAGAAACTCAAGCCGAAGAAAATTCCGAGCTTGAAGAAGAAAGTTGCGAACTCGAAGAAAAATCGGAAGAGCTGACGGAAGAAACTCCCGCCGTTGAAGAAAATCTTCCGACGGAAGAAAGTCCCGAACTTGAGGAAATGAGCGCGTTCTATTTGAGCGGCTTTGACTCTCTCGGCGCGAAGTTTTTAAGTCAAACGTTGGGCTTGAAAAACTTGCAGGCGGCTCCTTCGACAATCGAACGCGGGCTTAAATTTGACGCAACACTTGAGCCGGGTTCGGCTTTGGGCGTCGCGATTATCTACGGCGACTTCTCGCTTGGCGCAACGGGTACCGTCACCGCCGTTGAAGGTAAAAAGATTTTGGCGTTCGGTCACTCCTTCACGCACACCGGCAACGTCAATTTCTTCATGACGGACGCATCTGTTATCGGTTCGATAAGCGGCGCGAACACCACAGGAATTAAGCTTGCGGGCATTGGTCACATTATTGGGCGCGTCAATCAAGATCGCGAGGCGGGCATTGCCGGTATTTTGGGAACTTTCCCCGCCGTCGTACCGATAACCGTCACGGTTAAGGACAACGCCCTTGCGAAGGAAGAAACTTACAACGCGACTATCGCTTACAATGAAAACCTCGTTCCCAAGCTCGGCGCGTCGATTGCCTATACCGCGCTCAGCAAGGTTGCCGATACCCTCGCGGAAAGTACCGTCGACATTGATTTTAATATAAAGACTGATTCGGTCGCGGGCGGTGAAATTTCTCGCAAGAACATGTTTTACAACGCTTCGGACGTCGGGCAAGTCGCCGTCCTTGAACTCATGCAAGCTCTTAATCTCGTCTGCTCCAATACAACTCAAGAATCAAATATTTTCGGCGTCGACGTGAATATTGCCTTTGAGACTGAACGGCGCACCGCGTCAATCGTCTCAATCACTCCCGACAGAAAGCGCGTTAAGCCCGGCGATACCGTCAACTTGACTGTCGAACTGCAACCCTATCGCAAGCCGACTGAAACTGTCATTGTTCCCTATACTGTGCCTTTGACTGCGCGGCAGGGAAATTTGTCGCTTGAAATTCACGGCGGCGCACTCGTTCCCGTTGCGCAAGCTATGTCAAGCGCGGGCATTATCACTGCCGATTCAAACAAAAGCTATGAGGACAAGATAAAAGATTTCCTCAAGACGGGCAAAAATAATCAGCTCGTTGTGGAAGTCGGCGCGTCGGGCGAAGTCAAGACTGATAAGGAAATTCGTCGCGACATTGCGCAAGCGAAACGCATTCAAGCTCGCCTCAGGAAGGAAGGCAAGGCATTTAAGAAGTCCGACAGCAGGGTTGACACGAATTATATAATCGATAACGTCATGCGTACGACGCTCAGCGTTGAGAAAGTCTAGGTCATTAGGGAATGAGAGAAGTAGGGAAGTAAGGAAATAGCTACTTCGCTACTTCCCTACTAACTACTTCCCTAAACAGGAGGATTGAGATTTTGGAGAGATTGATAATAAAGGGCGGCAAACGATTGAGCGGCACCGTAAAAATCAGCGGCGCGAAAAATGCCGTGCTCCCCGTGATAGCGGCGACGCTACTCGGTCAAGATAGAGAAACTTGTTTGGACGAAGTGCCTAACCTTGACGACGTGCGAACAATCAGCGAAGTCTTGCACTCGCTCGGCGTCAAAGTTCGTCACGAGTACGATAAAAATAAATTGTTCGTCGACGCCTCGACGATTGAAAATATAACCGCGCCTTATGATTTAGTTCGGAAAATGAGGGCGTCGTTCTTGATAATGGGACCTCTCTTAGCGCGATTAGGTTCAGCAAAGATTTCATTGCCGGGCGGTTGCGCGATTGGTACTCGTCCGATTGATTTACACTTGAAAGGCTTTGAGGCACTCGGCGCGAAAATTTCAATCGGGCACGGCTACATTGAGGCGGTTGCCCCTGACGGCTTGAAGGGTGCGCAGATTTATCTTGACTTCCCCAGCGTCGGCGCGACCGAAAATATTTTAATGGCGGCGTCAATGGCGGAAGGTCAAACGATTATAGAAAACCCCGCGCAGGAGCCGGAGATTGTCGACCTTGCAAACTATCTCAACATTATGGGCGCGAAGATACGCGGCGCGGGCACCAACGTTATCAAGGTCGAGGGCGCGAAAAAGTTAATCGCGCACGACTACACGATTATTCCCGACCGAATCGAGGCGGGCACGTACATGATTGCCGCCGCCATGACGCAAGGCGACGTTTACATTGCCAACGCAATCAGCGAACACCTTAAGCCCGTTATCGCCAAGCTCAAAGAGGCGGGCGTTAAAGTATTTGAAGACGTTGACGGAATCAGAGTTACTTGCAACAGGCGACCGCGAGCCGTCGACATTAAGACTTTGCCTTATCCCGGCTTCCCGACAGATATGCAGGCGCAGTTCATGGCAATGCTGACAATTTCAAGCGGCACAAGCATGGTGACCGAGACGGTTTTTGAAAATCGATTTATGCATGTCGACGAACTCCGCCGCATGGGCGCAAAAATTAAAATTGACGGGCGCACTTCCGTCGTCGAAGGTCAAGAAAGATTGACGGGTTGCCAAGTCAAAGCGACCGACCTCCGCGCAGGTGCCGCGATTGTCTTGGCGGCTCTCGTTGCCGAAGGCGAGACGCAAGTCGGCTACATTCATCACATCGACAGAGGCTATGATAATCTTGTTCAAAAGCTCGTGAGCTTGGGCGCGGACATAAAGCGCGTTGACCAATAAAAAAATATCGCTCGTCTTAATCAGTGGGCGAGTTCGTTCGATAAAAAAATCCCGTCACGAGGCGGGATTTTTTGTTAAGTTTTTTTTAAGTTGACTTTCTTATTGTCGGTCAAGGCAACTTCCAAAGACGAGGTGCGCATTGCTTCCACTGAAATTTCTGCGCGGGCGGCGGCAAGTTCCGTTTCCAACTCGCTTACGCGCATTTCGAGCCGCTGAATTTGTCGGAGCGCAACCTCAATCATTTCGCGTTCGGGGTCGGGCAACATGTCATGATTCAAATCAACGTCAAGCTCTTCCGCCAATTCCTCGCGGACGTTTGGATTGTTTAGGTCGTAGCCGCGCACCCGACAAAGTTCCGCGACAGCCTCGCGATACTCTTCCTCGTTATGAACTCTCTTGCCGTGAAGAACAACAATTCTGCCAGGAATGCCGACAACAGTCGCGTGCGGCGGAACTTCCTTCAAGACAACGGAGCCTGCGCCGATTTTGGCATGGTCGCCGACTTTGAACGAGCCTAAAACTTTCGCGCCGGTCGCTACGACAACATTGTTGCCGATTGTCGGGTGACGCTTGCCCTTTTCCTTGCCTGTGCCGCCGAGTGTCACGCCTTGATAAAGCGTTACGTTCTTGCCAAGCTCCGCCGTCTCGCCGATAACAATTCCCGTGCCGTGATCAATGAAAAGTCCGTCGCCAATCGTCGCGCCGGGGTGAATCTCAATCCCCGTCAAGAATCGGCAAAAGTTCGAGACAAGCCGCGCAGAGACAATCCAACCGCGTTTAAAGAGCGCGTGGGAAATTCTGTGTAGCCAAATAGCGTGAAGTCCCGAATAGCACAGGACAACTTCAAGCACACTCTTTGCCGCAGGGTCGCGCTCAAAGATGACGCGAATATCTTTCTTTATGCGAGAAAAAATTTTCATTTTTCCAAACTCACTACCGCATAAGCCGAAATTCCCTGCCGTGTGCCCGTGAAGCCGAGTCCTTCTTCCGTCGTCGCCTTAACGCTTACTGCATCAACGTCAACTTGCATGACCTCCGCCAAGCGTTGGCGCATTTGCAAAATATGCGGCGCGAGTTTCGGCTTTTCCGCGACGACGATTGAATCAACGTTGCCGATTGAATAATTTTTTTCTTTGATAAGGGCGCAGACGCGCTTTAAAAGTTCGACGCTCGAAATGTCTTTAAACTCCGCTGTGCCCGGAAAATGTTGCCCGATGTCGCCGAGTGCCGCCGCCCCCAACAGCGCGTCCATTATCGCGTGAATCAAAACGTCGCCGTCCGAGTGCGCCTCAAGTCCAAGCTCGTGAGGAATTTCCACGCCGCCCAAAATTAATTTCCTGCCCGCCGCGAGTTTGTGAACGTCGTAGCCGATACCGAATCGAATCATCTTTCCCCATTCCTTTGCAAAAAAGTTTCCGCGACGTGAATATCTTCGGGCGTCGTGATTTTTATGTTCTCGTAGCCGCCCGCCACAACTTTTATCTTCTGCGCGAGTTGCTCAACCAAGCTTGAATCGTCCGTGCCCAAAAATTCTTCTTCCGCTGCCCGCTCGTAAGCCTTCAACAAAATTTCGCGTCGAAAGCCCTGCGGCGTCTGCACATTGACGAGTTGCGCACGCGGCGGCGTGTATCTGACAAAGCCCTCCTCGTCAACAACCTTGATTGTATTTTTTTCGGGCACTGCCGCGATTGCCCCGCCGAATTTTTCTGCCGCATCGATTACGTCATTTATCGTCCGCACGCTCACCAACGGTCGCGCCGCGTCGTGAACCAAAACTATTTCCGCGTCGTCGGGCAAAAGTTTTAAGCCGTTCGCGATTGAATATTGCCGCTCGCGCCCGCCAACCGTCACGACCCACGGCTTGAGATTTTCCGTCTCCTGCAAAAGTTTTGTGACCGTCTCGACCTCGTGCGCCCCGACGACTACGATTAAAAAAGTCACGCGCTCGACTTTGGAAAACGTCCGTAGGCTCCGAATCAAAACCGGAACGCCCCTAAGCTTGAACAAATTTTTATTAAAGCCGCAGAAATCGCCCATGCGCTTGCTTGCTCCGGCGGCAGGGAAGACTGCTGTTACCATTCGATAACCTCCAAAAGGCAAT
This sequence comes from Quinella sp., assembly GCA_045118435.1. Taxonomy (GTDB): domain Bacteria; phylum Bacillota; class Negativicutes; order Selenomonadales; family Selenomonadaceae; genus Quinella. Next base: position 34,943 of record JBGUYA010000016.1, on the reverse strand, counting down.
GCGTAATTCGTAATTCGCAATGCGTAATGAAAAATTTTTTAAATCAACCCGCAAGCCATAAGCCGACGAATACCGACGAGAACGCCCGCTTGGTCGCAACTCTCCGTCTCGAACTTCGCAATCGCTTTCAAATCGGGGTGAGCGTTCGCCATTGCAAAGCCGTAGCCGACCGCCTGAAGCATTTCGTAATCGTTCAAATAATCGCCGAACGCCGCGCACTCTTCCGGTTGAAAGTCCATGACGCGCTGAACATTTTTAATCGCCTCGCCCTTGCTGATACTCGGCGACATCACGTCAACCCAATAATCCGAACTCAACACGACTTGCAACGAACTTTTGAACGGCTCAAGTTTCTCATAAATATTTTTTGCGGCGTTGGCTGTCGGGTCAAAGAACGCAATCTTCAACGGCACGTCCATAATCTCGCTGAAGTTGTCGACAACGCCGTTATGCGTGTAATATTTCTCAAGCTCGGCGTGAAATTCGGGCGTGTTCTGGTCGCTACGAAGGTAAGCGTCCTTCTTGCCGCAGTAGACGCGCAGAATATTTTCAAAGCCCTCGCTCGCCGCCAAAACTTCCCGCGTCGCCTCGACGTTCAAAGGACTGCTGAAAATTTCCTTGCCCATGTGCATGACAAGCGTCCCGTTCTCGGCAAGGAACAAAAAATCGTCGCGGTACTTCTCGAACGAACGGAGCAGGGAAAAATATTGTCGCCCGCTCGCCGGTGCGAAGATAACGCCGCGTCGGCTCAGCTCGGTTATCATTTCGTCGAAACCTTCGGGCAATTTGTTTTCACTCGTCAAAAGCGTCCCGTCCATGTCCGAAAAAATTATCTTTATCATTGGAAATCCCTCGCAAAAATTTTTTGAGATTGTATCATGTGCGGGATATAATTGCAAAAGAATTCACGGGAGGTTGATGACATGAAAAATTTATTTGGGCTGACGCTTGCGGAGTTGGAGCAGGAGCTTGCGCCCTTGCCGAAGTTCAGAGCAAAACAAATCGCCGCGCAGATTTACAAGCACGGCGTGAAAACTTTTGACGCAATGAACGACTTGCCCAAAACATTGCGGGCAGAACTTTCCTCGCGCTTTGAAATTAAAATCGCCGACGTCTTAAAACGGCTCGACTCAGCCGACGGCTTGACCAAAAAATTTTTGCTCGGCTTATCGGACGGCGCGGCAGTCGAAATTGTTTTAATGAAACACGACTACGGCAACAGCGTTTGCATTTCAAGCCAAGTCGGCTGTCAAATGGGTTGCAAGTTCTGCGCGTCGACGCTTAAAGGATTGGAGAGAAATTTGACGGCGGCGGAAATGCTCGGCGAAATATTTTTTGCGGAAGAATACCTGCGCGGCATGGGTGAAAAATTGGATTCGGTCGTCGTCATGGGTACGGGCGAACCGCTCATGAATTACGATGCGCTGATTAAAATGCTCCGCCTTCTGCACGAGGATTATTGCTTGGGCATGAGCTATCGCAAAATTACAATCTCGACGTGCGGCGTCGTCCCCGCGATAAAAAAATTGCGCGACGAGAAAATTCCTGTCACGCTGTCGATTTCACTTCACGCGCCCGACGATAAACTTCGCTCCGCGCTCATGCCGATTAATTCCGCGTTCAGTCTGAAAAGCTTGCTTGCCGCCGGTGACGACTACGCCAAGACGACGGGGCGGCGCGTCACTTACGAATATATTTTGCTCGGCGGAGTCAACGATACCGAAGAACACGCCCGCCGCCTCGCAAAAATTTTGAGCGGGCAACTCGCCAACGTCAACTTGATTCCGTTTAATCCCGTCGTCGAAAGGACTTTCAGCCCGCCGACCAATGCCGCCGTTAAAAAATTTTTCCACTTCCTCAACACGCATGGCATAGGCGCGACCGTTCGCAAGGAAATGGGCGCGGATGTCAACGCCGCTTGCGGTCAGCTTCGTCATCAAAATGACGCTCTGCCAACTTACTAACAAGCCGCTGTTATTTCTTGCCGCCAAATTTTCTAAGCTCAAGCCAAAGCGGACCCGCGATAAAGATTGATGAGTAACAGCCGCTCATAAAGCCGACAATCAGCGCGAACGCAAAATCTTTCGTCGTCTCGCCGCCAAAGAAAAACAGCGCAAAAGTCGTGAACAGGCAGGTAAAGACCGTGTACAGCGAGCGCGTCAAGGTTTGATAAACGGAGCGATTGACGAGTTGAACAACGTCGCCGCCGCGCCTGAAATGCAACTTCAAATTCTCGCGTATCCTGTCGAAGATAACGATTGTGTCGTTGATTGAGTAGCCGACGATCGTTAATAACGCCGCCACGAAAGACGAATCAACTTGCCGTTGCGTGAACGAGAAAAACGCCAACACGATTAAAATGTCGTGAATCAAAGCCCCGACTGCCGAGAGTCCGAATCGGAATTCAAAGCGATACGCGACATACAAAATTATCAGAACCCACGAGATTACAAGAGCCATGACCGCGTTGAGAATCAGCTCGCTACCGATAATCGCACCAACTTTTTCCTCGCGCAGGACTTCATAGCCGCCGACTTTGTCGCGAATCGCCGCCATAACTTCCTTGCGTTGAACTTCTTCCAAGTCGATTGTGCGAATCATGACGTCCGTCGAAGTCTCAACGTCGGAGCTTTCGCCGGAAAGTTGAATAGTCGCGCCGTCAAGCCCGAACGGTTTCAAGCTCTCGCGAACCTGTGCGATTGCAACGGGCTTTTCAAATTTCAAATCCATAATCGTGCCGCCCGTGAAGTCAATCCCGAAGTTGAAGCCGCGCGTCACCATAGAGATTAAGCCGGGAATAATCACGAGCAAGGAAATTATAAACCAAAGCTTGCCGCGCCCAGCAATGTCAAATTTCGGCATCAGTTCTTCACCTCCTTAGCAACGTCGAACAGGACAAAGCCGTCCGCGCCGTAAGCCGAAGGACTTTCCACGAGTTTTGCATTGACCAAAAGTTTAAGCATGAATTGCGTTAAAGTTATTGCCGTGAACATTGACAGCAAGACGCCCAAGCCGAGCGTGATTGCGAAGCCGCGAATTGTGCCCGTGCCGAACAAGAATAAAACTCCCGCCGCAATTATCGTTGTTATGTTCGAGTCAAAAATTGTCGTGAAGGCGCGTTTAAAGCCCGCGTCCATTGCAAGCCGAATCGATTTGCCAAGTCGGAACTCTTCTTTGAAGTGCTCGAAGATTAAAACGTTCGCATCAACCGCCATACCGATTGAAAGAATTATTCCCGCGACGCCCGGCAAAGTCAGTGTCGCGTCAAGTCCTTTGAGCGTGCCCAAAAGCATGAGCGTATACGCCATTAAGCTGATGTCGGCGATAAAGCCCGGCAAGCGGTAGAAAAGGAGCATGAAGACTAAAACCGCCGCGATACCAATTACAAAGGCGAATTCCGATTTGTCTTTTGAATCTTGACCGAGCGAAGGTCCGACTGTGCGCGTCTCAATGATATTTACTTTGACGGGCAATGCACCGCTCCTCAAAAGTACTGCCAAGTGTTGAGCCTCTTCCAAATCGCGTTGACCAGAAATTTCTGCGCGACCGCCGAGAATCGGCTCGCGGACAACGGGGTTGGTTAAGATTTCGCCGTCGAGAAGGATCGCAATCTGCCGCCCGACGTTCTCAAGCGTGGCGTCTGCGAATTTCTGTGCGCCCTCGTCGCTGAATTCAAGGTTGACGACGCATTGACCGTTCTGCTGATTCATAGCGGCTTGCGCGTCTTTTAAATCCGTGCCGGTCAAAAGAGTATTGCCCGCCTCGTCTTTGAACTCAAGCATTGCGGTCTTGCCGATAGTCTCAATCGCCTTGTCGGGGTCTTTAATGCCGGGCAATTCTATAATGACGCGGCGTTCACCCTCGCGCTGAATTATTGGTTCGGTCAAGCCGAGCTCGTTAACGCGCTTTTCCATTATCGAAACGACGCGTTGCATTGCGTCTTCGTCGACCAGTGCGATTTCGGTATCCTCCGCCTGTAAGACGACGTGTGTGCCGCCCTGCAAGTCGAGTCCTTGCCTTATTGAGTGCGCCAGCGGTCGGATAAATATTACAAACACTGCCACGATTGCCGCCAGACAGATTAGCAACTTGATTAAGCTGTTCGTCCTCACCAAAAGTTTTCTCCCTTCAAATTTCAGTTTCGCCCGTCAATATACTACAACGCCGCGCAAATCGCAATAAAAAAATCCCCTCTTTGCCAAAGCGTGGATTCGCAGAATCAGCTGAGGAGTTGGCGGCGCGTCTCTTTGATTAGGTTAATCGTGATTTTTATTTTGTGAAACAAACTTTTCTTTGCTTGTCCAAAGAAAAGTTTGACAAAAGAAAGGACCCCACGCGGGGGCGTCGCCGCTTGAACTTCCTGTTCAAACGCGGCGTAGAGGGCGCACGTCCATGTGCGCCCTCCTGTCTCTCGACGAAACGTAATTTTTTCTTAAGCGGTAATTTCGATTTGGTTGCCTTCAAAGTCGACAATGCAACTTTCATAGTAGCCGTCGCCCGTCCTGCGCGGCTCGCTGATAACTTCAAAGCCGTCAGCTTTAAGTTGCGCGGTCAACTCGTCGACACTTTCCTTGCCGCCGACGCTAAAGGCAATGTGGATAAAGCCCGTGCGGTTGAGCGTCTTTTTGGCGTCGTCCATCTCGGCTTTGTTCATCAGCTCAAGCCGCGAGCCGTCGTCAAAGCTCAAAAAGTACGAACGAAATTTTTTAATAGGATTGTGATAGCCGTCGTTGGAAGTCGCGCCGAAGTACTTCATAAAAAATTCCCGCGCCCGCTCCAAATCGTTCACATACATCGCCACGTGTTCAAGCTTCTTCATGATAAAAGCCGCCTCTCAATGATTATGTTTTTTCTGATACCACCAAGCCCACGCAATCAGCGCGACGGCGAAGATTACGACGACGATTATCCTAAAAAATCCTTCCTCGTGCAAAATCGCGTCATGCCCGATTATCGCCTCAATGCCAGTTGACGGGAACTTGCCGACAAGCGACGCCAAGAAGTAATCGCGCAGGCTCATTGAACTCAACGCGCCCGCCGCATTCAAAAGCCCGCTCGGCACATACGGCACCATTCGCGCAATCAGCATGACGGTAAAGCCTTTTTTCGAGCTGTACTTGTCGACCGAGCGCAGGCGTTGGCTTTTGGAAATTATTTTCCTCGCGTTGTCTCGGAAGAAAAATCTCAGCAAGATAAAACTTATCGTCACGCCGACAGTCTCCGCCAACACCGACAAAACTATTCCAGGCACAATTCCGAAAATGAGCGTGTTGGCTGTGGAAAAAATTATCGCGGGCGGAAAGCCGATTGCGTTCACAAACAGCGTCAACAAGAAACTGAACACGACCGCCAGCGAGCCGTAAGTTTTTATGTACTCCGCTGTCTCGACAATGTCTCCTCGCGAGAGCAAATCGAAAACTTCTGGCAAGAATTCCGGCGCGGCAAGGTGTATTGACAAGAACAAGCCGACGATTAGCAGGGCGGCTACGATTTTTACTTTGAACATCATAAATCTCCCAATTAAAAATTTTGTCAGCGACATTATAACACGTCCTGCGAAAATTTTTTGCAACGGGAAAATTTTTTTGCTATCATGTGGAAAAATTTTTTGGAGTGTGGTAAATGAATTGCGGCTTGATAATCCCGACGCTCAACGCGGGCGAGCAGTTCCGAAAATTACTCTCTCAAATCGCCGCGCAGTCCTTGCCGACAAAAAAATTAATCGTCGACTCCGAATCAACCGACGCGACGATTGAGCTTGCTAAAAATTTCGGGCTTGAAGTCTTGACGATACCGCGCAAAACTTTCAATCACGGGGCGACGCGGCAACTTGCACTTGAAAAACTTTTGCCGCTCGACGTGATAATTTTTTTAACGCAAGACGTTTTGCTCCACGACGAGCAATCACTTGCCAAGCTTGTAAAAATTTTCGGCGAAGATAAATCTGTCGGTATGTCTTACGGTCGGCAACTCCCACATGAAAACGCGACCAATGAGGCAAAATTTCTTCGCGCCTTCAACTATCCGCCCGAAAGTCAACTGCGCTCGCTTGACGACAGAAAAATTTTCGGGATAAAAACGGCGTTTGCGTCGAATTCATTTGCGGCTTATCGCGTCGAGGCTCTGCAAAGTGTCGGAGGTTTTCCGTCGAACGTGCCGCTTTGCGAAGACATGTACGTTGCGGCGAAAATGCTTCTGCGCGGCTTGAAGATTTATTACGCGGCGAACGCGCAAGTTTATCACAGCCACAACTACACGGCGGCGCAGGAATTTCGTCGCTACGTTCAGATTGGAAAGTTTCACGCGCAAGAAAGTTGGATTCGAGAAACGTTCGGCTCGGCGGAGGGCGCGGGCAAAAAATTTGTCTTAATGAAACTCGCCGCCCTTGCCAAAGAAAATCCGCTTGAGTGTGTCGGCGCGGTTTTCAGAGACGCGGCAAAGTTTTTCGGCTATCGACTCGGCAGATTAAAATAATTGCGTCGGCTTTTTGACATTTGCCGCGAAAAGTGCTATTGTATTCGGCAATCTACATTGAAAGGAGGTGTAAGCATGAATTTCAAAAATCTTAAGGCACGGCTCGAATCACTAGGCTACGGCGTGACTTGCTTTGACACGGCGGACGCGGCGACCGATTATCTTGACGAAAATATTCAGGATAAGACGGTCGGCTTTGGCGGCTCGGTCACTTTGGAGCAAATGGGGCTTTATGACCGCCTCGCGCTCAACAACGAAGTTTTTTATCATAACCGACTGCCGGGCGGCATGACCAAAGCTGCGGTTTGCAAAGAGGCGAACTCCGCGCAGATTTATCTGTCGTCAGTAAATGGCTTGGCGGAGACCGGCGAGATTATCAACATTGACGGCAACGGCAACCGCATTTCTTCCATGCTTTACGGGCATGAGAAAGTTTATTTCGTCGTCGGCGAGAACAAAATTTCTAAGGACTTCGACACTACGCTTTGGCGCGTGAAAAATGTCGCCGCTCCGAAAAATGCTCAGCGCGTCAAGGCGAAGACCCCTTGCGCGATTAAAGCTGATAAGTGCTACAACTGCGAGAGCACAAACCGCATTTGCCGCGTCATGTCGATTTTGTGGGGTGCGCCGCTTCATGGCGACTTCGAGATTATTTTGATTCATGAGGAGTTGGGATTTTAAAATTGGAAGAGCAAATTTACGGGCGGCAACGTGACGTTGCATTCAGTTGTCGCGATTTGTCTTTTAGAAAATCAAGCAATTCATCGCGCTTGAATAAAAAAATTTACGGGCAGTCTCTTTTGAGGCAAGCCCGTTTTTCATTGACACGGCGGCGGGCGTGATATACAATGCGGCGCGAAATTAAGCTTGTACTCTTCAACATGAGGAGACAAGACTTGGAGGTTTTCGCAATGAAAAAAGTTAATGCGTCGATGAGCGACGCGCAGAAGTTCAGCCTGGTCAGGCGCGAGGCAATTTACACGGGGCTTGCGCTTTGCGGGCTGATAATTTTTTGGCTGATTGCGGGTTTCGGCACGGCGTCGCTTGACGTGAAAATTTTTCATTTGCCGCTGTGGGCGTTGCTCGGAAGTGTTGGCGTGTGGTTCTTCGCAATTCTAATCAGCGCGTTCTTGAGCAAAGTTTTATTCAAGGACGTTGACTTGGGAGGCGAAGACGATGGAAGGTAGTTTTGTCGCACTGCGCTCGTTGGTTTTACTATTGCCCTTGCTTTTTTTTATGGCGATCATGGTCGGGATAAGCGTTTATGTTCGGCACAGACAGGCGGGCAAAAATTTCGTCAGCAGTTACTTTGTCGGCAATCGCGAACTCGGCGGCTTTGTCTTGGCAATGACGACGGTCGCAACTTACAGCTCAGTTTCAAGTTTTGTCGGCGGTCCCGGCATGGCGTATCAAGTCGGCTTCGGTTGGATTTATATGGCGGTCGTGCAAGTGACGGCGATTTTCCTTGTGCTTGGCATTTTCGGCAAGCGCGTTGCACTATTGGCTAGGAAGTTAAATGCGGTGACGGTCGTCGACATAATCCGCGCGAGATTTCAATCGGACTTCTTGGCGGCGGTCGCGGCGTTCGTTATCGTTTTATTTTTCTGCGGAACGATGACGGCGCAATTTGTCGGCGGCGCAAAATTATTCGCGGCGGTCACGGGCTACAGCTACGAGGCGGGCTTAATCCTGTTCGGGCTTACAGTTGTCATTTATACTTCGATAGGCGGCTTTCGCGCAGTCGCGCTGACGGATACTTGTTGCGCAATAATGATGATGATTGGAATTGTCTTGCTTTTGAAATACGTCTTGCAAGCGGGCGGCGGCTACGAAAATATAATGACGACGCTTGAAATGAACAACCCCGAACTTTTTGAGCCGTTCAGTTTCGGGAATATGCCTTGGACAATTTACTTCACGCAATGGCTTTTGGTCGGCATTTGCACAATCGCCCTTCCTCAATCGGTCGTGCGCGGCATAAGCTACAAAAATACGCAGGGACTTCATCAAGCAATGCTGATTGGCACGGTCGTCGTCGGTTTTATGAATATCGGAATAAATTTCACGGGGATATTGGCGCACGGAGTTTTGACGGGGAGCGCGGCTGATTATGGCGGCGTCGACAACATTATCCCGACGACGATTGCTTTGGCAATGCCGCCGGAACTGGCGGGCTTAGCAATAATCGGACCGCTCGCCGCGAGTATCTCTACAATCTCCGGACTTTTAATCGTGGCGTCGAGTGCGATAATCAAGGACGTTTATCTTCACTACGCCGAGAAAAATAATCGTGTCGTGACGCCTGCGCGGGTTAAGTTTTTGTCAATGGCGGCGACTGCGATAATCGGCGCGGCGGTTTTCGTAATCGCGTTGACGCCGCCGAGTTTGATTTGGCTGATAAACATGTTTGCGTTCGGAGGATTGGAGACGGCATTTTTCTGGACGTTGTTGTTGGGTTTGTTTTGGAAGAAGGCTAACAAGTTGGGCGCGATGCTCTCAATGACGGGCGGCACGATAATTTACTGCGCGACACAAGCGGCGGGCTTCAAGATTTTTGACCTGCACCAAATCACAATCGGAATAACGTGTTCGCTGATTCTATTTCTAATCGGCTCGTACTTGGGCAAGCGTTCCGACGAGGCGACGCTGAAAATTTTCTTCCCGTAAAAAATTTATCCCCCTCCAAAAATCTTAAGCCATATTGCAAAAGAAAAGGCGAAAGCTTGCTGTTCCAGTGTTCGCGAGCGACCGCAAGTTTACACGACTTGAAAAGTTTTGTATAATCACGGAAAATTGTCTGGAGGAAAATTTTTTGGGCTATAGAGAAAATTGGTTCGCGGAAAATAAATCTGATCACGGCTGGTACACCTGCGCCAAGTGCGGCAAGAAAATTCGCAAGGCGGAAGTCGACATTGATCATATTGTTCCGCAAAAGTACGGCGGCTCTGATAAGCTGTTCAATCTGCAGTGTCTTTGCAAGCATTGCAACCGCTCAAAGCAGGCTAGCATGAAGGATACCCTTCCCGACCTTGCCAAGACAAATAAAAAGCGCGTCGTCAAAAGCGTCACTTTCGCCGCAAAACTCGTCGTGACTACCGTCAAGCAAAGCATCAAGAAAAAAATTTCAAAGAAAAAAACTTGACTTGTAAAAAGTTAGCGTATATAATGCGTGGCGTTGACGGTTGAAACGTTGACACACGAAAGGCGACATAGCCAAGTGGTAAGGCCGAGGTCTGCAAAACCTCTATCCCCAGTCCGATTCTGGGTGTCGCCTCCAATTTTGTAAATTCCGGCACTGCCGTCTATGGTGGTGCCTATAATATTGATAGGGGCAAATTCATGTTTGAAGATTTATCCCAAAATATTCAAGAGGCTTTTAGAAAACTTCGCGGGCACGGCAAGCTCACCGACGACGACATTACCAAAGCCCTAAAAGATGTGCGCATGGCTCTTTTGGCGGCGGATGTCAATTATAAAATCGTTCGCGACTTCGAGAAGGCTGTTAAGGCTCGCGCAATCGGCACGGAAATTCTTAACAACTTGACGCCCGCGCAGTCCGTGATTAAAATCGTCAACGAAGAACTTGCGAACCTAATGGGCGGCAAGGCGGCGAAGTTAAATATTTCTTCGCACCCGCCGACAATTATTCTAATGGTCGGCTTGCAAGGTTCGGGCAAGACGACTTCGGCGGGCAAGCTCGCGTTGCAGATGAAAAAGCAGGGCAAACGTCCCGCGCTCGTTGCCGCAGATATTTATCGCCCCGCCGCAATTAAACAGCTCCAAGTTGTCGGCGCACAGGCGGATGTTCCTGTCTTCACCGAAGATATTAAAGACGCCGTTCAAATCGCCAAAGACTCAATCACTTTCGCGAACAAGCACGCCCGCGACGTTCTAATAATCGACACGGCAGGGCGACTTCAAATTGACGAACGCCTTATGCAGGAGCTTAAAGACATTAAGGCGACAGTCAAGCCGCACGAAATTTTACTTGTCGTCGACGCAATGATTGGTCAAGAAGCGGTCAACGTCGCCGAGACTTTCCACAACGCGCTTGGCGTCAATGGTATTGTCTTAACGAAACTCGATGGCGACGCGCGAGGCGGCGCGGCACTTTCAATCAAGGCGGCGACTGGTTGCCCGATAAAATTTGTCGGCATGGGCGAAAAGCTTGAGGCATTGGAAATTTTCCACCCCGACCGCATGGCGTCAAGAATTCTCGGCATGGGCGACGTGCTCAGCTTGATTGAAAAGGCGCAGTCGACAATCGACGCCAAGACTGCGGAAAAAATGGTCAAGAAAATCAAAGCCGACGAATTTACCCTGCAAGATTTTCTGGAGCAACTTCAGCAGGTTAAAAAGCTCGGTTCGCTCAACGATTTGCTCGGCATGATACCGGGACTCGGCGGGCTTAAGAAAAAGCTCAGTGGCGTCGACCTCGACCTTGACGGCAAAGAAGTTAAGCACATGGAAGCAATTATCCTGTCAATGACGCCGAAGGAACGCGCCGATACAAGCATTATCGACGCAAAACGCCGCAAGCGAATCGCAATGGGTTCCGGTACTCAAGTCGCCGACGTCAATAAACTCCTTAAACAGTTTGAGGAAATGCGCAAGATGATGCGCAAGTTCAAGACAAGTCAAACTCAACAGCAAGCGACTTCAAAAAAAGTCAAGGGTAAAAAAGGAAAAATAAAGAAAGGGAAGAATAGTAAACCAAAGATGCCGACGCTCCCGAATCTCGGAGGACTTTTGGGGCAACTCGGCAGTAAGTTCCCTTTCAAAAAGAGTTAAGCTATCGCACATTGAAAGGTGGTGAAATTTGTTGGTAAAAATCAGGCTCAATCGAATGGGCGCGAAGAAGCAACCGTTTTATCGCATAGTCGTTGCGGACAGTCGTTCGCCGCGCGACGGTCGCTTTATTGAAATCGTCGGCAATTATGACCCGACCAAAAACCCCGCCATTGTCAATGTCGACGAGGAAAAAGTTATCGGCTGGATTAAAAACGGAGCACAGCCGACCGATACAGTTCGCTCGCTCCTTAGCAAAAAGGGCATCATGAAAAAAATCAACGACGAGCGTAAGGCGGCGCAAGCTGCGAAGTAATCATTTAACAGACTAGTTGAGGTAAAGGATCATGCAAGAACTTGTAACGGTGCTGGCAAAAGCACTTGTCGAAAAACCCGAAGAGGTGCAAGTTGAGGCGGTCGAAGAAGAAGAGCGCACTATTTTAAAACTGCACGTCGCGAAGGAAGATATGGGCAGGGTCATTGGCAAACAAGGGCGAATTGCAAAAGCGATTCGTACCATAGTCAAGTCCGCCGCAACACGTGAGAAGAAAAAAGTTTCAGTTGACATCGAATGACAAAGTCGGCGCGGTGAGCAGTTAAGGCTTGCCGCTTTTTTAATTAGGAATGTGGAATTAGGAATGAGTAATGAAAAATTTTTGGGAGGAATTCACATGAACAAAATCACAATGACGGTACCGGTCACGGTCAAGGCAAAGCTGACGGAGAAATTGCGTGCGCGTCTCGTCGATGAGGCGGTCAAAGTCGCCGAGCAAATGGAACTCGAACTCAAGCAGATAAATATCGACATGCAACGCGAGCTTGAAAAGAGTCCCGAACACGAGGAGCAGATAAGACACTTTTTCAGCGGGGAAATGGCTCCGCGTCAAGGGCGTTTGGACGAGGCGCACCGCCGCAAGGAGACTTTCGAGAAGTTGGCACTCGGCGCGGAAATTCTGCAGGGCACGACCGAACGCCAGGTTGAATTGAAAATCGGCGACAACCTGCGCGACGCCATGAACGTTGAAATTTTGGTAGAAGATGACAAGATCGTTGCAATCAGAAGTTAAAGAAATAATCGTCGGGAAAGTCGGAGCGGCTCGCGGACTCGACGGCACGTTGAAAATAATTCCGCTGACAGATTTTGAAGGGCGTTTTGATAACCTTGAGCAAATTTCTGTTGGCGGAAAAGTTTTTCGCGTTGAGGAAGTCAAGCATATCAACGGGCAGATTTTTATGAAGTTCGCGGGCGTGGACAGTCGCGAAACTGCGAGGGCGTTGACGAATAAATTTCTGACGGTCGACAGGAAAGACGCTGCGCCGCTCGACGACGGCGAGTTTTATATTTTCGACGTTATCGGTTGTGAAGTCTTCGACGGCGAGAAAAAACTCGGTACCGTCACCAACGTTTTGAAGACCGGTAGCAATGACGTTTTCGAGGTCGACGGAAATATTTTGATACCCGCGCTTAAATCGGTCGTCACTTCGATTGACATTGCCGCGAAAAAGATAGGAGTCAGGTTATAGCTGTCAGCTAAAAGCTTTAAGGAAAAACCTAACCCCTAACACCTAACACCTATAACCTAACAGCTAAGAAAATGCTTATTGACATTATAACTTTGTTCCCAGAAATGTTCGGCGGCGTGTTCGGCGAAAGCATAATCAAACGCGCCGTCGAGAAAAATATTTTGACGATACGGTTTACGCAACTGCGCGACTTCGCCTTTGATAAGCACAGGCAAGTTGACGACTCGCCCTTTGGCGGCGGCGCGGGCATGGTTTTAAAGCCCGAACCTGTTTATCGCGCAGTTCGCGACGTATTGAGCAAGTCGGAGGAAAATCTTTCGCGCAAGATAATTATCACCGACCCAAGCGGCGAAGTTTTTACTCAATCCAAAGCAAAGGAGCTTGCCGAGCTCGACCAAATTATTTTTATCTGCGGTCACTACGAAGGCTTCGACGCCAGAATTTATGACCTTGCCGACGAGTTGATTTCAATCGGCGACTATGTATTGACGGGCGGCGAACTTCCTGCTATGGTTATCGTGGACGCGGTGGCGCGAATGCTCCCGAACGTCTTAGGCTCGGCGGAGTCGGCGGCGACCGATTCATTTTTTGACGGCATGTTGGGTTTTCCGCAGTACACGCGCCCGCGAGAGTTCGAGGGAAAAGTCGTGCCCGAAGTGTTGTTGTTGGGCAATCACGCGGAGATAAAAAAATGGCGCACGGCTCAAGCACTGAACTTAACACGAACACGCAGACCGGACTTGATTAATTAGGAATTAGGAATGTGGAATTAGGAATTGAGGACTACAAAAAATTTTTTCATGGCAGTCGGCGTCTTGCTGATTCTCGTCGGCGTCGTCGGCATTGGGATTCAACAGAACTTGCAAAGGCTCAATGATAAGCCGATTAACACGCTCCGCCTTGCCCGCGAGGCTCTCGAAGGTCACGATGTTACGACTTTTAAAAAGTACGTCGACACGGACGCGATTATCGAAATTGCCGCGCGAGAAATTTTGACCGTGCAGATTAATTCCGAAATTCTTCCGACGGCTTACTCAACGGCTGAACTTCAAAATCGCTACGAGGCTCAGCTCAAGCCCGAATTCATGAACTCTGCGCGGGCGGCTCTCGACGAATACATTACGACGGGCAAAATCACTTTCCCCGACAATCCCGCCAATGCGCAAAACTTTTTTAAAAAATCGGGCGTCGCCTCCTGCGAGATTAAAAGCTACACTATGCCGCACGCCGTCGGCAAAGTGGTAACTTCGTCGATTATTTTCTACAACGCGGAAATGAAATTCAGCTTTGAGCTTGAAATTGAGCTTGAACCTGCGCCCGAAGTTAATTGGCGAATCACGAACGCGCGAGGCTTTGAAGATTATTACAATGCTTATCGTAGCGCGTTGCGGAGGAAATTAGATTCATTGAACGCGCCGATTGCTCGGCAAATGGACGAGATTTTTAAAGTCAAAAGTTTCAAGGTCAAGAGTTCAGACGGCGACGAGTACGGCTTTTCAAAGACGCTCAATATCTCGCTCAAGTGCGACGTTTACTCCGACAAGCCGCTTGATAAAGTCGTCGGCAATGTGATTATTCTAGGCAAGGACGGCAAGGAAAATTTTACGCCGTTTGTGATTGACATGCTCGACGCGCCGCAGGGCATTCAGACTTTCGACGTGACTAAAACTTTAAATCCGTTTATCCGCGCGGACGTCGACGCCATGAAGCACGGACTGCGCAAGAAAGACATTCGCATTGAGGTTACGGAAATAATTTTTGTCGACGGCACAAAGTTAAAACTGCTTGACCAACTGCCGGAGTGATAAAGGCAATTAGGAATGCGCAATGCGTAATTAAAACCCTAATCATTACGCATTACGAATTACGAATTACGCATTGATTTGGGGGTGTTAGTTTGGAGAAAAAAGACGTTGTGCTTGTCGTTCTGAACGAGGATTTTTTGGAGAACGCGATTCAAAATCTGAACTTCGACAAAGTCAACTTGGTCATGATAATAAAGGACACCGCCGACGAAAAAGTTTACAAGGTTGGCGACATTGAAATCCCTGTAGATTTGTTTTCGCGAGTTAGTGGTTACGCGAAGGGGAATAATGATTTTATCTGGCTCCTTTGCGGTTGCGTGAAAGGCATTGACGACCTCGACGCCGTGAAAAATTTTCTGATGGCTTATGGTGTGCCCGAAGACAAAATTTTTAACTTTGAAATTGACTCGCAAATCTCCGAAACGTGGTTTGCGAATTTGCATTACATTGAGGAGCGCGGCGCGGACTTCTTCGCGACGGGCAACGTTGATATGCAAGTTGGCTTGAATTTCAATTTCATTCCCTGCGTCTACGAAGATAAAGCTACGGCTTTGGGCGGTGTCAATCTTTCCGACGTGAATCAGGATTTGCGGCAGAGCTATTTGACTGCGCGGCACGTCTTCCAAAAAGCTCCGCGCGGCACGATTAAGTTTGTACTTATCGGATTGTCGCCGTACTCTTTCCACTACGACAGCTTTAAAAAATTTTCGGCAATCTCTAAAAATCTTCAATATATGTCGCTCTCCACGCTGAACTTTGTCAGCCTCGAACTTCAAAAGGATTCGCAAAAGCCGCAATACCTGTCGGCTTTCAACTATCCTTATCCCAACGCCTACACGCGCTTAATGGAAGATCTTGTCGTCAACGACGTTAAAAATATTTTTGACATGACGGTTGCCGAACCCGATACGAATTTTGACACCTTGCGCGAGGAGTTTGACCACGAATTTTTTGCAAAGTCGTTGATTGATTGGAAGAAAGACGCGATTGCTTCAACTGCTGAAGTCGTCGATAAAAACTTTCAGATTTTGGAAGACTATATCAAGCTTTGTCTTGCCAATGGCGCAAAGCCGGTTGGCGTGGTTCTACCGTACGCGCCGCTTGCGCGGAAAAATGTTGACAAGAAACTGCTTGCCCTCTTCCGCAAAAAAATTCGTCAGCTCGAAATTGATTACGATTTCATGTGCGTTGACTGGTTTGATCATCTTTCTTACAATGCTTTTAGCGACATGACGCATTTAAATTTGAAGGGCACTTTGTATGTGAACTCGGCTATTTCTCTCAAGCTCCACAAGAAAAATCTTTTGCCCGCGATAAATTTCTGCGACATGACTTATGAATTTTTCAATCTGTTGTTGAGGACTGCGCGGGAAGAAATTCCAGATGAATTTATGGATAAAGTCTTCACGCTTACTGCAGAGAGAATTAGCCGCAAGGATAAGATTAAAATCTGCTTTGTACTCTACGAAGTCGCGATGTGGTGCGGCGACGACCTTTATAATTACTTCGCGCAAGACGAACGTTTTGAGCTGACGGTTTATCTTTGCTTGCGGCTTGACCAGGCAGAGAATGAATTTATCGTAAAAGATTTTATGAACGGCGTCGAGCAACTCAAGTCGCGCGGCATGAATGTTGTCGTGTTGCGAGAAGACGACGTTGACATACCCGCGCAGGACGTGCTGATTTATCTTGTGCCGTATCTTTATCGGCTACCGCGCGCGTTCACGCTCGAAGAAATGACAATGCAGTCGCTGATAGTTCATATCCCGTACGCGCTCGACGTGGTGTTGCATGACAAGGCTTTTTACAGTCAGAAACTTTTCCTTGTGGCGTGGAAGTTATTCTTTACGTCGGTAGCTCAGCGCGAGATCTACGGCGAAAAATCTATCACGGGCATTCCGCGCGGCGTCTGCGGCGGCTATCCGCGCATGGATCATTTCTTCAAGGATCCGTCGGAGTTTCATTTCGATTGGAAAATGGCTCGCCCAAATGCAAAAAAAATTATCTGGGCACCGCATCACTCAATCCCCGACGACAGCTTGATCAAGGGCGCAACTTTCCAATGGAATTATAAATTTCTCTACGAGTTCGCCAAAAATCACCCGGAAACGTCTTGGGTTGTCAAGCCGCATCCGAACTTGGTTTATCAGACGATAGTCGCGAAAATTTTTCCCGACGTTGCGGCTTACGAAGAGTACTTGCAAGCTTGGGACGATTTGCCCAACGCGCGAGTTTACACGGGAGCTTACTATCAAGATGTTTTCGCGACGAGTGACTGCATGATTCACGACTCTTGCTCCTTCACTGCCGAGTATCAATACGCCGATAAGCCCATGATTTATTTGACGCGCGAGACGCAGAAGTTTAACAAGCTCGGTGAGGAAATTTTAAAGGCATCTTATCTTGTCGACGGCAAAGACTTTGAAGGCATTTCGGCAATGATTCAGCGCGTTATAATCGACGGCGACGACTACAAAGCCGCCGACCGCAAAAAAGTTTTTGACAAGTATTTGAACTATCCGAAGATGAACGGCATGTTGGCTAGCGAGTTCATTTACAAGAGCATTGCCGACGCCTTGACCGCTCCGACCGATTAAGCATGTTGAAAAAATTTTTTAGCTGTAATATAATTCGTCATTATTAAGACGATTTTTTTTATAGATTTTGAGGTGATGTTGTGGCTAAAAAAGATGTTGTGCTTGTCATGTTGAATCGCGAGGCATTGGAAGAGACTTTGCAAAAGTTGGGCAATGTAAATATTGTTGTGATAGTGATGGACGGAGCTGAGAAATTTTTTACGGTCGACAAGAAAAAAATTCCGAGAATTCCCTTTGAGATTCTTCCCGACGCCGCAATTAAATGCAAGGATTGTCTTTGGCTTATTGGCGGCTGTGTGAAAGGGCGCGAAGATATTTCCAGAGCAAAAAAATTTCTGATGCTTTTCGACGTGCCCGAAGAAAATATTCTCAACATAGAAATTGCCTTGAGCGTGTCCGAGACGTGGCTTGCGAATTTGAATTACATTGAGAAAAATGGCGCGGACTTTTTCGCGACGGGCAACGAATACATGCGCGATAATTTGAACATGAAATATATTCCTCGCGTTCACACTGATAAAAGAAAATCGCGCGGTGGAGTAAATCTTGCCGACGCCTTCCAAGATTTGCGGCAGAGTTATCTGACTGCCAAACATGTTTTTGCGCACGTCGAGCCTGGTTCGATTAAGTTCGTTTTAATCGGGCTGTCGCCTTATTCCTTCCGTTACGACAACGACAAGGATTTTGCCAATAAAAAAAATCTGCAGTACATGTTTGACTTGAGGAGCACGGCGGGAGAGGCTTACGACAAAATGATTGGCGTAACGCCGTTTGATTTTATGCGCCTTTGCCGCTTTAAAACGCCGCCTCAGGAAAGTTCGTTGGAGGAAAGTGCTTACGACGGGCTTTTGAAAAATTTGTTCGGCGACGACATTAAGGATATGCTCGCGACTGCCGCGCAGGCTGATTTGAATTTCGACGGCTTAAAGGAGGAGCTTGATTGCAACTTTTCGGACGCGGCGATTGTCAATTGGGAGAACGACCGAAATTTTCTGACGACCGACGACGAGGAAAAAAATATTCAAATCCTCAAGGACTACATAGAGCTTTGCCTTGCCAACGGTGCGAAGCCTGTTGGGGTTATCTTCCCGTATGCGTTCGCTAAGAGAAAAAATTACGACAACAAGCTTTTAAAAAGTTTCCGCGAGACAATCGCCGAGCTTGAAGAAAATTATGATTTCATGTGCGTTGACATGTTTGAGCGTTTCAACTACAGTTGCTTTTGTGACATGACGCGTTTAAATTTGAAAGGCACATTCATTGCGAGTACCTTGCTTTCCTTCAAACTCTGCACGAAGAATTTAATTCCGCCCGAAAATTTCTGCGAAATGAACTACGACTGGTTTTATCAGCTGTCGTGGATTGTTACGAAGGACGAATACAACGATTTTATGGCGCGAGTCTTCAAAGCCTCCGTCCGCATGATTCAGCGCAAGGAGAAGATTAAAATTGCGTTCGCGCTCTATGACGCGTCGATTTGGTGCGGCGACGATTTATATAATCTCTTTGCCAATGATGAGCGTTTTGAAGTTTCAATTCTGCTTTGCTTGCGTGTAGACAAGCCCGATGACGAAGTGGCGGTCGGAGAAGAGTTTTTGCACGGCGTCGAGCAGTTAAAGGCGCACGGCTTAAACGTCGTTGCCGTTAAAAATTGTAAGGACGACATGCCCGCGCAGGATGTGCTGATTTTTCTAACGCCATATTTCTTTGCCTTTTCAAGAGAGCCGCTCCAGAAATTTCTCACGCCCAAAACTTTGTTAACTTACGTGCCCTACGCGCTGGACGTTACCAAATATAATTTCTATAAGCATGCGATTTTCCACATTGCTTGGAAATTGTTTTTCTACTCGGCGTTGAGTGTCAAGGCTTACGATAAACAAGTCAAGGTCGGGATGCCGCGCGGCTTTTACAGCGGGCACCCTAAAATCGACAGCTTTTTTAAGACCAACGCGAATTTCTCTTTTAGTTGGAAGATAGCTCGCGCCAATACAAAGAAAATTATTTGGGCACCGCACTGGTCGATAAACGATGGCGTCATGAATTCAACCTTCCAATGGAATTATCAGTTCATGTATGATTTCGCGAAGGCGCACCCAGAAATTTCTTGGGTCATCAAGCCGCACCCCAATTTGTATTTCTCGGCGGTTCAAGAGGGGCTGTTTCCTTCGCTTGAAGCTTTCAAAGAATATCTGCAGGCTTGGAACGATTTGCCTAATGCGCAAGTTTATGAGGGAGCTTATTATCAAGCGATATTTGCAACTTCGGACGGCATGATTCATGACTGCAGTTCGTTCGTCGCGGAGTATCAGTACGTCGATAAGCCCATGATCTTTCTGACGCGCGACACACAAAAATTTTATAAGCTTGGCGAGATGATTATAAAGGCGTCTTACACGGTCGACGGGAAAAATTTAAAAGCAATCGCCGCGTTAATTCAACAAGTTTTTATCGAGGGCGACGACTACAAATCCGCCGACCGCAAGGAAATTTTCGATAAACATTTGAACTACCCGAAGGATAATGGTATATTAGCAAGTGAATTCGTTTACAAAAAAATCGCCGCCGAGTTGAATGGCTTGTCGGCTTTGACGTGTTGAAAATTTTTGAGGTGATATTGTGGAGAACGTTGATGCTATACTCGTTTTGTTTAACGGCGGAACATTGGAAGACGCGCTGAAAAATCTCAATCTTGACAATGTAAATCTCGTGACGATAGTTGCTGACGGCGACCCCGAAAAGAAAACTTTGCAAGTCGGCGAAACCGAAATTCCACGCGTCGATTTCTCAGATATTTATAAACTCGCGGGAAAGTACAAGAATGATGTTTGGCTCCTAAGCGGCGGCAATGACCGCGACGCCCTCGCCAAAATGAAAAATTTTTTGGTAACGCTCGGCGTCTCCGAAGAGAATATCATTAGCTTGGAGGCTCCCGCGCAGATCTCCACGACGTGGCTTGCAAATCTTCGGCACATTGAGGAACACGGCGCAGATTTTTTCGCGACTGGCAACGAGTACATGCAAGGCGGCTTGAATTTGAAATGCATTCCCCGTGTTCGTGAAGATAAAACTGTTGCGTTGGGCGGAGTCAATCTCGCCGACACCAATCAGGATTTGCGGCAGAGCTATCTGACTGCCAAGCATGTCTTCGCTCACGTCAAGCCCAGCACGATTAAATTTGTCTTTATTGGGCTTATGCCGTATTCTTTCCGCTACGACAACAACAAGGATTTTGCCAACAAAAAAAATCTGCAGTATCTCTTCGCCTTGAAGGATTCTGCGGAAGAAAGTCATCGCGACGAACTTCTTAAGCAGTTGCTCAATGACGACGTTAAAAGTATTTTTGAGACGACGACCGCCGCGCAGGCTGATTTGAATTTCGACGGCTTAAAGGCAAATTTCAACCGCGAATTTTCTGCCGAAGCGATAGTCAATTGGAAAGAAACCATAAGATTTTTTGTAAACACCAACCCCGACGCGAATTTTAAAATCCTCAAGGACTACATTGAACTTTGCATTGAAAACGGCGCGAAACCTGTCGGCGTCGTTCATCCGTTCTTTGCGGCGACGCGCGGGGCTTATAGCAATAAACTTTTGCGAGAATTCCGCAACATGATTGCTCAACTCGCGGCGGATTATGACTTCGTGTGTGTCGACATGTTTGACCTTGACCGTTGGTCTTTCGATTGTTTCTGCGACATGACCCATTTGAATTCAAAGGGCATTATGATTGCTAGCGCGTTTCTGTCCTTCAAGCTCTACGCGAAAAAATTGATTCCCATTGAAAATTTCTGTGATATGAATTACGAGTGCCTCGCTAGCTTGTCGCTTATCGTGCCTAAAGATGATTACAATGCTTTTTTAGAGAAAATTTTTCATGTCTCCGCACAGCGAATTAGTCGTAAAAAGAAAATAAGAGTCGGCTTTGTGCTTCGTACGGCTGCTGAGTGGTCGGGCGACGATTTATATAATCTCTTTGCCGAGAGCGAGAAATTTGAGCCTACAGTTTTTCTTTGCTTATCGGGTGCTCAGTCGAATGATGAACTTGCCAAAAGTGCTTTTGAGCGCGGCGTCGAGCAATTTAAATCGCACGGGCTGAATGTCGTCCCTATGGATAATTTGAACGCGAAATTGCCCACTCAAGACGTGCTTATTTTCTTAACGCCCTACTTCCCAAATTTGACAGGAGCTTTCAGACTCAAGAAAATCACCGCCAAAACTCTGCTTGCACATATCACATATTCGTTTTTCATGTCGATTCGCGGGAAAAAATTTTACAACAAATCTATCTTTAATATCACATGGAAGATTTTCTTTTCATCGATTATCGTGCTCGAATTATTCAAAAGAAAATCTAACTTGGGCACGCCGCGCGGGCTATTCAGTGGCTATCCGAGAATTGACACCTTCTTTAAAAAGAATTCAGAAATCCGCTTTGATTGGAAGATGGCGCACCCCGACGCCGTGAAAATTATTTACGCGCCGCACTGGTCAATAAATTCAGGCGTCAAATTTGCAACTTTCCAATGGAATTACAAGTTTATGTACGAGTTCGCCAAAGCGCACCCAGAAATTTCTTGGGTCGTCAAGCCGCATCCTGCGTTGGCTTCTCAAGCGGTAGCGGAAAAGCTTTTCCCGTCAATCGAGGCGTTCAAGGAGTACATGCAAAAATGGGACGAGTTGCCAAATGCGCAGGTCTACACGGGTGCTTATTATCAAGACGTTTTTGCAACCAGCGACGGCATGATTCAAGATTGTAGCTCGTTCATTGCAGAATATCAGTACGTTGATAAGCCGATGATTTATCTGACCCGCGACACTCAGACACTTAATGAACTCGGCAAAGCGATTTTGAAAGTTTCTTACACGGTTGACGGCAAGGATTTGAAGGCAATCGCCGCGCTTATGCAAAGAGTTTTCATTGAACGCGACGACTACAAAGCCGCTGAGCGCAGGGAAGTTTTCGATAAATATCTGAACTACCCGAAGGCAAACAGCATGTTGGCTAGCGAATTCATTTACAAGAGCATTGCCGACGAATTGAAGGCGCCGATGGCTTGAGCGCATTGAAGAAAATTTTTCGCTGTAATATAATTCGTTATGGTTAAGGCGAAGTTTTTTATAAAATCTGAGGTGTTGTCATGGAGAAAGTTAATGTTGTGTTGGTCATGCCGAACATAGAATTTTTGGCGACTGCCGTAAAAAGTTTGAATTTCGCCAACGCTAATTTGGAGGCGATAATTGTCGACAACGCCGGCGAAAAAAATTTCTCACTCGCCAATAAAAAAATTCTGGTAAATTCTTTTTCCGATATTCATAAGCATGCAAAGAAGTACAAAGATTTTGTTTGGCTGATTTGCGATGTCGGCGACGGCTTTCGGAAGATAAAAAAATTTTTAATGTCGTTCGAAGTTGAAGAAAAAAACATTGTCAATCTGGACGTTTTCACGCAAGAAGTTTTGACGTGGCTTGCAAATCTTCGGCACGTTGAAGAACACGGCGCAGATTTTTTCGCGACAGGTAACGAATACATGCAACGGAGCTTGGATTTGAATTTTATTCCCTGTGCGCATAAGGATAAGAATGTCTCGTTGGGCGGCGTCAATCTCGCCGACACCAATCAAGATTTGCGGCAAAGCTATCTGACTGCAAAGCATGTTTTCCAAAAGGTTGCGCCCAGCACGATTAAGTTTGTCCTTATCGGGCTGTCGCCTTATTCCTTTCGCTACGACAACTCGAAGGATTTTGACAATCAAAAAAATCTTCAGTATCGCCTCGCACTTGACGCCCCCGCTGAAAAAAATCCTCACACCGAACATTTTAAAACTCTGTTCAGCAACGACGTTAAAAATATTTTAGAGACCGCCGCGCAGGTTGATTTAAATTTTGACGGCGTGAAGGCGAAATTTGCAAACGACTTTTCCATTAAAGCTGTGACGGATTGGGAAGACGATACGAAATTTCAAACTGTCGACGTCGCGGAAGAGAATATTCAAATCCTCAAGGACTATATCGAGCTGTGCCTCAAAAACGGCGCGAAGCCTGTCGGAGTAATTTTTCCCTTCGCACCTGTCATGAGAAAAAATTACAGCGCGGAGTTGCTTGAAAGTTTCCGCGCGACAATTCATCAGCTCGAAGAGAATTACGACTTCGCATGCATAGATTTGTTTGAGCGTTTCAACTACAACTGCTTTTGTGACATGACGCATTTGAATTCAAAGGGCACCATGATTGCCAACGCGCTACTGTCCTTCAAGCTCTACAAGAAAAATCTAATTCCCGTCGAAAATTTCTGCGACATGAGCTACAACTATTTCTATCAGCTGTCGTATATCATTTCCAAAAATGATTACAACTCGTTTATGAAACGCGTATTCGACGCATCCGCGCAGATGATTGCTCGCAAGAAGAAAATCAAAGTCGGCTTTGTGCTCTATGATACTTCAATGTGGAGCGGCGACGAGTTGTATGATCTCTTCGCCAATGACGAGCGTTTCGAGACGACCGTTTTTCTTTGTCTGTACAAATCAAACAACGAGCTTATCCTAAAAAATTTTCTGCACGGTCTCGACCAACTTAAATCGCGCGGCTTAAACGTTGTCGAGTTAAGAAACGAAAACGACCCCGTCCCGACGCAAGACGTGCTCATTCTTTTAACGCAGTACTTCCACATATTCCCCGTTGCCCTGCGCGAGAAAAGCTTGACGTTGAAAACGCTGATGACTTACATTCCTTACACCTTCGACATTTCCAGGCTCACCAACTATGTTTTCACGATATATCATATTTGCTGGAAAATCTTTTTCCCGTCGCCCGCGATACTCAAAATACGCGACAAACAAGTCAAGGTCGGGATGCCACGCGGGCTTTTCAGCGGCTATCCAAAGTTGGATTTCTTTTTTAACGCCGCAAGCAAAGCCGCGTTCTTGTGGAAGATGACGCGCCCCGACGCAAAGAAAATCATTTGGGCACCGCATCACTCCATAGAGGCAAATTTGCGCGTGTCGTACGCAACTTTTCAATGGAACTATAAATTCATGTACGAGTTCGCCAAGAATCATCCCGAAACGTCGTGGGTCGTCAAGCCGCACCCCAATTTGTTTTTCAAGGTCATAAAGGAAAAAGTTTTCCCTTCCGTCGCGGCATTCGAGAAATATTTAAAGGCTTGGAACGATCTGCCCAACGCGCAAGTTTACACGGGAGCTTACTATCAAGCGATTTTTGCAACTTCCGACGGCATGGTTCATGACAGTGCGTCGTTCATTGCCGAGTATCAATACGTCGACAAGCCGATGATTTATTTGACGCGCGAGACGCAAACTTACAATGAGCTTGGCGATGAAATTTTAAATGCGTCTTACCTTGTCGACGGGAGCGATTTAAACGCAATCGCCGCGATGATTCAGAAGGTTATTATCGAGGGCGACGACTACAAAGCCGCCGACCGCAAGGCTGTCTTCGATAAATCTCTCAACTACCCGAAGGCAAACGGCATGTTGGCTAGCGAATTCATTTACAAGAGCATTGCCGACGAATTGAAGGAGGAAACTAAATGATAATTGGTTACACGACGGGAGTTTACGATCTTTTTCATATCGGGCATCTCAACTTGTTGAAGAATGCAAAGGGCATGTGCGACAGATTGATTGTCGGCGTTGCCAGAGACGAGATTATTACCTACAAGCCGCGCAAGGTCGTCATTCCCTTTGAAGAGCGGATTGAGATTGTTCGCAGTATCAAATACGTTGACCTCGCAATCCCGCAAGACAGCATCGACGTTGATTACAAGTTCGAGATGTGGAAGAAATTGCACTTCGACATTATTTTTACCGGCGACGATTGGTACGGCGTGAAACGCTGGCAGGACTTGGAAGAAAAATTTAAGCCCGTCGGCGTCAAGCTGATTTACTTCCCCTACACAAAGGGCACCAGCTCTACGCTGATAAATCAAACTTTGAACGGTTTAAGCGAAAAGAAATGAGCATAAAAATTTCCCTTCCGAGTTGGAGGGGATTTTTTATTTAAAAAACTTGTCTCTTATCCCTTGTCCCTTTCCGCTTAATTTGTTAAAATCGGCGCGGAAGATTCTGAAAACATTTAAGGAGGTAAAGTTATGGCAAAGGAACACATCGGCTTGGTGGCAAAGGACATGTGGCTTGCGCCGTATGAAGACGCAATTCGCGGTCGTCACGAACACGCGGTTTGGAAAATCTCGCAACTCACGCAGAACGGCAAGAGAACCCTCTCAGACTTCGCGAGCGGGCACTTGTACTACGGCTTGCACAAGACGGGCTACGGCTGGGTTTTCCGCGAATGGGCACCGAACGCGGCGGACATCTACATTATCGGCGACTTCAACAACTGGCAGAAGGACGAAGCCTATCGTTGCAAGAAACTCGAAGGCGGCAACTGGGAGCTTAAACTTTCCGAGAATCAGCTCAAGCACGGCGACCTTTACAAACTGAAAATCCGTTGGGACGGCGGCGAGGGCGAGCGCATTCCCGCCTGGTGCCAGCGCGTCGTACAGGACGACAAGACTAAAATTTTCTCCGCGCAGGTTTGGAACCCCGCGCAGCCGCACGAGTGGAAAGACGTCGGCTTTAAAATCGACACTGACCCGCTGTTGATTTATGAGTGCCACGTCGGCATGGCGCAGGACGCCGAGAAAGTCGGCACCTATACCGAGTTCAAGGAAAATGTTTTGCCGCGCGTCAAGCAGGCGGGCTACAACGCGATTCAAGTTATGGCGATTCAGGAGCACCCCTACTACGGCAGTTTCGGTTATCACGTCAGCTCTTTCTTCGCGCCGAGCAGTCGTTGCGGCACGCCCGAAGAACTTAAAGACATGATTGACGCGGCACATCAAATGGGTATCGGCGTGATTATGGACATTGTTCACAGCCACGCGGTCAAGAACGAAGTCGAAGGCTTGGGCAATCTCGCGGGCGACCCGAATCAATTTTTCTATCCCGGCGACCGCCACGAACACCCCGCTTGGGACAGTCTCTGCTTTGACTACGGCAAAGACGACGTGTTGCACTTCCTGCTGAGCAACTGCAAATACTGGCTCGAAGAATATCATTTTGACGGGTTCCGCTTTGACGGCATAACTTCAATGCTTTATTACAGTCACGGACTCGGCGAGGCGTTCATGAGCTACGGCGATTACTTCAACGGTCACCAAGACGACAACGCGATTTGCTATCTCATGCTTGCCAACAAAATGATTCACGAGGTCAAGCCCGACGCGGTCACGATTGCCGAAGACGTCAGCGGCATGCCCGGTTTGGCGAGTTCGTTTGAAGACGGCGGCTTTGGCTTTAACTATCGCCTGGCAATGAACGTGCCCGATTACTGGATTAAGATGATTAAGGAACAACGCGACGAGGATTGGAAGCCCTCAAGCATTTTCTGGGAATTGACTAATCGCCGCGCAGACGAGAAAACTGTTTCCTACGCCGAAAGTCACGACCAGGCACTTGTCGGCGACAAGACGATTATCTTCCGCTTGATAGATGCGGATATGTACTGGCACTTCAAGAAGGGCGACGAAAACGACGTTGCCAATCGCGGGATTGCGTTGCACAAGATGATTCGGCTCGTGACGGTCTCAACAATGAACGGCGGCTATCTGAACTTCATGGGCAACGAGTTCGGGCACCCCGAATGGATTGACTTCCCGCGCGAGGGCAACGGCTGGAGTCACAAATACGCGCAAAGACAATGGCACTTGGCGGACGATAAATCCCTGTGCTATCATGAACTCGGCGACTTCGACAGGGCAATGTTGGCGGTCATTAAGGCGGAGCCGAACTTTGCAAGTCTGCCCGTTCGCGAGATTTGGCACGACGACGCCGATCAAGTTTTGGCTTATATGCGCGGGCGTTTGCTGTTTATCTTCAACTTCTCGCCGACGAGATCTTTCACGGACTACGGCTTTTTGGTTCCGAAGGGCGATTACGATGTCATGCTCAACACCGACGACAAAGCCTTTGGCGGCTTCGGCTTGACGGACGACACTATTCCGCACTACACGAACTATGACCCCGTTTACGACAGGGAAGATAAAGATTGGCTCAAGCTTTACATTCCGGCGCGTAGCGGCGTCGTTTTGTGGAAGAATTGATTTAAAGGGGAAAGGGATCAGGAGTCAGTGGTCAGGGCAAAAATTCTTGACCCCCGATTCCTGATCCCCGATTCCTAAAGAAGGCAGGTTTATGAAGGACAGCAGTTATTACAACGAGTTGGCGCAACGCGCGACGACCGACGAAGAGGCTTTTGAGGAGCTTTACGAATATTTTTTCCCGCGAGTTTATAACTTTATCTATGCGCGAGTGAAGAACTCCGCTGACGCCGACGACGTGACGAGCATAACTTTCATGAAGATGAACGAGAACTTGGAGCGATACAATCCGAGCGTTGCGGCGTTCACGACGTGGCTTTACCGCATTGCTTTGAATTCAATCATTGACTATACGCGCCACCGCGATAAATCCAACGAGACGGAGTGGGAAGAATTCTTTGACCCCGCCGCGCCCGAATATCAAGAGCCGGAAGCGCAGGCTTTGACTAAGGAAAATAATCGCGAACTTTTGGCGGCACTCGATAAACTCAACGACCGCGAGCGGCGAATCATTGAGTTGAAATTTTTCTCGGATCTCGACACGCGCTCAATCGCGGAAATTTTATTTATGAGCGAAGGCAACGTCCGAACCACTCTCCACCGCACACTTGCAAAGTTAAAAAAATTTTTGGGCGATGTGTAACGAATTTGATTTTGCAACGTATAAGCGGCAAGAAAAAATTTTGGGAGTGATTAAAATGACAACAGAAGAGCGTTTAGAAGGAATAGATTTCCCGCAGTTCAGTAAAATCAAGGACAGTCTCTTACTCAGATTGAAACTTCGCCGCCGTGTAATCAACGAGGAAAAATCAAATGAGGAGATGTCGCTTGAAGAACTCGACAGCGTGGCGGCGGCGGGCAATCCTGGCTTGAAAATTTTCGACGAAAAAAAAAAATAAAGACATCCCCGCTTAACACGGCGGGTTTTTTTTTGACATGAGCGTGAAAAGGTTATAAAATTCCGGCGAAAGGAGCGAGTGGCATGAACGATTTGCGACGCTTTATAAAAATCGGCGAAGACAGAATCGACGTTGGCGACATTGCAAGCTACGGACTGGGCACGGACGAGGACGGGGATAATTTTCTTTATATTAATGTCAGGACGGGCGAGGACAGTTTTCAATACTACGCGGACGACGTTGACTGTGAGCTTGAGGAAAAACTGAACGAGTTGGACGAACTCCTTTTGATTAGGAAACTCGGACACGTTGACTTTGAACGGCAGTAGTTATAAAATGCTTTCGATAAAATTTTTGGGAGGTCATCAAATGTCGGTAATTGACGAAATCCTCAAGACGAACGAAAACTTCTGCGCGAACTTGCCGGAAGAGTACAAAGCTTATGAGCACGAAGATCATCACGACAGCAAACTGCCGAAGAAACATTTGGCAATCGTGACGTGCATGGATACGCGCCTTGTCAATTTCCTTGAGCCGGCACTCGGCATTAAGCGCGGCGACGCGAAAGTTATTAAGACAGTCGGCAACTGCTTGAACGGCGTCTTTGATACGACGGTGCGCAGTCTGCTTGTCTGCATTTATGAACTTGGCGTGCAGGAAGTGGCGATTATCGGGCATCACGAATGCGGCATGGCGAAGACGACTTCCGAGAGTTTGACAAAGGGAATGCTCAGTCGAGGCATTTCACCCGACGCGATTAAAATGGTCGAGAAAGAACTCGTCGAGTGGACGGACAGTTTCCAACGCCCCGAAGAAAACGTTATGAAGGTCGTCCGCCAACTCCGCGAGAACCCGCTTATCCCCAAAGACGTTAAAGTTCACGGGCTGATGTTCCACCCCAGAAGCGGCAAACTCGAACTGCTCGACAAAGAAGATTGATTGAGTCACGATAAAATTTTTTGACGTCGACGAAAGTTGTCGGCGTCTTTTTTTGAAAGGGTTCGGCTTGAATATTTTTTTTCTGTTGGCAATCGCGCTGTCGATAATCATCGTGCTGTTGCGATTCAAAATCCAAATCGGCGTGTGCATGTTGGCGAGTGGGATTTTTATTTGGCTCATGCGTTCGGCAAGTTTAATGCCGCTCGCGCAGGCGTTTTACGAAACGTTCACATTGCCGCGCACTTACGATATAATCTTCGCGCTGTATTTCGTGATGTGCTTGGAAATTGAGTTGCGCTTGAGCGGCGCGTTGACCGACATGGTAAAATCATTGCGGCGAATTTTTTCCGACGTGAAAATTTTATTGGCGGCAATGCCGGCGTTCTTGGGCTTGTTGCCGAGCGTGGGCGGAGCGAGATTTTCTGCGCCGATTGTCGAGGAGCTTAGCGAAAAAATAAATCTCTCGCCCGAACACAAGTCCGCGATAAATTTTTGGTTCCGTCACATGTTCGAGTTCTCAAGCCCGATAATTCCCGGCATGATAATGGCGTGTTCAATCGCGGGCGTGACCTTCGGCGAATTCATAAGTCATTTATGTTGGCTGACGGTTGCGGCAATAATAATTGGCTGGCTGATTCTGATTCGCCCGATAAAACTTCCTGCCGCGCAGAAAATTTCGGAGTCGGCGGCGGAAATTACCCGCGAGCGCAACGGCTTAATCTTGGCGTTAATGCCGGTCGCGTCGGTTTTTATGGTCGTCGTCTTTTTCAAGCTCAACGCCTCGATAGCAACGGGCGCGGTAGTTTTGGCGTGGGTATTCGTATTGGCGGCGGTCGGTCGAAAAGTCGGCATGAGGAAGATTTTTCTCGGCGCGTTAGATTGGAAAATGACGCTCAACATTTGCTGTATCTTGTACTTTATCCAAATCCTCGACGTGACGGAAGTTTTGGGCGAAATTGTCGCGGCGTTCCAAGCGTCGCCGTTGCCTGTGCCCGTGATAATCGCGTGTGTCTCGTTCATAATCGGGATTTTGACGGGCATGAGTCAAGGGCACGTGGCAATCGTAATGCCAATAGTCGCGGCAATGGGCACGGGCGATTTGAACTTGGCGGGCGTGGCAATGGCGTTCGGCGTTGCGGGGCAAATGCTGACGCCGACGCACGTTTGCCTAATCGTGACGCTTGACTATTTCAAAGCGGACTTGTTCGCGACGCTCAAGCCGATTTTGCTCGGCGAAATAATTTTGCTGACGATATTCAGCGCGTACACCTGGTTGACTTGGTGACGATTTACGGAGGAAATTTTTTGTTAAAGAAAAAGAAACATGCAATCATTATCGGCGCGGGATCTGCGGGCTTGACGGCGGCTTACTATCTTTTGACGATGACCGACATCAAGCCGATTGTCCTTGAGCGCGAGAAATTTGTCGGCGGGCTTGCGACGACGTTGAATTTCGGCGGCAATCGCATTGACATTGGCGGGCACAGATTTTTTACAAAGAACGAGGAAGTTTTTAAGCTGTGGCAAAAGCTCCTGCCCGCGCAGGGTGCTCCCGCGCTCGACGATAAAATTTTGGGGCGCGAATCTGTTTTGGTCGAAGGCGGCGCGAATCCCGAAGAGGTCGACGAAGTTTTTCTGAATCGCAATCGCGTCTCAAGGATTTTTTATCGTCGGAAATTTTTTTCTTACCCCGTCGCGCTCAACTTCGACACGATTAAAAATCTCGGACTCGGTGAAATGTTTTCAATCGGCGCGAGTTTTCTCAAGGCGAAGTTCAAGCCGCGCGAGGAAAATACGCTTGAAGACTTCATGATTAACAGGTTCGGGCAAAAGCTCTACGAAACTTTTTTCCGCGACTACACGACAAAAGTTTGGGGCAGGACGCCGCAAGAGATTGGCGCGGATTGGGGTGCGCAACGTATCAAAGGCTTGTCGCTCGGAAAAACTTTGCTTGACTTTGTGAAAAAAACTTTCGGTTCAAAGGACGGCGCGGGCGAAACTTCGCTGATTGAAAGATTTTACTACCCGAAGTTCGGACCCGGTCAGCTCTGGCAAAAGTTGGCGGACGAAGTAAAAAATCTTGGCGGCGAAGTTCTTCTTGGTACCGGCGTTAAAAGTTTCCACGTCGATAAAGACAAAGTTATAAAATCCGTCAAGGTTGAGAGTGCCGCAGGGCTATTGACTTTCCCCGCCGATTATTTCTTGTCGAGTATGCCGCTCGCCGACCTTGCCGACGCGCTCGACGACGGGCTTAATTATCGTCAGCTCCAAATTGCTCGCGGCTTGCCTTATCGCGACTTTATAACCGTTGGGCTTTTGGTTGACAAGCTTGCGATTAAAAATTTCACCAAGATTAAAACGCTTGGCGACATTGTTCCCGATTGTTGGATTTATATTCAAGAGCCGTCGGTTAAGCTTGGGCGGTTGCAGATTTTCAACAACTGGTCGCCGTACATGGTTGCCGACCCGCAGAATTCTGTTTGGCTCGGCTTGGAGTATTTTTGCAATGAGGGCGACGACCTTTGGCAAATGGGCGACGACGATTTTATAAAGTTCGCGATTGAAGAGCTTGCATCGATTGATATTATCGAGGCGGGGGCGGTTCGTGACAGCGTGAGGATTAAAGTTCCGAAGGCTTATCCCGCGTACTTCGACAGCTACGAAAATATTTCCGAGTTGCGCGACGCGCTCGACGAAATTAAAAATCTTTACTGCATAGGGCGCAACGGTCAGCACCGCTATAACAATATGGATCACAGCATGTTGACGGCGATAGCGGCGGTCTGCGCGATTGGCGGCAAATTTTCAAAGGCGGACGTTTGGAAAATCAACGCTGAGCAAACTTACCATGAGGAAGTTAGGAGCCAGGAAACGGGAACCGGGAACCAGGGGTTTTAACCCTGATCCCCGATTCCTGACTCCTGACCCCTTATTCATGAGGAAAAGAAATGACGGAAAAAATTATGTCGTTGCGCATCACGCACTACGCCTTGAGCGTTGCCTTCCTCTC
This sequence comes from Quinella sp., assembly GCA_045118435.1. GTDB lineage: Bacteria > Bacillota > Negativicutes > Selenomonadales > Selenomonadaceae > Quinella. The sequence continues at coordinate 2,787 of JBGUYA010000016.1, read as the reverse complement.
GGCGGTCATCATTTTTTACACGACGTCTTTCCGATTGACTGAGAACGCCGACACGTATTTTGTCATGAACTTGGGGCGGTACGTCGTTGAGAACGGTTTTCCGCGCGTCGACCCGTTCACGATTCACGACAATTTACAGCTTGTGGCGCAACAGTGGCTGAGCGGCGTTTTCTTTTGGGAGGCGTATAAAAATTTCGGCGCGGACGGACTGCGCGGGGCGGATTGTATCATTGGAATCATTTTAGTTGTAATTCATTGGCGGCTGTGCCTGTTCATAAGCGGCAGAAACAGATTTATATCGTTCGCGCTGAGTTTCGCGGTTGGTTTATTAATCGCGCCCGTAATTGTCCCGCGCCCGCACATAATCTCGGCGACAATCCTCCTGCTCGAAGTCTTTTTCTTGGAGAAGTTCACGCGCACGCGCTACTATAAATTTTTATTTCCGTTGCCGGTGCTGTCGGTGTGGCTGATAAATTTTCACGCGGCAATGTGGTTAATGTCGCTGGTTGTTTGCTTGCCGTTCCTGTTCGTGAAGAACTTGCGGCACGTGAAACTTTTGCTCGCGGCGATGGCGGCGATATTTTTCTGCGGGCTGATAAATCCTTACGGACTCGACGCAATGACTTACGTCCTGCGTTCCTACGGAATCGATTTAATCAATCAAGGCGTCAAGGAAATGATGACGCCTTCGGCGCACGACCTGCGCGGGAAAATTTTTTATCTGAGCGAGGCGTTGATAATCTTCGTGTTGGCGCGGTACAAAGTGCCGTTGCGATATATTTTTTTGAGCGGCGGAATAATTTTCATGGCAATAATGCACGGGCGCAACATGATTCTGTTTTACCTCCTCGCGACGCTCCCGATTGCTCACGTTTGGAAAAGTTTCAAGTCGGAAATATTTATCGGCAAGGGCGACGGGCAATATCAAAATCGCGGCGTGTTGACGCTCTTATTCTTCTTCCTGCTCATGATTAACACGGCTTTAATCGTCAAGATTTTAAAGTACGGGTTCGGGAAACTTATTTTCCCAATGGAAATTTTGTTCGTGAGCGAAATTTTATTCCTGCTGTACAACTTGCTTACGCGCGACGGCGGCAGGGTGATTCACCCGCGAATTTTGCCGAAGAAAAATTTATCGCTGTTCGTGACGGCGTTGGTACTCGGCGGAATTTTTTGGACGACGCTCCCGCCCGACAAGAAAGAATCCGACGAAACCTACACCGCCGCGATGAAGTTCCTGCTCAAAACTGAACGCCCCGAAAATATTTCGCTGTACGTCAATCAAGGCTACGGCGGGCTTGCAGGTTCATTCGGCATAAAATATTATATTGATTCGCGCTCGGAGGTGTTTCTTCCCGAAAACAACGGGCAGAAAAATATTTTGCAGGAGTATTTGGACTTGCGGCAAGGCAAGATTTATTACACGGATTTTTTTACGCGCTACGATTTCACGCACATTATCACGGCGAGCGACGATTACCGGCTGTACGAGAATTTGAGCCGCGACAAGAATTTCCGCGTGATTTACGAGAGTGAGCGCGTTGAAGGTTATGATGTGATTCATTGCAAAATTTTTATACCAAAGAAGGATTGACATGAAAAAATTTTTTGTGCTGATGATTTTATTGCTGTCGTGTCGCGCGGAGGCGGCGGGTTGGTCGCCCGAACTGCGCATCGGACTTTTGAACAACGTCGAACAAATTACCTTGAAAGTTTCCGCTCCATGCATTATGATTGACGCGACGACGAACGAGACGCTGATTAAAATTCCTGCTGAGAAGTGGCTTGGCATTTCCGCCGCGCGACTAAAATCCGACGCGGTAGAAATTCGCCCTGAAAAAATTTCGCTCAAGGACTTGCAAGTTACGGTTGGGGAGCAAAAATATTTCGGCGGCTTGCGACTGAACAAGGTCGGCAAAAAATTCACGGTGATAAATCTTGCGCCGCTCGAAGAATATCTGCGCGGGGTTGTGCCGGAAGAAATGTCGCCGTCATTCCCACTTGAGGCTTTGAAGGCGCAGGCGGTTGCGGCGCGGTCGTTCGCTTTGAAAAATCGCGGCAAGCACAAGGCGGAGGGTTTTGACCTGTGCGCGACTACTCATTGTCAAGTTTACGTCGGGATAAAAGATTTTGATACTTCCGACAAGGCTATTGACGAGACGCGCGGCGAGATTTTGATTTACGGCGATAAGCTAATCGAGACAAGCTTTCACGCGGATTCGGGCGGCATGACTGAAAATGTTGCCGACGTTTGGGGGCGAGCCTTGCCGTATCTTGCGGCGGTCAAGGAAGTTATTGAGCTTGGCGAGCCTTGGACTAAAAAATTTACTGCGAAAGATTTTTCTTCGAGATTCGGCGACAACTTCGGCGAGGTTAAAGCCGTTAAGCTGAGCAAGTTGAAAATCGGCAAGGAGGCGAGTGACAGAACGTCTTCGGGTCGTGTGAAGTTCGCGCAGATTGTCGGCACTAAGAGAACTTTAAAAATTGAAGGTACGGAGCTGAGGCGGAAATTTTCCTTGCCGAGTACGCTCTTTGACATGAAACTTGACGGCGGCGAAGTAATTTTCACGGGCTACGGACGCGGGCACGGCGTTGGCATGTCGCAGACGGGCGCGAAGTCCTACGCGGCGGACGGCTGGTCTTATTCAAAAATTCTGTCACATTACTACCACGATACCAAACTTAAAAAACTTTATTAGGAGCTGTTGGCATGAGAAAATTCTGTTTGCTGATAGTCGCGGTGCTGTTGCTGTTGCCGCTGGTAAAAGTTGAGGCGGGGCACTTGGA
>JBGUYA010000015.1:0-15540 GCA_045118435.1 Quinella sp. | reverse complement strand
CCGAACCAATGAGAAGAAAAATCTGAATAATAGCCGACCTTGATTTTGTCTTTGCGGCGAATATTTTCTTCAGTCATGTTGAAAATGCGCGTCGCAAGTTCGTTGAAGTCGTCCTTTGGAAAAATATCCGCCAAGTTCGCGAGATAGCTGTAGGTCAATTCATGAAAAACACGCGCTATCAAGTCCATACAAGTTTCTCGTGGCGTGGTTTTGGAGAGGCGATTGAAGTCCTCATACGCAAGCTTGCAGAAAACGTTATGGACAAGTGGTTTGTCGTCGTTTGGAAAGTTGGGATCTCTCGGAAAATATTTCACAAACAGATTAAAGAACTCGTCGTTCGTAGCGCAAAGTGCTTGCGGTGAAAGAATACCCTTGATATAAAGTTTCACGGCGAGCAAAACACTGACCGCCGCTTTGCCCTCCGAATTCAAATGCGTTTTGTCTTGAAAACACCTACTTGAAAGAGCAGTATCCAGCAAATCGATAAATGCCGCCTTGTACTTTTTCACAAGCTTGTTAATCGTGTCGCGGAAGGTTTTCAAGGCGTCGGCATTGTAAGTTTTCTTAACCTCTGCATTGACTGGCAAAACAACGCAGACAGGCTTTGCGCCCTTATCCGCGCAGTGCTTGATATAATTTTCAAGAACTTTTTCCTCGACGACGCAAGGCGCAAGTCCGATAAGTCCGAATTTAATTGCGCTCGGCTCGGCAACATCTGCGCGGGGAATAAATTTCATATCCAAATTTTCAAGCAGACTTTCTTCACCCGTGACAAAAAAATCTGCGCGGGGCTTTTCGACATGAATTAGTTCACTCATAGAATCACCTCAAAATTTTCTAGAGGTATTTTAACAAAAGTAAAAGAATTTTTCAACGCGGTGGTAATTTTAATTCGTCGCAAATACTTTTGTAGATGAATTCGCTCGCCAACATACCGTTCGCCTTTGGGTAGTTCAGATATTTATCGAAAACTTCTTTACGGTCGGCGGCTTTGTAGTCGTCACCCTCGATAATAACCCGTTGAATCATTGTCGCAATGCCGTCCAAGTCGCGTCCATCGACCGTGTAAGACGCCGCTAAAATCGTACTGCCGAGTTCGTTAAATTTCTGCATGTCGTGTACCAAATAAATCATGGGCTTATTCAAGTACTGATATTCGGTGGTGAACGAACCGCAATCGTGGATAATGCCGTCGCTCGTTGCGAATATCGCTTGGTAATAAGCTCCCGTGACAACTTTGGCGTTGGGCAGAGCGTCCCATTTCTGAAAATATTCTTCGTAAGCGGCAACAGACGGAAAAACTTTTGCCTGTAACGCATTAACAGGCAAATTGGAATGCGGCTTGACAATCCAAGAAATTTCGGGATGGGATTTAGCGAATTCATACATGAACTGGTGATTCCATTGGAAGGTTGCGGTGCCAATGCTCCAACCGTTAACGGAATGGTGCGGAGCCCAAATGATTTTCTTTGCGTCGGGGCGTGTCATCTTCCAATCGAACTGAAATTTTGCGTCAGGTTTAAAGAAAACGTCCAATTTGGGATAGCCGCTGTAAACCCTTTGAGGCGTTCCCGCTGGTGATTTCCTGTTATACATTTCAAGGGTAAGTTGCGAAGGGAAAAATTGTTTCCATGCAACACGAACTATTGAGGTAAAAGTTGCGTCATATCTTTTCCCTACCTCGATAGAGTACGGAATAAATGCTGTCAAAGTTTTTGCGTTGATATTTAAAAGCTTAAATGCTCGCTGCAACCGCTGGTCGTACGGTATCAAATAAAAAATCAAATCTTGTTCAAGGATAGTTGAATTTTCGTCAACTGCGACGACATTCAAGCCGGCTGATTTAAATTGCTCTGTTTGGCGCAGAAATTCTTTTTGAACGACTGTATTTTTTTCATATCCGTCAGTCCGCATAGAAAGGAAAATCGTCGGTTCAAAACGTTCATTATGCGCGAAGAAATTATATAAATCATTGCCGCACCATGTTGATGAATCATAAAGCACGAAGCCAACTTTAATTTTATCTTTGCGGCGAATCTTTTCTGCGGAAATTTCAAAGACCCGCGCCGCCAAATCGTTATAATCGTCCGTAGGCAACATGCGGGAGAGCTTGCCAAGATAGCTGTAAGTCAACTCGGAAAAAACGCTAACCATTAAATCCATACAAGTTTCTCGCGGTAAGGTTTTTGAGAGACGGTTGAAGTCCTCACAAACCATTTTGCAGAAGATATGATGAGGCAAGGGCATGGTGTCGTACCAAAAATGTCTTTGTCTGCGTACTGGACGAAAATATTTTGATACCGAATCGAAAAAATCCTTACTTGCACTGCAAATTTCCATCGGCGAAATTATATTTTTAAAGTAAAGTTGCTCACCGAGCAGAGCACTGACCGCCGCCTTGCCTTCCTCGCTCAAATGCGAGTCGTCTTTAAGCAGTTTGTCTGACAGTTTAAAGTCAAGTAAGTCGATAAACACCGCTTTGTACTTTTTGACGACATTGTTAATCGTATCGCGGAAGGTTTTCAAAGCGTCGGCATTGTAAGATTTTCGCAGAGTCTGCTTGACGGGTAAGACGACAGCAACGGGCTTTGCTTTGTTATCGAGGCAGAGTTTGAAATAATCATCGAGAACTTTCTCCTCGACCGCTTGAGTCGGCGACACTCCAATCAGCACGAACTTAATCGTGTCGGGTTTGACTTGCGCGAAAAAATCTTTGGCGGCTTGAAAACTTTGGGCGAGGTCTTGCTTATCCTCTGCAATAATTACCCCCCCCCCCGCGCCATTATTGCATAAAGTAGCGCGGGGAATGAAACGCAAATCCAAACTGTCGCGCATGTACTCGTCGCCCGTGGCGAAAAAATCTGCGCGGGACTCGTCGACAGGAATCAACTCACTCATAGAATCACCTCAAAAATTTTTATAAAAAAACACCGTGATCATATCACGGCGAAAAAATTTTTTCAACATCTCAAATATTCAAGGCGTCGACAATATCCTTATAAATGAACTCGCTCGCCAACATGCCGTTTGCCTTCGGGTAGTTCAAGTATTTATCGAAAACTTCCCTGCGCTCGGCGGATTTGTAGTCGTCGCCCTCGATAATAACTCTTTGAATTGCCGCGGCGATTGCGTCCAAATCTTTTCCGTCGACGAGATAAGACGCTTGCAAAACTGCCGCGCCCAACTCATTAAATTTCTGCGTGTCGCGCGTGAGATAAATCATCGGCTTATCGACGTACTGATACTCGGCGACAAAGGAGGCGCAGTCTTGAATCATGGCGTCACTCGTCGCGAAAATGTCTTGATAATAAGCTCCCATATAAACCTGCGCATTGGGTAGCGCGTCCCAAGCTTGCAGATATTCTTCGTAGGCGGTAATCGACGGGAAAATTTTATTCGACACGACCTTAAGCGGCAAGGCGGGATGACCTTTGACAACCCAAGAAGTTTCGGGGTGAGCCTTCGCGAACTCGTACATAAATTTATAATTCCAATGAAACGTTGCGAGCACAGGACCTTTGTTAGTTATGGAATGATGCGGTGCCCAAATAATTTTCTTCGCGTCGGGGCGCGTCATTTTCCAATTAAATTTAAGGTCGGCGTCTTTTCTGAAGAAGGCGTCCATTTTCGGATAGCCGCTGTAAAGTCCGCGCGGCATTCCGACTTTGCTGACCTTTTGAGTTTCCTTCAACAACATTATTGACGGGAAAAACATTTTCCAAAGAACGCGGACAAATTGCGAGGAAAGAATATGCCCTCTTTCGGCGCACACGCTGAAGGTGTAAGGAACATTCGCCATTAAAGTCGTGAGCTTTAGATTAAGCATGCGGAAGGGAACGGGCACGGCTCCTTGATACGGCGTCAAGCAAAAAAGAACGTCCTGCGCGGGGATTTTCAAATTTTTATTATCCAAATCAAAAACATTTATGCCGCGTTTTTGGAACCGCGCGGCGTCTTGAAAACGTTCGCTGTTAATGGCGGCATTGCCAGATTTGGTATGCAGAAAAATCGTCGGCTCGAAACGCTCATCATTGGCAAAAAGATTATACAAGTCATCGCCGAAATAAAATGACGAGTAGGCAAAATAAAAACCGACTTTGATTTTGTCCTTGCGCCGAATCTTTTCTGCAGAAATTTTGAAGATCCGCGCCGCCAAATCGTTGTAGCCGTCCTTAGAAAACATATCGGACAAGTTTGCGAGGTGGTTATAAGTCATTTCGGCGAAGACGCCCGCCATTAAATCCATAAGAATTTCGCGTGGCAAAGTCTTTGAGAGGCGTTTGAAGTCGTCGCAAGCCAGCTTGCAAAAAATGTGTTGCGTCAATTTCTTATAGTCTTTAGGAAAATCTTTCGCCAGCACTTTAAAAAAGTCATTGCCCTTTTCCACGACGCTTGCCAAAGAAACAGCTTTTACAAAGTAAAGCCGCGCAGTAATCAGAACATCGATTGCCTCAACGCTCGAAAATCTCTCGTCAATCAAGTCAATGAAAGCCGCCTTGTTCGCCTTCGTGACCTTGTTAATCTTGTCGCGAAAGATTTTCACGTCGTCGGCACTGCAAGGTTTCTCGGCGGGCAAGGCGATGACGACAGGTTTTGCGTCCCTGTCGCGGAAGAATTTTAAATCATCTGCCAAAGATTTTTCATCTATCTCTTCGTCAGGCGACATTTCTATAATGGCAGTCCCCATTTAATCACCCCAAAAATTTTTGCTTAGTCTATCAAAAACGGCTTTGTAAATCAAATTTTTTATGATATAAAATTCTTGGAGGTGTTGAATATGATTGCCGAACGCGGCACTCGCGACAAGCTCGAAAAATATTTTGATTTGAATCGCCCGCTTAAGGTCATGTTGCAAATACAAGGCGCGGCAACTTATGATTTCTGTTGCTTTGGCGTCGACGCGGATAACAAACTTTCCGACGACCGCTACATGATTTTTTATAATCAGCTCAGCTCGCCTGCAGGTGAGATAACCGGCGCGGAAATTCCTTCGGGCATGGAGTTTACAATTAAGCTCAACGACTTGCCCGAAAAAATTCAAAAGCTCGTGTTCACGGGTTCGATTGACGGCGCAGGTGTCATGCGTGAAATTTCTTCGCACAAAATTTTTATTGGCGACCAAATTTCTGCGGAGTTCGGCGGCACGAACTTTGAACAGGAAAAGGCTATCACGTCGCTTGAAATTTATCGTAAGAACGGCTGGCGGTTTAACGTTGTGGCACGCGGCTTCAACGGCGGGCTTGACGCGCTTTTAAAATTTTACGGCGGCGAGGAAATTAAGGACGAAATTCCTCAGCCTAAAAAAATCTCGTTGGAGAAAAAAATTCAAGACGGCGCACCGAAGTTAATTTCATTGGTCAAGCCGCTCAAGGTCGAGTTGGAAAAGAGAAATCTCTTGGACGTTGTGGCTCGTGTTGCGCTCGTTTTGGATATTTCGGGTTCAATGCACAACAGTTACAAGGACGGCACCGTTCAAGAGATTGTCAATAAAATTTTGCCCGTCGCCGTGCAGTTTGACGACGACGGCGAGCTTGACTTTTGGTTTTATGGCAGTCGCTGTGCGCGTCGCCCCGCCGTCAATATGAAAAATTATGAACAAGCCGTTCCTGCCGATTGGAAGGATTTGCGGAGCAAACTTGGCGGCATGAATAATGAGCCGGAAGTTATGGAAGAAATTATCGCCGAATACGAGACGAGTAACTTGCCCGCTTACGTCGTCTTTATCACCGACGGCGGCATTTACAAGACGGGACAGATTAAAAAGCTTTTGATTGATGCGTCGTATCTACCGATTTTTTGGCAATTCGTCGGCGTGCGAGGTTCAGGCTACGGCGTTCTTGAGGAGCTCGATAAAATGAATGGGCGTTACGTCGACAACGCAAATTTTTTCGCGCTTGATGATTTTTGCGCCGTTCCGAACGCCGAACTTTACTCGCGTCTTTTGAATGACTTTCCCGCGTGGCTCAAGCTTTGCAAAAATAACGGTGTGCTTGATGGCTCGGCAAGAGGGCAACGACCTAATCCTCCCGCGCCACCGCAAGGAAATTCTTTTACCGACAGGGTCAGAGGTTTCTTTAACTTCTAAATCAAGCGATAATAAAGTTTCAAACAGTTTTGTCGTAATAACTTTTTTGAAAAAGTACTTGACAAAACCGTTTTTTTTATGAGCGGGCAAAATCTTTCGTCGCTCGAATTAATTTTATCGGTTTCAATAAAAAGGAGGGTGATTTTTATTACGTTATCAACTTTGCTAATAAGCAGATTAAGCTTTTCAATTTGATTTCGGACAATTTGTATTATCATGAGTCCCGTGCGAAAAATTTCTATAACAAAGATTATTACAATGCGGTTCAGAATTATAAGACTTATCGTGAAATGATAATCAAAACACTTTCCTATTTTGGCATAAAAGAAATTTCGAGCAACGTGGGCACTCCCTTTGACGGCGAAATTCATAACGTCAAGAATACCAATGATTTTTATCCCGCGTTCGCCACTGTCAAGAACAGTTTGCGCTCTGGTTTCAGATACGGCGATTTGATTTTGCAAAAAGAGGATGTAGAAGTTTAAAGTCTTGGAGGTTTGATTATGAAACTTGGAATAGACTTCGGGACGAGTTTTTCACTCGGCGCGACAGTTTTGGACACTAAAGAAATTTTATTGCCGGGCGGGAAATACGGAATTCCTTCAGTTTTTTATTACGACAATGTTAAGGGCGTTAAGATTGGTGAGCAAGCTGAAAGATTCGGACAAGGAAATCAAGCAAAAAATCTGAAACGCGAAATAAAAATGGAGCTGAATTCGACTTTCGAGGCTGATGGGAAGAAATTTTCGGCAAAGGAAATTGTCGGATACATATTGAAATACGTCAAAGATGTTTCTTTGAAAACTGCTAAGGAAAGAAATATAAACGAACCTTTGGAAGGCGTGGTAATTTCGGTTCCGGCAGCGTTCACGACGAACGAAAAAGAATTCATACGTGCAGCGGCAGAAATTCCAGCAAATCTCGGCGGTCCCGGCTTGAACGTTTTAGGATTTATAAAAGAACCTGTGGCGGCGGCATTGACTTACTTCAGTACGCCGCTGACCGACAACACCAAAATTTTGGTTTACGACTTGGGCGGCGGTACCTGCGACGTTGCGATTGTAAAAGCTGATTCGACTGCTGACGAAAAATACACCGTCGTTGATTCGGCGATGTGCAGAATCGGCGGCAAAGATTGGGACGAGAAACTCCAAGAATATATTACGGATAAATTAGAAAAAATGTCCGGCGTTTCCGTTCGCGACAACCCCGCTTATACGGAAAAAATCAAACGCGCCGCCATTGACGCTAAACAAGAATTCAGCTATTCGGATGTTGATGGTCTTTATCCCGATGAAGTTACAGCAGCGGTAGAAATTAACGGGCTAAATTATAGCGTGGAGATTACCAAGCAAATTTTCAACGAGAAAACGCATGAACTCCTAGGCAAAAAAGATGACAAAAGAGTTGATTGAGAAAAATAATACCGACCCGATTGACAAATTTATTTGCGTCGGCGGCAGTTTCAACATGCCGCAAGTCATTGACGGCTTGAAAGATGCCTTTAAAGGTTTGGAGATACAAGTTTTTGAGCCGGAAAAGGCTGTGGCACTCGGCGCGGCGATTTACGCGCAGTTTTGTGCTGGTCGCAGACTCGTTCCTGTTTTATCGGACATCGCGCCTTACTCTTACGGCATTCGTTGTTATGAAAATTACGCCAAAAATCCCAACAGAGAAATTATTGTAAATTTAATTCTCAAGGGAGACAGATTGCCGAAAGAATCCCAGCATGGATTTTCTACCATTTTTGATGGGCAGAAAGCTCTGTTGTTTAACCCTCTTAGCGCGAGAATTCCCCCGCCGCTATAGGCGGCGGGATGAATCGCGCTTTTTTGTTGACGATAAAAAATGCAACTGATAAAATACAAACGAAAGGAGGAAAAGTCTCCTCAGCTGAATAGAGACAGCGTCGAAAGACAGTAAGCTTGTGCGAGAAAGAGCCGGCGTGAGGCTCCTTGACCGTAAGGCGGGTGGTAAGTCAGAAATCCAGACACACGTAACTCAATGAATAGTTGCACTTATACGAAATTCATCTACCGCAGGGACTGCGGAAAGTAACGCCTGTATGAGAGGAAATAAGACGCAACCTCGGCGCAACCTCGATGATTCAGGAAGCTCCCGCCTCTTCAGGCGGCGAGTAGTTCACAGTTTTTGAATCTACATTGTTGCGGACGACGATAAAGGAAATGTCATCAGAGGAAATAAAAAATTGAATTTTTGAACAAAGAATCCTCGTGCGCCGATTGTGTGCGGGGATTTTTTGTTGCTAAGACTATTGCATTGCCCGCCGCCGATTTGTCGCAAGTCAGTTCAGAAATCGGCGAGAACACTTGGAAGTAAGGCAGGAAAATTGTTCTCTTGACAGAAATATTCAAAGAAAAAAGAGTTGGAGGCGCGACATGAATTATCGGCGAATTTTGGCAATCGGGGACATGCACGGGAAATTTACTCGGCTGTTGTCGCTCTTCCACAAGATAAATTTTGATGAGCGGCAAGACTTTTTAATTCTTTTGGGCGACTACATAGATCGCGGCGATGAGAACATGCGTTGCTTTCGTTGGGCAATGGAAATGAGCGAGAAGCCGAACGTCATTGCACTGCGCGGCAATCACGAACAGATGATGTGGTATTATTACGCGCTGGGCGGAACGGAGGGATATATTTGGCTCCCGAACGGCGGCAACAAGACTAAGGCGGAGTTTGAAATTTGGCGCGAGAAGGACTCGACGGCTTTTGAACGAGCTTTGAAATTTATCAGCGACCGACCGTATTATCATCAAATGACGGTGAACGGCGAGGAATATATTTTCGTACACGCGGGCTTAAATCCGAACAAGCCGCTTGAGAAGCAAGAGGAAGAGGATTTGCTTTGGATTCGCGAGAAATTTTATAATGGCTATCGCGGCGCGGCGCACGTGATTTGCGGGCACACGCCCACGCCGTTTATCAAGCGCGATTGGTATTATCCGATTCGCCTTCCGAATAAAATTACGCTCATGGATACTGGCTCTTTCATGACGCACGGTAAAATTTCCTGCATTGATATTTTGAGCGACAAAGTTTGGCAGAGCGATTAAAAAAATTCCCCCGACTAAAAATCGGAGGAATTTTTTATTGCCGCGCAGAGTTCATTTACTGTTAATTCTGTCAGGCGGAACCATATTAACATCTTTAGGAGGCGCGGGGCGGTCGGAGTTGTCGCCGTTATTTCTGTCAGGCGGCGCAATCGGGTTGCCGTTGGAGTCTTTAGGCGGTTCGGGGCGGTCGGAGTTGTCGCCGTTATTTCTGTCGGGCGGCGCAATCGGGTTGCCGTTGGAGTCTTTCGGCGGTTCGGGGCGGTCGGAGTTATCGCCGTTATTTCTGTCGGGCGGCGCAATCGGGTTGCCGTTAGAGTCTTTGGACGGTTCGGGCGGATTTTTGTCGTTTTTATCGAACTTGTCCTGCGCCTTGTCGACTTTTTGTTTGGCTTTATCGATTCTTTGCTTAGCTTCCTTAACATCTTTGGACGAAGACGCGCTGACGGGTTGAATATCCACCGCGCCCAAGCCGAACACAAACGCGCCGATTAAAAGCCCTGTCAAAAATTTCTTCATAACAATCACTCCTTAAATTTTTCCCGATTATATCACGCAATTATTAAAGATTGCTGAATTGAATATTATAAAGGTTGCTGTAGACGCCGCCTAGCTCCAAAAGCTCCTTGTGCGTGCCGGACTCGCAGATTTTGCCCTTGTCAATGACAAAAATTTTATCCGCCGCAAAAATCGTACTGAGACGGTGCGCAATGACAAAGCTAGTGCGACCTTTCATCAACTCATCAAGCGCGGATTGAACAATTTTTTCACTTTCCGTATCGAGTGCGGAAGTCGCCTCGTCGAGAATCAGAATCTGTGGATTTTTAAGCATAGCTCGCGCAATCGCCATGCGTTGACGCTGACCGCCGCTTAAATTCAAGCCGCGCTCGCCAATTTTAGTTTGATAGCCTTCGGGCAAGTCGCGAATAAATTTATCGGCATTAGCCGCCCGCGCCGCCGCAATAACTTCGTCGTCCGTAGCGTCAAGCCGCCCGTATCGAATATTTTCCATTACCGTTGTAGAAAATAAAAGCGTCTCCTGCGGCACGATACCAATCTGCTCGCGCAGTGAATCAACTTTTACGTCGCGAATATCGAAGCCGTCAATCTTAATCGCGCCGCTTGTCACGTCGTAAAATCTCGGAATTAAATTCGCAATGGTCGACTTGCCCGCGCCGCTCGGTCCGACGAACGCTATCATCTGCCCCGATTTAACTTCAAAGCTCACATTTTCCAGCGCGTTATGAGTTCCGTCGTAGCTGAACGTCACGTTCTCGACGCTTACATTGCCTTTGACTTGAGGAAGTTCAAGCGCGTTCGGCTTATCGTTGACCGTCTCTTTTAAGTCCAAAACTCCAAAAATCCTGTCGATTGCCGCCATTGCCTTTTGCAACTTCCCGTAAATGCGCGACAATCTTTTTACAGGATTTGCCAAGTTGACCGCGTAAGTTAAAAATGCGACCAACGCGCCTGCCGACATGATTCCGTTGACGACTTCATAGCCGCCGAACCACACGATTAAAGTCACCGCGACCGCCGCTAAAAATTCGACTGTAGGCGTTAAAAGGCTCGTTTGCTGGACGTTTTTCATTGTCGCCTTGAAATTCAACTCGTTTTCCACGCGGAAGCGGTCAATCTCGTAATTCTCGCGCACAAACGATTTCACGACGCGAATTGACGAGATACTTTCCTGCAAAAGCGACGTTATATCTGCCAATTTCTCTTGAATTACTCGGCTTGACGATTTTATTTTTTTGCCGAAAATGCGCATTGCCGAGCCTACGAGCGGGACAGTTATCAGCGTCAAGAGTGTCAATTTCCAGTCCAGATAGAACATCATTGCGATTGAGCCGACTAAAACCGAACTTTCCGTGAACATTTCTATTAAATTATCGACCAATGCCGATTGAATTGCGCCGACATCGTTTGTTAGATAGCTCATTGTCTCGCCGGTTTGGTGTTTGTCGAAATAAGCCATTGGCATTCGCTGAAACTTTCTAAACATGACCTCGCGCACGTCGACAACCACTCTTTGTCCGATATACGATACCAAATACGATTGCCAATAGTAAAAAAAGCCGCGAATCGCGAAGACGACCACGATACTGACCGAAATTATATTCAGCATTGCCATATCTTTTTCTGCCAAAACGCGGTCAATCATGTCTTTAATTATCCACGGAAGGTACAAATTCGCGCCCGACGCAATGATTATGCAGATAATTGCCAACCCGAAGCGTCCTAAATAGGGCTTTATGTAGATTAAAAGTCGCCTATAATTTCTCATTTGCTGTCTCCAAGATTTTTTTAGCTACGCGAGCCGCCGCGCCTGGTTCGCCAAGCTTTGCGCAAGCTGTTTGTAATTTTCTAACATAATCTGCGCGGCTGTCAAGGATTTTTAAAACTTCGGCGGAGATTTTTTCGGGCGTCACGTTGCTTTGAAGGAGTTCGGGCAAAATTTTTTCGTTCGCTAAAATGTTCGGTAGGCTGAAAAATTTTATGTCGACAAAAAGTTTCGCAATAAAAAAGTTCAACGGAGCCATTTTGTACAGCACGACGCACGGCAAATTTAAAAGTGCCGCCTCAAGTATGACCGTCCCCGAAGTCGCGATTGCCACGTCCGCTATGCTCATTAAATCGTATCGCCGCGCCGAGTTCACAAGCTCAACGTCAAGCCCCGCCGTGTCGATTAAATTTTCTACGTTGTCGGCGACGGGCAGGAAGAATTTAAAATTTTTATCTAAAAGTTTAGTCGCGGCGAGCATTTTCGGCAAGAGCAATTTGATTTCTTGGCGTCGCGAGCCGGGCATAAGCAAAATTATTTTCTCCGACTCCTTGACGTTGAAAAATTTTCGCGCCTCGACTTTTGACATTGACGGCTTGACACTATCGACGAGCGGATTTCCCAAGAAAAATATTTTCGCACCTGCCGCCTGATAAACGGGCAACTCGAACGGAAAAATTGCAATGAAGACGTCCGCGATTGCCGCGCAGTCTTTGGCGCGTCCTTTTCGCCACGCCCAAGCCGACGGAGGGACATACGACAAAATTTTTATACCGAATTTTTTAACGCGCTTTGCCAAACGCCAGTTGAAGTCGGGATAATCAATCAGCACGAGCAAATCGGGCTTTTCGGCGCGGATAATCTCCGTCAAATCGTCGAGTAACTTTAAAATCCTTCGCAGATTTTTTATGACTTCGACGACGCCCATAACGTTATAATCTTTGTAGTTGCGCACGAGTTTGACGCCCGCCGCCGCCATTAAATTTCCTCCGAAGCCCAAAAGTTCTGTCGCGTGCGAAAATTTTTTTATCTCGCGAGCTAACGACGCGCCGTGAACATCGCCCGACGCCTCGCCTGCCGAAAAAAATATTTTCAAGTTCAAGACTCCTTTCAAGCTGATTATAACAAAAAACCCTCCGCCGCTTAAGCAGAGGGAAAAAATCAAGAATATTTTAAACATTAACTCCGTAATTTCTGCCGAGAGCTGCCAAGCCGCCACTCCAACCGGAACCGATTGCGTTAAACTTCCACTCGCCCTTGTTACGATAAATTTCGCCGACGACAACAGCCGTTTCAATGGAAAAATCTTCGCCCAAGTCGTAGCGAATCAGTTCCTTGCCGGTCTCGTCGTCGACTACACGAATGTAAGCGTTCTCGACCTGCCCGAATTTCTGCTTGCGAGCGTCGGCGTCGTAAATCGTGACGGTGAAATCGATTTTGTCGACATTGGCGGGCACGAGCGACAAATCAACTTTAATCTCCTCGTCGTCGCCTTCGCCCGCGCCGGTCAAGTTGTCGCCCATGTGCTCAACCGAGCCGCTCTTGTGCTTGAGGTTGTTGTAGAAAACAAAATCGTCGTCGCTGTTGACTTTGCCGTTGGCACCAAGCAGGAACGCCGCCGCGTCGAGGTCGAAATCGTAGCCGCCATCATACTTGTTTGTATCCCAGCCAAGCCCGATTAAAATTTTCTTCAAGCTGGGGTTGCCCTTCGTCAAGTCAACCTTCTGTCCCTTTTGCAAACTGATTGCCATTGATGACCCTCTCCTTTTCTTACTGTTAGTATTTATCGGAAGTTTTTTCCGCGAACCGCTTGCGGAAGAATTTCCGTTTCTCTTGGCATTAACAAAATTCACAGTGCCGGAGCCTTCGACAGTGCCGGAAAATCTTTTGCTCAACATGTCTCGCAACTTGCCGACGTTTTCATCATCAAGCTGTTCACAAAGCCGCAACATCGTGTCGAGTGCCCGCGTCGTATAAAAACTGTCGAACATTTTCCAATTAGTGTGTGCCCATTCGTTGCGAATCTGCTTTAATTCTCTGACCCAATTTAGATAGTTCATCGAATGTTTTTTGCTAAAAATTTTTCGCCAATGAATTTCAATCAAGAGCAAACAAAGTTGTATATCAAGCGAGTCCGTAAGCTCAGCGTAGTCTCCGGTTGACGGCAAATTTTTCTTTTTATAATCGTAGAGAACATCTAGGACACCTTCACGCCACCAATTATTTGCGCCGTAATTGGCGGAAAGTTCCTGCGCGACGTGTGGTGCCAATATCTCACGCAAAGTCACATTCATTGCCCTGCCGACAAGTTCATGATTCGAGAAGTAATCAACGCCCATAGTTTAATCCTTCCTGCCGACCGTCCAACGTAAGCCCCAATCAAAAGCCTTGTCCATTTTCTCCGAGTCGTCGAAGAACTCAATGACCTTTTCGACGCTGAACGTCCCGCCGACATTTTCAAGCAGAGCAATCGCGCAGGTGTGTTTTTTTGAGCCGTATTCGTCCATGCGCACAATAAGTTCGGGACTGCCGGGACAATTCACAGTCACGACGCCCTTTGCCTCCTCCCAATTCGCCGCGCCCGAATAAATGAACGTGTAAATTAAAATCCTGCGAATCTTGTCGGCGAACTTGCCGTTGACGCGAATGGTCTCGCCCGCCGCAACTGCGCCCGTCCTGTCGTCGCCGTCAAGCGCAATATAGGGCGCGTAATTAAGCGAACCGAAGTGATTGCCGAGAGCTTGCACCGCGCCGATATTTCCGTCCTTGAGTTCAAACAGGCAAGCCAAATCCAAATCGATTCCCCTGTTGGTAAAGCGGCTGAAAAAGCCCGTGCCTTGTTGCGGCTGATTCCAGTTGAGATTGATGACGATTTCACCGAGCGTCGCACCTTTTTTAGTGAGATTGACCTTCTGCCCCTTGCGCAGTTCAATTTTTTTAGGTTGAGAAATTTCTTCGCGAGGGGACGGCGGCGGGATTTTAATTTTTTCGCGTTGAGTGGAAGATTTTTCGCGGCGAGTGTTAATTTTAGTCGTCGACGGTGTCGGCGGCGGAGGAGGAGTTGGAGCAATGTCATTGACTTCGATACCAAAATCATTGCAGAGCGCGGCGAGTCCGCCCTTGAAACCTGCGCCGGTTGCGTTGAACTTCCAGTTGCCTTTGTAGCGATAAACTTCGCCGAGCACAATCGCGGTCTCAACGGTGAAATTTTCGAGCGGGAAGGTTGCAATTTCGTCGTACAAGCCGAGAATTTTCAAGACCGCCCCGCGAATCATGCTGAAGTTTTGCTTGCGCTTGTCGGCGTCGTAAATCGTGGCGGTCAGAGAAATTTTCTCGACGTGTCGCGGAATTTTGGTTAAGTCAATCTCCAGAGTGTCGCCGCTCAAAGTGACGCCGCCCGAATTGTGTCGCGCGTTGCCGTAAAAAACAAAGTCTTCGTCGCCCGCAACTTTGCCGTTTGCTTGAGTAAGGAAAGCCGCCGTGTCAATCTCAAGCGCGGAAGTCGGGCGTTCAAATTTTATCTTCAAGAAATTTTCGTTGAGCGGAATTTTCTGTCCCTTGCCGAGTATCATTGCTTCACCTCCAAAAATTTATCGCGATAGAAATTCATGACGACGAACAAATTTGCGATAAGCGCGGCGTGCTTGCCGTCAAATTCTTTGTGAATAATTTCGTAGAGTTCGTAGCGGTTTAAATTCTTCAACGCGTCAAGCATTCCTGCAACCTGCATTTTAACAAAAAAATTCGTAACTTCAAAGTGATAATTGGGCTTCCGTGCAAAAAAATTCAGCTCGTCCATAAACTCATCCAAGTAATCCAAACCCTTAATGAGCGGGTCGAGCCAAAATTTAATTTCGTCGGCGGGCGTCCGTTTGATTCGCGACCAAGAATTTTCAACCGAACGATAGACATAAAGCTGATTGGGCACACGCAAAAAATTCTTCGCAAGGCAAATGACTTTGAACGACCAAAGCACATCCTCAGAAATTTTCACGCGCGGGAAGTCGATTTTGTTGGCAATGAGAAAATCGCGGCGCAAAAATTTTGTCCAAGGAGACCAGCCATAACCCGTCCGCAAAAAGTTTTCGACCCGCGCA
>JBGUYA010000014.1:0-24847 GCA_045118435.1 Quinella sp. | reverse complement strand
TCGGCAAACCGCAGGCGGCTGACGAAATCGCCGACTTAATTTTTGAAATGACTTGAGGAGGATTTATCATGGCTGAAAAAATTACCGTCAAAATTGAGTTGGACGCCGATTTGAAAGCGGAGGCTGAAAAACTCTACGGCAAAATCGATTTGACACTCGAAGAGGCTATCCCGATTTTGATTAAGTACAACATCGACCAGCAGGAGGGCGAACTTCCTAAGAGAAAGCCCAAAGCGGAAAAAACTTCTGCATTTGGCGCATTGGCTGAATACGCAAACCCCGCGTTGATTCCGTTTGAAAGTTGCGCATGGGAAAGGGCGGCGGCAAAAAAATATGCCAAGAATATTGGTTGATACAAACGTCGTCTTGCGCTATCTTTTGCGCGACAATGAAGAACAATCGCAAATCGCAAAGGATTTAATCGAGGGTGGCGCGTTCCTTCTCCCGGTAATTTTAATGGAAACGTCTCATGTTTTGCGCACATTTTACGAAGTCGACAGGCAAAAAATTGCGGAACAACTTTTAATCGTTTTGGATTGGGTTGAAATGGAACGCAAAAATGTCATGATTCGTGCAGTAGAAATTTTCGCAGAAACAAAGTTGGATTTCGTCGACTGCATACTTGCGGCTTATCACGACGTGGAAAAAGCGAATGTCTTCACCTTCGACAAGAAACTTAAAAAACAGATTGAACGGGAGGAAAAGTAATTTGAAACTCGACGGCTTGAAGAAATATCATTTTATAGGAATAGGCGGCGTGGGCATGAGTGCGCTCGCCAAAATTTTGATTGAGAGCGGTTGCGAAATAAGCGGCTCGGACAGCAAAGACTCCCCGACGCTCGACATGCTTAAAAATCTCGGTGCAAGGATTTTCGTCGGGCACAAGGCGAAAAATATCCTCGACGAGACCGGCAACCCCGTTGAGGCGATTGTTTGCTCAAGCGCAATCCCCGCCGATAACCCGGAAATTATCGCCGCGAGTAAATTCAAAATTCCAAAGCTCCACCGCTCCGACATCAACGCTTACTTGCTCAACTCGCGCAAAGGTATCGCTGTCTCTGGTTCGCACGGCAAGACAACTACAACTTCAATGATTGGCTTTGTCCTGCACAGCGCGGAAGTCGACCCGACTATAATTATCGGCGGCGAGTCAACCGACTTGGGCACGGGCGCAATTTTGGGTCAAAGCGATTGGCTCGTCACGGAGGCTGACGAAAGCGACGGCTCCTTTTTGACGCTCAAGCCCAAAATCGCCGTCGTCACCAACGTCGAAGATGATCACCTTGACCATTACGGCACTATGGAGAGAATTCGCGCCGCCTTCAAAATTTTTATCGAAAATATCAATCGCGAGGCGGGCGTTGCCGTCCTCTGCTTTGACAATGACAACCTGCGCGAGATTGCAAAGGAAGTCGACCGCAAAATTATTTCCTACGCCATTGACCACGACGCCGACTTTACCGCGAAACATATCCGCACGACTTCAAAGGGCATAAACTTTATTGTTTTCAACCGCGAAAAATATCTTGGTAAAGTGAACTTGGCGATTCACGGGCGGCATAACGTCCTTAACGCGCTGGCGACTATCGCGACGGCTCTTGAAGTCGGCGTACCCTTCGATAAGATCGCGGAAGGCTTGAGTAAGTTTCATGGCGCGAAACGTCGTTTTCAAGTCAAAGGGCGCGTCAGAAATATTTTGGTCGTTGACGACTACGCGCACCACCCAACAGAAATTGCCGCGACGCTCCGAGCCGCCCGCGAGACTAAGCCCAATAAAATCTTTTGTATCTTTCAGCCGCACAGGTACAGCCGCACGCAACTTTTGCTTAAAGAATTCGGCGGCGCGTTCAGAGAGGCAGACGAGTTGATTTTGACCGACATTTATTCCGCCGGCGAAGAGAAAATTTCCGGTGTGAACGGCGAATCAATTCTGAACGAAGTTTTGAGCACGACCAATCAAGCCGTCAGCTACATTCCAAAGCGCGAGGACATTGCCGCTGCCGTTAAAGACCAGCTCGCGCCCGGTGACTTGGTTATCACTATGGGCGCGGGCGACATTTTCAAAACGGGCGAGGAACTTCTCGAACTTCTTAAGGAAAGTCGCAAGAAAAAAATCGTCGTGATTTGCGGCGGAACGTCGACTGAGGCGGAAGTTTCTCGGCGCACGGGCAAGGCGATTGCCGACGCGCTCAAGTCAAAAGGTTACAACGTCGAACTCATGGAACTCAACCCGCAGACCTTCGCCGCCACGATTCGCGAAAAGAATTGCGGCATTGTCTTTAACGCCCTGCACGGCAAATACGGCGAGGACGGCTTGATTCAAGGTACGCTTGACATGCTCAAAATTCCTTACACCGGCTCCGACGTGCTCGCCGCCGCGCTGACTATGGATAAAGTTGCAACGAAACATTTCCTCAACTCCGCGCAGATTTCTACGCCAAAGTTCGCTGTCTATCGTGAAGTTGACCGCCGCGACGAACTCGCCGCCGAGATTGAAAAGAATTTCGGCTTGCCCGTCGTTATCAAAGCGTCGTCGCAAGGCTCAAGTATCGGCGTAACTATCGTTGAAAAAGCTTCCGAGCTTGACGAGGCGATTGAGAATGCCTTTGCCTTCGGCGACGAGATTTTAGTTGAAGAGTTCATTAAGGGGCGCGAGTTGACCGTCGCGGTTATGGGCAACGAGGACGACGCGGAGGCTCTTCCCATTATCGAAATTACTACGACGACCGGTCGCTACGACTACAAGACCAAGTACACTAAGGGCATGTCAACGCACATTTGCCCCGCGCAGATTGACGACGCTTTGACCGCCGCCGTTAAAAATTTGGCGGTTGCCGCGTTCAAAGTTTGCAAGTGCGCGGGCGTTGCTCGCGTCGACGTCATGTTGTCAGAAGAAAATATTCCCTACGTCATCGAGATTAACTCCGTGCCCGGCATGACCGAGACTTCCCTTGTCCCCGACGCCGCTCGCGCCGCAGGTATCGAGTTCCCCGAACTTTGCGAAAAAATTCTTGCACTCGCCGAATTTTAAGGAGGGTTTAGCATGAAACATTTCTTCTCCGAAATTGACGAGGTCACGTTGACTTTCAGCGACATTAAAACCAATTGCGACGGAATGGAATACATACAAATTTACTTCGAGCATCCGAACGAAAACGGCTTTGATTTTTTGGAGGCTTGGAGCATAATAAAAGCCGCATTACTGCCAAAGATTTGAATAGGATTATTCAATGGCTTGCGGCAAATAAATCGTTCGTCGAATCAAAATGGAATGATCACTTTAAATGAGCGAAGAAAAAATGCAGATTGCCTTCCTGCTCATGTACGATAGCTTGAAGAACATTTTGGAAATTTTATACAAGTAAGGCGGTGAGAAAATGGCGGTAATCAGACGGCGGCGGCGATTCGGGCGGCTGTTGCGCGGGATAATTTTTCTTGTAGTTAGTGCGGCGGTGCTTGGCTTTTTCGTGTACGTGCCGTTCTTCACGCTGAGCGAGATAAAACTTGTGGGCGCGAAGTATCTGACGCAAGAGGACATTTTAAAAGTCGGCGATATTTACATGGGCGAGCAAATGTTCAAGCTTGAGACGGACGTTGTGCAAAGTCGTCTGTCGAAGGATTTGCGGATAGAAGAAGTTAGCGTGCGTCGCAAATTGCCGCACACGTTGGAAGTGACGATTAAGGAGCGGCGACCGCTTGCTATGGTCAGTTGCGATTACGGCTATCTCGACCTTGACCGCAACGGCGTGATTATCGACAGCTACAAGAGTTTGAAGACAATGCAAATCCCGATGATAACGGGCGCGGCAGTTCGCGACTTGTATATTGGCGACGAGTTGGACGACGAGATTGTCAAAAAAATTTTGGACTTTCTTCAGCGGCTCGACGAGGAGACGCTCAATCGTTTGTCGGAAATTGCGATAGTGGAGGCGGATTATATCGTCATGTACAGCGCAACCGACCGACCAGTTCAAATACGGCTTGGGAAGTTGGAGCGGCTTGACGAAAAGGCGCGGCTCACAGAAGATTTTATGCGCGACTTGGAGACTAATCCGCACCCCGTCGAGTACGTCGATTTCAATTACACGACGCCCTTCATAAAACTTGCGCAGTAAAGCTACCTTCTGCGTCTCGACTACCCGCGACATGTTAAAAAATCTGCGCGAGCATTTTATAGCATTCCGCATTTTTATAATAAGGATTGGTGATACTGAAAACGACCGTCGCCTTGTCCTTGAAAAAATATTTGCCCGCGCTGTTGTTGGAAAATTTTTCTCTAACTGAAATGTCGCCGACACTGAACCTATAAAACTTCTTGTCGCGATATTTGAAGTCGGCATGAAATTTCTTGTGGTCAGTCTCTTCAACCGTGATAAATAAATTTTCCACAGGCAAAAGCAACAGCGACTCGCGCTCCGCAAACTTTACGACGTCGGTTCCGGGTATTGAACGCTCATTGTTATAAAAAATTTTTTCGCGAAGGTCAAAGCCGCGCAAGTTAATAACATCTTGCAACGTCACGCGCCCGACTTTCTGCCAATAATATTTAACGTTGTAAAAAAAATTTTCCGGCTGAATCGGATTGTTCGCCGCTCGGTCGGAAAATTTTATTTCTACAATGTCCAAAAGCTCCATGCGCTCGCCGTCGGGATACTTCATGTCTTCAAGCGGAACCGCCTCTTCCAAATCGGGATTATCGGAAATCGGTCGAATCCACTCGCCCGTGTTCACGTCGACGCCCGCCACGCAGTAGTTGTTATACTTCGCGCTTGCGGCAAGAATTATCAGCTTGCGAATAAACATTGCCGCCCCTCACAAATGAACAATCTCAACGTTGCCGAGAACCTCCTCGATTTTCTCCGCGACAAGCCGCCTGTGACAATATTCCGGTGAAACTTCCGTGCACAGCAAACAAATATTCTCTTCATCGGAATAATTCTTGATAATGTAATCATCAATGTCGCGGTACTTCATCAGCTCGGCAAATTCAAGTTCGTAGTCGTCCCAACCAATGATTCCTTTTTTATAACTGTCCAAAAGTTCCTGCGACGGCGCAAATTGCAAATCATGAACGTAATCGATACCGGAAAGCCTGCGCAGGAAATATTCAATGTCGGGATACTTGCTGAAACCCAAAAGTTGCGTCATGTTGTAAAGTCGAACGTCCACAACCATTTTGACGCCTCTATCCTCAAGGCATGTGAAAAATTCTTCCGCCGTCTTCCGCGTAAAGCCGATTGTAAAAATTTTGCGCATAACTTTTCCTCACTTCAAGAAGACGCGAACCAAATCATTTTTCGTGGCGAAGAGCATAAGCATGAGCAAAAGCGCAATGCCAACGCGCTGAGTGTAGGCGACCGCCTTTGCGCCGAGCGGTTTGCCCCTGACCGCCTCGATAAATAAATTTACGAAGTGACCGCCGTCAAGCACGGGCACGGGCAACAGGTTTATTATGCCCAAGTTTATGCTCAACAGCGCGGCGAAGTTCAACAGCGGGATAAAGCCGCGCTCGGCGACTTGCCCCGACATTTGCACTATGCCGATTGGTCCCGCGAGATTTTCAGTTTGCTCCGGCTCTCTGAACAGCGTCGCGATTGAGTCAAGCATGAACGTCGTGATTTCCTTCGTGTGCTCAATCGCCAACGTGAATGATTCGGGCAGTGATTTTTCTTCGTAGACGATAGAACTTTGCACGCCGATTAAAACGCGCTTTTCCTGCTCATTGAACTCCGGCGCAAGTGTGACTTCGCTGATCTTGTCGCCGCGCTTATATTGGAGCAAAATATTTTGTCCTTCCTCGACCGTCCGCAACTTGTCTGTGAAGTCCGTCCAAGTTCCAATTGCTTGACCGTCGACGCTCAAAATTTCGTCGCCCTCTTTAATGCCCGCCTTCTCAGCCGCCATGCCTTCAATCACGCTACCGATAATCGGTTCAGTTGCAGGTTTCCCCGCGCCGAGCGTCGCATAAATGCCAAAGAATAAAACTATCGGCAAGACAAAGTTCATCGCCGCGCCCGCCAAAATTACAATCATGCGCGATAAGACAGGCTTAGCACAAAAGCCGCGCTCGCCCGCCGGATTATTATCGGGATCCATGCCTGCAATGTCGTTAAAGCCGCCCAGCGGTATCGCTCGCAACGAGTAAATCGTTTCGCCGCGCCGCTTGCTGATAATCTTCGGACCGAAGCCGATTGCAAATTCATCGACGCGCATTCCCGTCATCTTCGCCGTGATAAAGTGCCCGAACTCGTGCACCAACACTAACATTCCGAACACGAAGACTGCCGCCGCTATCGTCAAAATCAAAACTCGTCACCCGCCTTAAGCTATTCCCGACAAAATTACAAAGTAGTAGAAAGTCGGCGCGGTGTAAATCAGGCTGTCGAAACGGTCAAGTGCGCCACCGTGTCCTGGCAGGAATATTCCCGAATCTTTTATGTTTGCGAAACGTTTCAACACCGACTCAACTAAGTCGCCAAGCGTCGCCGCCAATGCCAAGACAAATCCAGCCAGTGCCATTTTCACGAACGGCAACCCGAAGATAAACGTCCCGACGACGACCGCCGTTAAAATCGTTCCGAAGATAGAACCGAGAAAGCCTTCGACCGTTTTGCCTGGACTAATCGACGGCGCGAGCTTATGGGAGCCAATTGCCGAGCCGACAAAATAAGCAAAGGTATCACTCGCCCAAGTGCAAGCGAATAAAACCCAAACCAACGCACAGCCCGCGTCGACGTTCACATTTAACAATGAGTTCAAATGCAGGTCGAACGACGGCAGGAAGTCGGCAAATTTTCCGAGATCAATCTTGTCAAGTATCGTGGAGTTGTTCGTTGCAATTTCTTGGACAGTCGTAACTGCCTCGCCGGGTTGCGGCTCATCGGTCAAAAAGCGCAGGAAAATCAAATGCGCGAACGGTAGCCCGATATACATTATCCCCGCGACGGAGACGCAAGCATCAGTCGGGCGTGTGCTCCCGCGCAGGATTACCGTCAGCAAGAAAATTATCATCATGCTCACGGTCAAGACCGCCAAAAGTTCTTCGACGTTGCCCAGCCACGCGCAAAACATTAGCAAAATCAGTGCCAACGCGCCGAAAATATACGTCGTGATTACGCCCGCCCGTCTAAACGCGCTTGAAAACTCGTGCCAGGCAAGGAGCGATAAAAATATTGCAAATCCCGCGAAGGGCGCACCGCCATATTGAATCACGAACGCCGCGATTGCAATCCCGATAATCCCCGTGATAATTCTTAAAGCCAAAGGCTTCACTTCCTCACTTATTTTTTTAATTGTTCTTCCAGCTCGACGATTCTTTTTTGAGCTTGTTCATAAAGATCGTTCAATTTCTTCTTGGAATTTTCTGCCTCGATATATTTTTTTCTCATAATCAAAAGGAGCATTGCAACCAAGGAAGTTCGCTCACCGATTCGATTGTCAAAAACATTTTTTGTCGCAACATAAATCTGTGAGTAAGGAAATTTATCTGATGCTTTGAAAAAATAGTTAAGCCGCGACAAAGTAAATTGTCTTATGACGTCATAAAGCTTATCGGGATGTTCTTGAAAAAATTCCAATTTGCCCAATGTTTTTTCCAAGCATTCTATAGCTACGGTTATGATTTCAACCCAAAGTTGTATCCGGTATTCGGGAGTCTTTTTTGTGCGAGTTATCGAGTTTTCCGACTTTCGATAAAGACATGTTGCAACAGGAACGATCAAAAGCTTTTTGGCACAAAGAAATACACAACGTGAAAGAACTTGATCGCTGGCTGCATGCGAGTCCGGAGAAAAAATTTCGTTCTCGAGTAATAAATCGCGTTTTATCAAATATCTCCAGGGCGCACACCACAATTTATTTTTTATCACAATCTGAACACGATCGGACATATCTGGCATAAATACCTCATCATTTGAACTGTATCCGCTATTATGCATCAGTTTAATACCTGAACCATCTTCTTCCATTACGTAATTTTTTGTAGTATGAACCACGTCGGCGTTGAATTTTTGCGCATAAGAATACATTTCTTCCAAGCCAGTTTTCGTAACCATGTCATCTGAGTCTACGAAAAAAACATATTCACCGCGCGAAAGAATTGAACCTCTGTTACGCGAAAGAGCTACACCCGAATTTTTTTCCATGCTAAAGATTTTTAAGCGTCCGCTGAATTTATCCAAAAAACTCTCGGCGATTTGTCGACTGTCATCGGTTGAGCAATCGTCAACGAGGATGACTTCAAAATCTTGAAAGGTTTGCTCAAGAACGGAATTCAAACAGTCGCCGATATATTTTTCGACGTTGTACATTGGAATAATCACCGACACGGCAGGAGCATTCGTCATAAAATTTCTCCTCACTTTTTCAACTTTTCTTTTAGATTTTCTATTTTCTTTTGATTGGCATTTGCCAACGCGAGCAATGCGGGAATCAAGACATCATACTCGCCGAAGCCCTTGCCGAACTCTGACTTCAACGACTCATAAATTTCCCATTGCGGCATTGCGAGTGTGTGCTTGAAGGTTGCCTTGTAAAATCTTCGCGTGAAATGATCCAAGACTTTGTAGCGAAGTTGCGGATCTGTTTGAAAATACGGCGTCGTCTCCATAACGTCATCAAGCCATTTCAAGCCCTCGATAACCGCGTTGAGTAGCACATTTATTTTTTGCAGAGGCTCTCGTTTTTGGTGCGTCAGCGAATTTTTGGATTGGCGATAAAGATAATAGCCCTTCGGCAAGTGCAAAATCGTTTTCGCGCGGAACAACACGCCTTGCGACCAAATTTGATTCTCGCCGTAATCGATACCTTCTGGGAAAAAGAGTTCGTTCTCAATCAAAAAGTCTCGCCGCAACATTTTATTCCACACGTGCAAACAAAACTTATCCTCCAACAGAGCTTGTACGCGCGAATCAACAGACTCTTCAACAAAAGAGTTCACGCCGTCAATCTGCGGAATCACATAATCGACAGGAACTTTTTCCTTGTCGTTGTCATTCATTTTATAAAACCGAGAGCAATCGACAACATCTGCCTTAAAACTTTCCGCCGCCGCGTACATTTCCTCCAAACCGTTTTGCATTAACAAATCGTCGGCGTCCATGAAAAAAACATATTCACCGCGCGAGAATATCAATCCCTTGTTTCGCGCGACGCCAACGCCCGAGTTTTTTTCCGTGTGGAAAATTTTCAAGCAACCGCCGAACTTTTCAAGATAACTTTCTGCAACTGTGCGACCGTTATCGGTTGAGCAATCGTCGACGAGGATTACTTCAAAGTTTTTGAACGTCTGACTTAAAAGACTGTCGAGACACTCGCCGACATATTTTTCCGCGTTGTACATCGGGATAATCACGGACACTGCCAAGATATTTGCCACAAAATTTCCTCCTCTGTTAATTTCTGGCGACTCCTCAAGCGTGGTTAGTTCTTTCAACTGCGCGTCGATTAGTGAACACAACTTGGCAATCAAAACATTATGCCTGCCGAGCTTTTCGCCGAACTTTTCTTTAACAGCCTCATAAATGGCAACGGCAAACCAATTTCTTTTCTGCGTTTGCTTAAGAAGTCGTCTGAACAAATCATCAGCGAATTCTTCCAGAATTTTATAGCGATAATGTGGATTTTCCTTGATGAAGTCAACCCGATTCATCAAATCATTAATCCACTTCAAGCCATCAACAATCGGCGACAATCTGTAATACACATACTGCGCGAATTCTCTTTTGGTTCTGGTTTTGGAACCTTTAACTCTGCGATAAAAATAAAGTGGGCAACTCAAATGAACAATTCTTTTGGCGAAAAATAAAAAACTGTGTTTCCAGACAACGTCCTCCAAGTACTCAACATTTTCGGGGAAGAAACATCTATTTTCAATGAGAAAATCCCGCTTAAACAATCGGAAACAAGCCGAACCCCAAAAAGTTCTCTGAGTTATTTTTTCTATGCGCCAAGCCAAATTATCATCAACAAAAATTTCGTTCGCATCATCCGTAAATAACAGATTATTTTTTTCATCCATAAGTACCAATTCTTTGGCGTCTTCAGTCATCATGTAATGGTTTTGTAAGTTGACTACCTCAGCGTTAAATTTTCTCGCCACCGCATACATTTTTTCCAGTCCGTCAAGCATTAACAAATCGTCGGCGTCCATGAAGTAGATATATTCCGTGCGCGAGAGAAATAAACCCTTATTTCTTGTGGCACCAGAGCCAAAATTTTTTTCATTGGCGTAAACTTTTAGGCGACCGCAAAATTTTTCAAGATAACTTTCGACAACTGCAACGGAATCGTCACTTGAGCAATCGTCAACAACTATGACTTCAAAATCTTGAAACGTCTGATTCAAAAAGCACTCCAAACACTCGCCGATATATTTTTCCGCATTGAACAGCGGGATAATCACCGAGATTGCGGGAATTTTTTTCATGAAATGCCCCCTTATCAGTCTTTCAGCCGCGCTTGAAGTTTGGAAATTTCTTTGTTTTGGTCATCAATCAGCGAGCACAGCTCCGCGACAAGTACATCATGCTTGCCGAGTTTTTGCCCGAATCCAAATTTTACCGCCTCATAAATTTCAACAGCCGCAACTTTTTTCTTCTGCGTTTGAATAAGGAGCCGCTCAAACATATTGTTCATGAACTCTTCAAAAATCGCGTAACGCCACTGCGGATTTTGTTTGAAAAACTCGACGCGATTCATGACGTCATCAATCCACTTTATCCCGTCAATTATCGTCGTCATGCGAGAATTTACATATTCGGCGTACGTCCTTTTCTGTCGACTCAAAGAAGTATTATTTATGCGATAAAAATAAGTTATGTAGGAGACGTGGACAATCCTTTTTGCCAAAAATAAAAAGCCGTATTTCCAAACAACATCCTCGCAACGCGTGACGTTTTCGGGGAAAAAGAGCTTGTTCTTTATCAAGAAGTCGCGCTTAAAAAATCTGAGCCAAGGGACACTGAAAAATCTCCACGTCATGGGTTTTTTCATTCGCCAAGCCAAATCGTCATCAACAAAAATTTCTTTATGTCCATCAAAGAAAACTCGCTCGTACTTGTAATTGACGGTCTTAATCTCTTTGGCGTTGTCATTCATTTTATAAAAGCGCGATAGGTCGATAGCGTCGGCTTTGAATTCTTCGGCGGTCTTGTGCATTCTCTCCAAGCCGTCAAGCATAAGCAAATCATCACTGTCCATAAAAAAAATATACTCGCCGCGCGAAATCATCAAGCCGTTGTTGCGCGAGGCGTCGGCTCCCGAATTCTTCTTATTGCCAAGAATTTTCAAGCGGTCGCCGAATTTTTTAACGTAACTCTCGACTACCGCGCAGGAGTTATCCGTTGAACAGTCGTTGACAATTATCACTTCAAAATTTTTAAAGGTCTGATTCAAAAGACTGTCGAGACACTCGCCGATATACTTCTCCGCGTTGTACATAGGTATAACGACTGAAACCGCAGGAGTGTTCGTGTTCTCCATAAAAATTTCTCCTTAAGCAAGCGCACCGAAACGACGACTTCTTTTGCCGAAGTCAACAATCGCGTCAATGAATTCTTCGGGCGTGAACTCCGGCCAAGTCGTCTCTGTGAACCAAAATTCGGCATAGGCGGCTTGCCACAATAAAAAATTGCTGACGCGCAACTCGCCGCTCGTGCGAATCATCAAATCGACCGGCGGCTGTCCGCTCGTATCCAATTCGTCTTCAAAAATCTGCGCGGAAATGTCTTCAGGATTAAGTTCGCCCGCCTTAACTCGACAAGCTAACTTCTGCGCGGCGCGAAGAATTTCATCTTGCCCGCCGTAATCAGCCGCCACATTGAACTTAACGCCCGTATTGTTCTTCATTAGTTCAACCGAATCGCGCATCAACTTTTGCAACGCGGGAGCAAAATCTTCCGTGCGTCCCAAAAATTTTATGCGGACGTTGTTCTCGTGCATTTCGAGTTTCTCGCGCTCCAGATAGTCCGAAAACAAATGCATTAAAAAATTAACCTCAGCATGTGGTCGTTTCCAATTCTCCGTTGAAAAAGCGTAGACCGTCAAAGCCTCCAGCTTGAGATTAACGGCAGTCTTCAAAATATTTTTGAGCGTCTTGACGCCGGCGGTATGCCCCGCGTTTCGCAAAAGCCCGCGACAATTTGCCCAGCGTCCGTTGCCGTCCATTATTATCGCCACGTGTCGCGGCATTTTTGTTTTATCGACTCGCGCAAGCAAGCCGCCGTCGCTTTCCCACATAGTTTACCTCAATTAGGAATTAGGAATAAGGAATGAGGAATTAGGAATTGGTTTTGCATTCCACATTCCTAATTTCAAATTCCTAATTGCCTTTCAAACTTCCATAACTTCTTTTTCTTTGGTCGCCTTCGTGCTGTCGACGAGCTTAATAAATTTGTCGAGGAGCTTTTGCATTTCGTCCTGCGCGGCTTTGCGGTCGTCTTCGGTAATTTCCTTGCCCTTCTCAAGCTTTTTAATCGACTCGTTGGCGTCGCGGCGGATATTGCGCATGGCAACCTTAGCATCTTCCGCCTTCTTGCCGACAACTTTAACGAGTTCCTTGCGGCGTTCCTGCGTCGGTTGCGGAATAGCCAAGCGAATAGTCGTGCCGTCGTTGTTGGGCGTCAAACCCAAGTCCGATTTTTGAATTGCGCGTTCAATGTCCTTGAGCGAATTCTTGTCGTAGGGCTTAATCATAATCATGCGCGGTTCGGGAATGGTGACGTTTGCCATTTGATTGACAGGAGTCGCTACGCCGTAATAATCAACCGTAACTTTATCGAGCAGACTGGGCGCGGCGCGTCCCGCGCGAAGTGTGCCGTATTCTTTCTTCAAGCCGTCGAGAGTTTTATTAAGCCTGTCCTCCGCCGATTTAATAACTTCTTTGGTCATAAAAAATCCTCCTTTACATTCCTCATTCCTAATTCCAAATTCCTAATTAATTAACGGTCGTGCCAATGTCTTCGCCGATTGCGGCGCGGTAAATATTTTCGTGATTGTCAATGTTGAAGACGACAAGCGGGATATGATTGTCCATGCAAAGACTTGTCGCCGTCGAGTCCATGACGTGCAAGCCGAGATTTAAAATATCAATGTAAGAAATTTTGTCGAATTTTTTAGCGTCGGGGAAACGATTCGGATCAGCGTCATAAATGCCGTCAGTGCCTTTCTTCGCCATTAAGATAACGTTCGCCTCGACCTCTGCCGCGCGAAGAGCCGCCGTCGTATCCGTCGAAAAGTAAGGATTGCCCGTGCCTGCGCCGAAGATAACGACGCGCCCTTTTTCCAAGTGACGAACTGCGCGGCGTCTTATGTAAGGCTCGGCAACTTCGCGCATTTCAATCGCCGTTTGCACACGAGTAAAAACTTTCAACTGCTCAAGTGCGTCTTGCAAGGCAAGCGCATTCATGACCGTTGCCAACATTCCCATATAGTCGGCAGAAGTTCTGTCCATGCCTTTTGCCGCGCCCGCCAAGCCGCGCCACAGATTTCCGCCGCCCACGACGATTGCAATTTCCAAGCCCGCTTCGTGAACTTTTTTAATCTGCTTGGCAATGCTCTCGACGACGGGCGGATTTATGCCGAAACTTTTTTCTCCGGCAAGAGCTTCGCCGCTCAACTTCAGAATTACACGTTTATATTTCATAAAGTCAGACCGCCTCCGTTCGCCGCCAATTTTACAAGTTGAATCATTTCCTGTCAATAATTCCTTGCCTGCGTCTTGAAAAACTGAAAACAATATGATACACTGCGCGGCGTGAAAGAAGGTGATTAAGGAATGGCGGCTTTGAAAAAAATCGGCTTTATCGGGACTGGGATAATGGGCGCGGCGATGGCAGGCCATTTAATGGACGCGGGCTTTGAACTTAGCGTTTACAACCGCACGAAGTCGAAGGCTCAAATTTTGATTGAGCGCGGCGCGAAATGGTGCGAGACTGTCGGCGACTGCGCGGCGGGTCAAGATGTCGTGATAACAATCGTCGGCTACCCTAAAGACGTTGAGCAAATTTACTTGGGCACGGGCGGGATTGTCGAGTCGGCTAAGGCGGGCGCGTATCTCGTCGACATGACGACTTCCTCGCCGATACTTGCCGAGAAAATTTTTGCGGCGGCGCAGAAAAAAAATCTTCACGCGGTGGACGCTCCCGTTACGGGCGGCGACGTTGGCGCGAAGAATGCCACGCTTACTATTTTGGTCGGCGGCGAAGAAGAATCTTTCGCCGCGCTTAAACCTGTCTTTGAGGCTATGGGCAAGAATATTGTCTACGAAGGCGCGGCGGGCGCAGGTCAGAAAACTAAGGCTTGCAACCAAATTGCGATTGCCGGAACTTTGGCGGGCGTCTGTGAGGCTTTTGCCTACGCTAAGGCGGCGGGGCTTGACGTTGAGAAAGTTTATTCGGCGATAGCGACGGGCGCGGCGGGTTCTTTCCAAATGACAGGCGTCGCGCGTAAAGGTCTCGACGGCGATTTTAATCCCGGTTTCATGCTCAAGCACTTTGGCAAGGACTTGGCTATCGGCAACGAAACGGCTACGGCTTACGGCGCGTCG
Source organism: Quinella sp. (assembly GCA_045118435.1). Classification (GTDB taxonomy): domain Bacteria; phylum Bacillota; class Negativicutes; order Selenomonadales; family Selenomonadaceae; genus Quinella. The sequence goes on along the minus strand of JBGUYA010000014.1, from coordinate 10,302 downwards.
CTCCCGATTTTGGCTATGGTACTCCACGAAGTCCGCAAGCTCGAAGAATCAGGCAATGGCAATCTCGGAACGCAAGCCTTGCTTAAGTATTACAGCGTCAAGTAGATTAGTTAGGTCTGTCGGCGCAGTATTGGCAGCGGCAAGATTTTCTTTAGCGGTAGCTTTGGCGGCTCTTTTCCGCGCCTCTCTTGCAAGAGCTTTCGCCGCATGATTTTTTTGCTTCGTCAGTGTGGTGTTTTCCAAGACGTGCTTTGCCGATGTTGGTTTTATGCTCCTTAGAAAGCGGTTTGCCGAGATGTGCTTTACGATAATTTTCTTTTTGTTCTTCCGTACGCTTTTTGCCGCGATTGCCTCTGCCAATTTTTGCTTTTTCTTCATCGGTGTGATGTCTGCCACGCATTTTGGCAAGTGCCTCATCCGTGTGACGTTTGCCGAGATTTGATTGACGATTTTTTTCTTTAGATTCTTCTGTGTGTTTGAAAAATTTTATTCCGCCTGTGGTTCTGTTATAGCGTGTAGGATAAACGCAATCGAAAATCGCTATCCATTTTTTCTCGCACTCGCTAATCTGACCAAACGAAACGCCAGTTTCAACGACCCACCAGTCATAATTTCCTTCCCATCCGGTTTTGCGGATTTCAAGGTCGATAAATTGTCGCTTATTGTACTTGTGTTGACGAATGCGCATGTACACACTCGCTTGACCGGTGACACCGACGTAAAATTTATTGGTTAGTCGGTACCAAATTACATAAACAGCGAACAGCGGGACAGTTTGACAATCAGAAGATTTTTTGCTAGTATTCATGTGAATTGCTCCTTTCTGTGGAATTTCTGGGTTCACGTGAAGTTTACAGAAAGGCTTAATTTTTGTCAAGGAGTGAAAGGTTTTGTTAGAAGAATGGAAAAAATTCATCCTCCGGGGGAATATTTTGGACATGTCCGTCGGCGTGATCATAGGTGGGGCCTTTGGTAAAATCGTTTCCTCGTTCACGTCTGATATTCTCATGCCGCCTTTGGGCTTGTTGCTCGGCAAGGTAGATTTCTCGAACCTTTATATCAATCTTTCGGGCGTCGAGTACGAAACTTTTGCCGCGGCGAAAGAAGCAGGTGCTCCAGTTATTGCTTACGGCGCGTTCCTGAACGTGTGTCTCGATTTCTTGATCATGGCGACGGCAATTTTTATACTTATAAAACAGGTTAGCAGATTTATGCCAGCCCCGCCGCCGCCTGCGCCCGACCCGCGCAAGTGCCCGTATTGCCGCGAAGTTGTTGCGGACGACGCGACCAAGTGCCCGCATTGCGCCTCCGACATCAAAGGCAAGAAATAGCTTAACGACATAAAAAATTAACCCCGCCGATTTTCGCGACGGGGTTTTTTTATCTCTGAGCTATCTTTTGGCGGCAAGGAACTTGCAAACCTTCTCGGCGTCGGTCAACTCGTTAAGGTCAAACTGATAAATATCGTAGGAAGGAGCGGGCGCACTCGTGAAAATCGCGGCGACTTGCTCATTGATAATGACTTCGCCCTTTCCGCGCCAAAGCGAAATTGCGGGGCAAGTGCCGTGTGTGCGGCTCTCCGTCAAAATTAAATCGACGTTCATTTTCTCGGCGACAGATAAAAAGTTTTCGCGCTCGTCACTTTGCTGAATCATGAACCAACTGCGCGGCAAGACAACCGCAACGGACTTTGCGCCCGCCGTTTGAAAGCGGAAACTGTCCTTGCCCTTCCTGTCGAGATTAAAGCCTTGCGCGTCGCTCTTTATCACGCCGATTTTAATTCCCCGTTCAGAAAAAATTTTAACGAGACGTTCAATAAAATTCGTCTTGCCCGTGCCCGAACTCGGCGCGACGATTGAGATTATTGGCGTCTTGCGCTTGAGATTTTCTGCGCGACCGCGTGCCAATCTTAAATCTGCGCGAGCGTTGACGTTGAAAAATATTTCCTCGCCCGAAATGCTTATCAGCTTTTCATGAGCGGCTTTAAAATTTCAAAATCAAAAAAAGACATGTCGGCTGAAATTGCCAACGCCCAATCCGTTTTGATTCGTTCCAATCCGTTCGCAAGCCTCGCAATCGGTTCTGCGTCGCGAATTTTATCAAGTAAAAGCTCCGCGCCGAATCGCTTTGACAAAGTTTATCTTGCCACCCGCAATGAACAACAGCGATAAATTTTTAAACTCCATTGCGAAAGCTCCTTTCAATTTCTTTGTAACAATTTTAACACAAAACCCCCCGACTATTTAGCCGAAGGGGTTTTTTAGCTGATTGCGACCGTGCGCCGCGTTTTTTGGTTATTTACCAAAGGAAATAATTTTTTCTTTACAGGTAATGACCAAAGGAAATAATTTTTTCTTTGCAGGTAATGGTGTCGGTGTTCGGATTTTTGTTTGGTTCAATCGACCACAACAAACCGCCTGCGACCTTGTCGAGTTCCTCGTCGCTCAACTTTTCGAGTTCCTCATTGATTTTCTTGAGATTTTCTTCGCGTGTTGCAACTTTCTTTTCGTCTGCCATTTTAATCAGTCTCCTTTAAAGTTTTATATTGATTGCGACCGTGCGCCGCGTTTTTTGATTACAGATATGATATTTTATACAATTCCTTTGCCGAAATGGTCTTTAATGAATTGCTCTGTGTAATCGAGTTTCCACCACTCACCACTGTAGCCGGGGTATTTAATTTTGTCCAAAACATATCCGAGAGCCGCTACGCGTGGATGTCTAGAATATGAATATGCGCCCTGAAATTTATAATAATTTTCTCCAAATCCACCCTCGACAGTTACTCCGTATCTTGCAAATAATTCTTTAGCACTAGGACTGCCACTACCTTCTTTATACATACCCAAAGTTTTGAAGAAATTAATGTCCCATGAATCTAACATAGGATTTGAGCCGCCTACGACTTGGTCGAGTTGCTCGTTGCTCAAGAGTTCTTCCGCGTATTTGTCTTTATATGCCATATTATCAACCTCCAATTTATTTTTTGCCTCTTATACGTCGTGAATCCAATTTCGTTACAAGTTTAGCAAAAAATTTTCACGGGTCGCAAGGTTAGCCGCACAGAATTTCTATACCGTGTTGAAGTTCGGGCAGTACGAAGTATTTCTTCTTCGCGCAAGCTGTGAAAGCCTTTGTCGCTCATTGTGATAACTGCGGCGTCGAGCGGAATTTTTTTCTTTGACTGGATGAAAAAAAATCGACGGGCTTAAAAAGCTCGCCGACAATTTTTTTACATTCCATTGTTATTTTCTTCCGGAGCGTCTTCGTTGTCTTCAACGTCATTTTCTTCCGCGTCTTCGTCTTCAACGGCGGTGCCTTCAACGGGACCCGTCCAATCGATAATGCCGCCCATTGTGTAGACGTTCTTGTATCCCTTCTCGATAAGGACTTTTGCCGTCAAATTTCCGCGATTGCCGTCGCCGCAGTAGGTGATAAGCGTCGCGTTCTTGTCGGGAATTTTCTCGAAGTTGTCAGCTACAGCGGCTTCAAGCGGATAATTAATTGCGTTTGGAATATGCCGCATCTCGTAATCTTTTGGGAAACGGCAATCCAGGAGCTTAGCGTTGGGATCTTCCGCGAGGATTTTCATTGCCTCTTCCTGCGAAATACTTCTGACTTCTACAGGTTTTTGCGCGACAGGTTCTGGCGCGGGTTCTTGTGCAGAATTATTGCCGCCGCAACCCGCGCAGATTGCCGCAAGCAAAATCATCAACGCGCATAAAAATTTTTTCATTCCTAATTCCTCGTTCCAAATTCCTAATTATTCAAGGTCGGTGCCGAAGACTGGGCCTTTCCAATCGACAAGCCCGCCGAACTCATAAACCTTTGTGTAGCCGTTATCAACGAGAATTGCGGCGGCGTCCTCTGCGCGGCGACCCGTCCAACAGTAAATCAAAATCGTCTGCTCTTTATCGGGCAAAGCGGAAAAATTTCCCCCGCGCAACTCTTCAATCGGGAGCAAGACGGCGTTCGGAATATGTTTTTTCGCGAACTCATCGGGCGTGCGCACATCCAAGATTATAACATTTTGGTCAGCCGCAATTAATCGTTGCGCCTCTTCGTGCGTCATGTGCCCGTAATCTTTTCCGCCGCATCCGCTTATCAACAACGTCGCAAACATAATCATCAAAACATTACAAATTACGCATTGCGCATTTCGCATTACCTCAGCACCTCCGTCAAAGTCTCAATCATTTTTTGAATGTCAAGCGGCTTGGCAATGTGGCTGTCCATGCCCGCCTCTTTCGCCGCCTGCACGTCTTCGCTGAAAGCGTTCGCCGTCATTGCGATAATCGGAATGTGTGCGAGCTTTTGATTGCTGAGTTTGCGGATTTTTTGCGTCGCCTCGTAGCCGTTCATAACAGGCATTTGAATATCCATAAGCACGCAGTCATAATCGCCGGGCTTGGATTTCGCAACTTTTTCGTAAGCAATCTTGCCGTTCTCCGCCGTGTCGAGTTTAAAACCAAATTCCGTGAGAATCAGCGACGCAATCTCGCGGTTGACCTCGTTATCTTCAACCAACAGCAACTTAACTTTGCTGAAGTCAATCTCCTGCGCGGCGGAAGATTTTTCTTCTTCGACTTCTTCCGGCTCGTCGACAATCGGGAAGTCAACCTTAACGATAAACTCCGTGCCCTTGCCGAGTTCCGTTTGAACTTCGATAGTTCCGCCCATTAACTCGACAATGCTTTTGGTAATGCTCATGCCTAAGCCCGTGCCTTGAATGTTGCTTACGGTTCTGTCGCGCTCGTACGCCGCGAAAACTTTCTTGGCAAATTCGGGCGTCATGCCCATGCCCGTATCCTTAACGCGCAATTCGTAGGATCCTTTATCCTCATTGCCGCCGACTTGCGTCAAAGTCACGGTAACCGAGCCGCCTTCCGGCGTGAACTTAAACGCATTGCTTATCAGATTTAAAAGAACGCGATTAAGGCGCGGAACGTCGCACATGACGATTTTGTTCATGACGTGTTCGATATTGACGGCGAAGGTTAAGCCCTTTGTCTCCATTTGCGTCGCGAATAAATCTTTAACTTCGTTCAGTGCTTTGACGAGGTTTGACTTCTGCGGGTCGAGTTCCATTTTCCCCGACTCAATGCGACTCATGTCGAGTATGTCATTTATCAGCGCGAGAAGGTGATTGTTCGACGCCTCGATTTTGTTCAGATAGTCTTTAGTTTTCTGTGGAAGTCCTGGCTCCTTCTTAATTAAGTTCGTGTAGCCGATAATCGCGTTCATGGGCGTGCGTATGTCGTGGCTCATGTTCGACAGAAAAGTTGACTTCGCCTTGTTGGAACGTTCGGCTTGGAATTTCTCCTGCTCCATAGTTTTTTCGCGCTTAATTATCAAGTTGTAGATGTTAAACATGATAAATAGCGAGATCATTATTAATGCCATTTGCAATAAGTTATGTTGCGTCGAGGACTCGCTGACGATTTCCATTTGGTTTTGCAGATAATAATTCGAGTCGCACTTTTCCCTTTCGGACGGCTGGATGCCGTGTTCGCTAAGTTCTTCCATGTAGTAGGCGTTTAAGTTGCCCAAAACCGTTTGAGTCGCCTCGTTGGTCACCTCGCGCATCCAAAGCATTGACGTAAAGAAAATCAGAAACAGCAACGCAATCCAAGATATTGTGGACTTGCCGAAACGCCGTTGTTCGCCGTCGCGCTGGAAAATGTAGCGGAAGAAGAAAAAGCCGACTATACTCCAACAAATCAGAATCAGATAACTTTCCGTCGTCATTGCGCTGACTGTCCAGACGTTGGGAACCATGAAGTACAGGAAGAAAATCAGCCCGACGCCGCAACCGATTATGCCCGTGACGTGTGGAAGAGTTTTGCCCATTTGCCGCGCCGTAATTATCGTGACGATTGAAGTGTAGGTGTATTCGATTGTCGCGCCGATTGTATTTACGTCGATAATCCAGGCAATCGCCGTGCGTCCGAGAAAAGGTATCGGCAAAGACAGGAGCATTATAAAAAAGACGGCGTTCATGGGCGTGCTATTTTCATTGAGCTTGCCGAACCACGCGGGAAGTAAATCGTCACGTGTCAGCGCGTAAATCAGACGGCTTGCGGCTATGTAGTTGCCGACAAGACCGGTGATGACGCCGCCCATAACCGTCACCGCCAAAATTATTACGCCCGTGTCGCCCATGAGTGAGTTCATTGCGTTTAAAGTTGGCAAGCCCGCATAGCCTTTGTACTTGTCAAGGTTGTTGATGTAGTCAAACCAAGTTTCGCAATTCGGCGGCAAGGAAGAGACTGCCAAGATTACAAGAAAAGTATAGGCAATCGTCGCCGCGACGGCCGCGCAGATTAAAATCGTGAAAGTTCTTTTGACGGAGAAAGTAAAACCTTCCGCCGACTGGGATATTGATTCAAAGCCGGCGAAAGCCCACGGAGCCAAGACGACAATTCCGAAAATCGCCGCGAAAGAACTCGTGGTATCAGGAGGATATGCAGGCGCGATTTCAAAAATGTTAATGTCACTCGCGACGACCGCGCCCACACTTATCAGCACGCCGCCGAATAAAACTATCGCCGCGATTGTTTGAACCCATACCGCCAACTTACCTCTGTACATGCAAACTGCTCCGAAAATCCACAGCGCACCGAGACTTAGCAGCGACTCACCTAACCAAATGTCGAAACCCGCGATTGTGTAGTGGAAACCGAATTGAAACATGTCGCCCGTAAATCGTCGGAAGATGAGCGGTAGAGCCGTCGCGTTCGCCCAAGTTATTGCGATGTAGACGAGAATCAGAAACCACGAACTCAAGAAACCATGATCGTAGCCGAGAACTTTTTTGGCGTAAGAATAAGTGCCGCCCGCGTCGGGATATTTATTCATCATAAAGTGGTAGTTGTAACCGATAATCAACATTATGATTCCGCCGATTGCCATGCCGAGCGTAGTGCCGAGCGGACCAGCAATCGGCAAAAAAGTTGTGCCGGGCATGACGAACGCACCCCAGCCGACCGCGCAACCGAACGATAACGCCCACACGTTCAGCGGCGACAAATAAGGTTTGAGTTTTATATTTTTTGCAGTATCCATAATGGCGGGCACCGCTCTCCTTTAAATTATTTCTTAGCATTATACACAAAGTTAAAGCAAAGTAAAGTTGCCCGTGTTATTGACGGCGCGAAAAATTTTTTGTATCCTTCTAACACTAAAGGTCATTTGATAAAGTGATTGGTGAAAATTTATGGCGTCATATGCTCAAGATGTTAAGAACGAATTGGCGCGGCACTTCGACGACGACAGCGAGTGTCTTCGCGCGGAGCTGATTGCGCTGTTGAATGTCGGGACAAAAAAAATCGGCGGGCGCATTGAAGTTTTAAGTACCAATGCCGCCGTCGCCCGCAAGGTCATCACGCTTGCAAAAAAATTTTTCCCGAACGTCAAGCCCGAAGTCGCCGCTCTTCGCAAAAAAAAGTTGCGCAAGGATTTGTCCTACGTCGTGAGATTTTTCTTGACCGACGAGCTTAAAACTTTCCTTTCCGAAGTTGACTCGCCCGACTTCTTAAAGCGCACACGTCATAAGGTTGCCTATCTTCGCGGAGCATTTCTCGCGGCGGGCACGGTCAATCGCCCCGAAGCTCAATACCTTTTGCAAATAGCGACAAAGAACGTGGCGACGACGAACTTTATCCGCGCCTTGCTTGAAAAATTGGAGTTCCGCGCAGGTTTTTATCAGCGCAGAAATTTTTTCGTAACATGGCTCCGCGAGGCTGATTCAATCTGCGACTTCTTGGGTATGATCGGCGCGACGGAGTCAGTTGAGCGTTTCGAGGTCGCTCGCAACGTCAAGGAAGTTCGCAAGCAAGTCACGCACATCGTCAACCTTGAAACTGCCGCGCTCCAAAAAGCCGTTGACGCCGCGCAGAAACAAATCGCCGACATTAAAACTTTGATTAGGAGAAGAACCCGCGTCAGCAAAAAAATCCGCGAGGCAATGGATATGCGCTTGCAAAATCCTTCGTGCACAATCGGCGAGCTTGCAGAAAAATTTTCAATCACACGCAGTGCTTTGGCTAGTCGCTTGCAAAAAATCCATCGTCTCGCTAAAAGATACAGGAGAAAATAATCGGGAGGTTTGAATATGGGTGGCTTTAGTGCCGCATTTACAACAGATTTTATAATTTTTTTCGTGTTAATCGCCGTGATTCTGATAATGTTCGGCTTGATTGCAAATCTTTATTCCGAACTGTCGACGATAAAGCAACGCTACAAACGCATGATGGCGAACTCCGAAGGCGACAGCATCGAGCAAATGATCGCGTCGCAAACCAACACGGTTAACTCGGTCGCCGACGAACATAGAAAACTTTTCGGCAGAGTTTCGACGCTTGAAGACTTGGTAAAGAGTTCGCTCGCCCGCGTCGCCGTAATTCACTTTGACGCCTTCGAGAAAACTGGGCAGGGCTTAAGCTATTGCGTCGCCATGCTCGACAGGAATAATAACGGCGTAGTTTTCTCGTCGATTTGCGGGCAGGAGACCGAACGTTCCTACGTCAAGCCGATTGAGGACGGGCGCGTCGCCGATAATTACAAGCTCACCAAAGAAGAAGAACAGGCACTCCGCCAAGCGATGGGCAAGGCAATTAGGAATTAGGAATTTGGAATGAGGAATGATTTTGGAAGAAACAAATTCAAAGCCGCCGGAGAAAATCGCGTTCTACACGATAAGCATAAAGGGCGGCGATAAAGAACGAACAATTCGGCTGTCGTCGGGGCTGTTCAGATTCGGCGTAGCATCGGCAATAATCTGCGCGATTCTTTTAGTCGGCACTGGAGCTTATTCTTTCTACAGCACAATGAAAATGCAACGCGACGCGCTGACAATTCAAGAAATCGAACAGGCGGCGGAGCTTAGACAGGAACAACTTTTGACGCTGTCGAAGAAGGCGGCGACGCTCAGCGAGACAATTCAAAACCTCGCGCAACAGGAACAGGAACTAAGAATTCAAGCGGGACTCAATCCGCCTAAGGAAGATAAACCGCCCGAAACTGCCGAGACGCCGCAAGTAGCTCCTGCCGCTCCTTTGACGCCCGAAGAAAAAATCCGCGCGGTCATAAATTCCACCAAAGCTAATAATTCACAACCCGCACAAGCCGAAGTTCAACCTGCAGATAAAATTCGCGCAGTCATAAACTCTGCTAAAGCCAAAACGCCGCCCGTTGCAAACGTCGCGCCTCAAGTTGAAGTTCAATCTGCGCCCGTCACAACTCCTTCCGAAGTTCAACCCGCACCGACGGCAAACACTGTTGACGCTCAGTCTGCGGAAAAAATTCGCGAAGTCATAAACTCTTTCAAAGAAAATCCGCAAATCGTCGAGGCGGCTGTTGAGGTCATAGATAATCCAAAAAGTGACGAGCTTGACATTGCTCAAGTCTCGGAGGTTTTGGACACGTTGGAGGCGAAAGTTAGCACGCGCAAGGAAAGCCTCGACGCCTTCCAAACCGAACTCAAGCAACAGCGCGAACAATTAGCGGTCGGCGCGGCGATTGCAAGCGGCTACTCTCCGAACTTTGCGGGCTTTTCGTCGTCGTTCTCGTCGAGCAGTACCGTTCAATTCGACTTCGCGAACGGCTTGCCGATTATTCCGTCGGCGGGCGCGATACCGGCTCCCGGCTCCTTCCCGTTTGATCCGAGTCTTGTCGGCGGCAGTGGCGCGGCTGATTCTCATATCCCGTCAATTTGGCCAACGACGGGCGTTGTCAGCTCGCCTTACGGCTTGCGCTGGGGCGGCACTGATTTTCATCCCGGCATGGACATTGCCAACGACATGGGCACGCCGATTGTCGCGACGGCGGACGGCGTTGTCGAATACGCCGGTTGGAATTCGGGCGGCTACGGCAACATGGTTGACATCAATCACGGCAACGGCATCATGACGCGCTACGGTCATGCTATGCAAGTCGTAGTTTCCACCGGTCAACAAGTCAAGCGCGGTCAGCTCATCGCTTACATGGGATCAACCGGTTTCAGTACGGGACCGCATGTTCACTATGAAGTTCACGTCAACGGCAATCGCGTCAATCCTATCAGCTACCTTTAAGGAAGTCTCGCTTTGAAAAAAAATTATCCCGTCGCGTGGCGGGATTGTTTTATTTAATATCAAGTCAGAAAATGCCGAGCGTCTTGAAAAGTAAAATCCAACAAAACATCGTCGCGCACGACAAAGCCGACGTGAATACAACGCAATTTCCCGCCAAATCCGAGTCGCCGCCCATTTGTTGAGCCATTGCAAAGCTTACAACCGCGCAGGGCGACGCGAATATCGCGAC
>JBGUYA010000013.1:0-3793 GCA_045118435.1 Quinella sp. | reverse complement strand
CATGACGGCAAAATCCGTATGGACTGCTCCTCGCCGTTCGCTATGGCTAATCTTATTGCGCTTAAAGACAAGTACGACATCGCCTTTGGCAACGACACCGACTATGACCGTCACGGCATTGTTACGCCGCAAGGTCTCATGAATCCGAATCACTATCTCGCCGTCGCGATTAAATATCTCTTCCAGAATCGTCCCGGCTGGAGCAAAGATGCTATGGTCGGCAAAACCTTAGTTTCAAGCTCGCTGATTGACAAAGTTGCGGCGGACATTGGGCGCAAGCTCTGTGAAGTTCCCGTTGGCTTTAAGTGGTTCGTTGACGGCTTGTTTGATGGTTCAATGGGCTTTGGCGGCGAAGAGTCGGCGGGCGCGTCGTTCCTCTGCAAAGATGCAAGCGTTTGGACGACCGACAAAGACGGCATTATCATGGACTTGCTCGCCGTCGAAATCACCGCGAAAACCGGCAAGAATCCTTCCGAACATCATAAAGAACTTACCGACAAATTCGGCACGTTCTACTATGCGCGTAAAGACACGCCCGCCACGCCCGACCAGAAAGCGGCTCTCGGCAAATTGGCTCCCGAAAACCTCAAGGCTGACACGCTCGCGGGGGCGAAGATTACTGGCAAGTTCACCAAAGCTCCCGGCAACGGCGCATCTATTGGCGGCTTGAAAGTCGTCACGGATCAAGGTTGGTTCGCGGCTCGTCCCTCCGGCACTGAGGACATGTGCAAAGTCTACGCTGAAAGTTTCGTTAGCGCGGAGCACCTCGCACAAATTCAAAAAGAAGCGGGCGAAATCGTCGCCTCCGTTGTGTAATTAGGAATTAGGAATGAGGAATTAGGAATGAAGGAAGAAAATCCTATAGTTGATAAAAGTATGTTATTTGCTATCAGGATTGTAAATTTGTACAAGTACCTCGTTCAAAATCGTTCGGAGTATGTTATTTCAAAGCAGGTGTTGCGTAGCGGTACAAGTATAGGTGCTAATGTAAGTGAATCTGTTTATGCACAGACGAGAGCGGATTTCAATTCAAAAATGTATATTGCCTTGAAGGAAGCAAGCGAATCTGCATATTGGATTGAACTTCTTAAAAGAACCGAGTACTTAACTGAAACTCAAGCCAAAAGCATTCTTGACAATTGCAACGAACTGATAAAAATTTTATCTTCCATAACCAAAACAGTGAAGGATAAAAACGTTTCAAAATAATTCCTAATTCCTAATTTCACATTCCTAATTAACAGAAGGGAGACTTTATCAATGGCATTAACTCTTAAATCGGGTTTCAGTTTCGACTATGATAATCTTTTCGGCGAAGGCAAAGTTACGCAGGCTGACCTCGACAGTTTCGCCGACGACCTCAAAAAAGCTCACGAGGCTATGAAAGTTATGCGCGAGTCGGGCTTTATCAAAGCTCACCTCAGCAAAGACGGCGCACCCGAAAAAGTTTACTTCTCCAAACTCCCCTACATTACCGAAGAAAACGGCAAGCTCAATCTCAACAGCCCTGCCTCAATTCAACGCCTCCACGACTTCACCGAGAAAATCCGCAACAACGTTGACGCGGTCGTCTCGCTTGGTATCGGCGGCTCGTTCTTGGGCAACAAAGTTTTGTTCGATATTTTCTGCGGCGAATTCTGGAACACTTGGACGACTGAACAGCGCAAAGGCTTGCCCAAAGTTTACTTCAGCGGACAGAACATTGACCCGCGCAGAACCGGCGACATTATCAACCACCTCAAGGCTATGGCGGCGAATAAGGGCGGCAAGTTCAAGGTCATGCTGATTTGCATTTCCAAGAGCGGCGGCACTCTCGACACAATGAGCAACTTTATGGTCATGCTCGACGCGCTCAAGAAGGATGAGAATATCGAAGTCGAAGTTGTCGCGGTAACTGATCCTAACATGGAGAAGAAGACGCTCCTTAAACAAATCGCGGTCGAAAACGGCTGGGAATGCTTTGCAGTTCCTGACGGCGTCGGCGGTCGCTTTACTGTTTTCTGCGAAGTCGGTCTTTCGACGGCGGCTGTTATCGGCATGGACATTGAAAAATTCTTGCAGGGTGCGCAGGACATGGATAAGGCTTGCCAAAACGACAACATCTGGGAAAATCCCGCAATGCTCAACGCGGCTCTCAAGGTTGCGGCTTACAAGAAACACGGGCGCAATATCGAAGTCCTTATGCCTTACGGCGATTATCTCAAGTCGCTGTCCGAGTGGTATATCCAACTGTTGGCTGAGTCGCTCGGCAAGCAGTTCGACAAGGAAGGCAACGAAGTTTGCGAAGGTCGTACGCCGCTCGTCGCAGTCGGCACAACCGATATGCACTCGCAGACGCAACAGCACCAGGAAGGCACGCTTGATAAAGTTGTTCAGTTCATCAAGGTTGCGAAATGGGCTAACGACTTGACTATCCCGAACATTTTCCCGAACGTCAAAAAGCTCGCGGACATTTCGGGCGTAAAAATGGGCGACGCGCTCGAAGTTGCTCGCCAGTCGAACGCCGACGCGCTCAAGTCCAACAAACGCTTCAACGCCTGCTTCACGCTCCCCGAAGTCAACGAGTATCATCTCGGCGAGTTGATGTATATGTTGGCAATGTCGGTTGCTTACGAGGGCGAACTCCTCAACGTCGACGCTTTCAATCAGCCGGGCGTCGAGGCTTACAAGCGCATTATGGGTCCGAAACTCCAAGAACTCAAAGCTTCGCAAGGTTAAGAAATTGACGGATTAAAAGATTGATAGATTGAAAGTGGTCGGCGGCTGAACTTTTCTCGGACGCTGACCATTTTTCTTTGGAGTAATTGACATGAAAAAATTTCTGGCATTGCTGATTTGCATGATGAGTTTGTCGAACGTCGCCTGCGCGGCAATCTCTGATGATTTTTGTTGGAAGTACTTCGCGACGCTCAACCGCAACGAAAATATTTTCTACTCGCCTTACGGAATCAACGCCGCGCTGAGCATTCTCGCGAACGGCGCAAGCGGCGACACTCGCCAAGAAATTTTGAACGCACTCGCCGCCGATAACGTCGAGGCTCTCAACGACGCGCATAAAAATTTCTCCGCAATCGCCGCGAAAACTTACGGAGGCGAAAGTCTTTTCTTGGAGTCAAACCTTTTGCTTATCGATAAAAAAATTATCGGGCGCGGGCTTGAGCAAAACTTTCAAAGCGTCGTTACTGACGTTTATAAATCGGAAGTGAGCGCGGCTGACTTCGCGAGCGACTTGGCGGGCGTGAAGGAAAAAATTTCGCGCTTTGTCAACGACAAGACCAACGGCTTTATCACCAACTACAAGTCGATTGCAACCGCTACCACGCTGACCGATTTGCTTAACGTCGTCTACTTCAAGGGCGATTGGCAAATGCCCTTCAATGCGCTCAATTCCGACGTGTACACCTTCAAAAACCGCGACGGCTCGAAAGTTAAAGTCGACATGATGAATCAATCTTTCGAGAAAAAAATCGCTTACCGCGCCGACGAAACTTTTAAAGCAATCGCGCTCCCCTACAAACGCGGTGCCGTCATGTATCTGATTCTGCCCGTCGAAGATAACGCGCTCAACGTCGCCGACCTTTGGAATGCCGCAACTCCTTCCTACCGCGCAGATTTTATCGACGCCCTCAAGAATACTCGCGACTTCAACGAAGAAGTTATCGTCCGCCTCCCCAAGTTTGAACTTGACATTGAAAATAATCTTGTCGCAAATCTCAAGACAATGGGCATTAAAAAATCTTTCACGAACGCCGCCGAGTTCTTTAACATTGTCAACGGCGCGTCGCTCAAAATC
>JBGUYA010000012.1:0-4256 GCA_045118435.1 Quinella sp. | reverse complement strand
GATCGCCCGCCAAAGCAATTAGGAATGTGGAATGTGAAATGTGGAATGATTTTGCAATTCCTCATTCCTCATTCCTAATTCCTAATTTCTAATTGTTCAGCCGCGACCGTTCGAGTGATTTCGGCTATCAATCCTCCTTTTGAATTCAATTTTGTTCGACTCGCAACCGCATTTTAACAGATTAACTTGTCAATGTCGATCCCCCCACCATTAGAATTTCATTAGATTTCATAAAAAAAGCCCGTGCCTTTGCACGAGCTGTAAAAAATTTTTTATTTGCGTAAAGTATTGTATCGATAGAAATAACCTTCGACGAGCATTTGACGCGCCGACGTATCGTCTTTGTACTTGACGACTTTAAATAAATCCTCGTGCGCCCGCTTGAGTTCGTCGCGCTTGCCGTACTTCATCATGTTGGCGATTATCTTCATGCGGATTTCGCTTGTTAAAGTCCGAACAAGTCTTGCTATTTGTCCGAGCAGTGAATTATGCGCCGCCGTCGAGATTGCCTCATGAAAATGATCGTCCGCTATGAAAACTTTCTCTACGTTGCCGCCGTCAATCTCCGCAAAGAGCTTTTTGAGTTGCTCCTCCAGCTGAAATAAATCTTCCGGCTCCGCCTTACTTATCGCCAGTTCCAAAATCCCGAAGTCAATCCACTCGCGCAACTCCTTTAAGCTGTCAAGCGAATCCGATTGCTCCAAAATTATTCCGTACAGGAGCGGATTAATCATTTTGTCGGAGAAGCCACTTGAAACAAAAGTTCCTTCGGGGCGGCGGATGTCCAGAACTCCGAACGACACCAGAATTTTAATCGCCTCGCGGATTGAGTTGCGCCCCACGCCGAAACTTGCCGCCAATTCCATTTCAGTCGGCAATTTATCGCCGGGACGAAGTTCTTTATAAATCATCGCGTAAGTCAAACGGTCGATAACCTGTTGCACAATCGACGTGTTATCAATCGGTCTTAAAAAATTCTTCTCAGCAACCTCGCCGACTTCCATATTTCAACGTCCTTTCTCAAAATTTCTCAAAAAAATTTGTGTCAATTATAACTTGCAACGCCACCTTGTCAAGCAAAGATTATTTTTGTCTATAGTAATTATTGACAAATGCAAAAAAGTTTTTGGCGTTGAGGACATTGGCGGGCGCGAGCTTATGCCGCTGTGAAATTTTGTCTGCAAAATCAAAAGACGCCGCGCAATTTTTTTTGCTTGCCGTTTGCCGAACTACCGATTAAAATCAATGCGTAATGCATAATGCGCAATGCGTAATTAAAGCCCGAATCATTACGCATTACGAATTACGAATTCCTAATTGCTTTTTGGAGGTGTTTGAAATGCAAGAGGCTATGCAAAAATTCGGTCGGTTCCTCAGCGCAATGGTCATGCCGAATATCGGCGCGTTCATTGCTTGGGGCTTTATCACAGCACTATTTATTCCCGCCGGCTGGATTCCGAACGAAGGACTTGCCGAACTCGTCGGACCTATGGCGAAATGGCTCCTGCCGCTGTTAATCGGGTTCACGGGCGGCGAAGTCGTCAACGGTCACAGGGGCGGCGTTGTCGGCGCGATTGCCACTGCCGGTATCATTGTCGGTACCGATATTCCAATGTTCATGGGCGCAATGATTATGGGTCCCATTGGCGGCGTCGCGATTAAAAAGTTCGACGAGATGGCGCAAGACTCAATTCCCGGCGGCTTTGAAATGCTCGTCAACAACTTTTCGGCGGGCATTATCGGCGGCGTACTCGCCTGCGCGGCTTACAGCTTTGTCGGTCCTTTGGTATCGAGTTTGACGGACGGACTTGCTTCTGCAGTCGGCGCAATCGTCAGCGCGGGACTTCTTCCGCTCGTCTCGATTCTTGTCGAACCTGCGAAGATTTTGTTCCTCAACAACGCAATCAATCACGGCGTCTTTACTCCGCTCGGTATGCAACAGGCGCAGGAAGTCGGCAAGTCGGTTTTCTTCATGATTGAATCAAATCCAGGTCCCGGCTTGGGCGTCTTGCTTGCCTATAGTTTGTTCGGCGTCGGCAACGCGAGAGGTTCGGCTCCCGGCGCGGTCATCATTCATTTCTTCGGCGGTATTCACGAAATTTATTTCCCATACGTTCTCATGAAACCCACGCTGATTCTTGCGGTCATGGCGGGCGGCATCACGGGCGTTTTCACATTGACTTTGCTTAACGGCGGTTTGGTTGCTCCGGCGGCTCCCGGCTCGTTTATCGCGATTATGGCTATGACGGCTCCGGGCGCGTACTTCGCTAACATTGCGGCGGTCGCGGCGGCGGCGGGCGTAAGTTTCGCAGTCAGTTCAATCTTTATTAAGGCGACGGCGGCGGCGGATGCTCAAAAAGAAGACGCACTCGAAGCGGCTCAAGCAAGCATGAAATCTATGAAGGCGGCTAGCAAAGGTCAAGCCGGCGAAAAACAAGTTGCGGGCGCGGATATTAAGTTTATCGTTTACGCTTGCGATGCGGGCATGGGTTCAAGTGCACTCGGCGCGGCTGCTCTTCGTAAGAAACTCCAGAAAGACGGCTACAAGAATATCACCGTTAAAAACTTCGCAATCGGCAACATTCCTAAGGACGCGCAGATTGTCGTTTCGCATGAAAAACTTGCCGAACGCGCAAGCGCGGACTCTCCGCAAGCCGAACACATTTGGGTTAAAGACTTCACCAACAACAATGTTTACGACATTATCAGCGAACGCCTCAAGGGCGGCGGCGTCTCGGCTCCTGCGGACGACGGCGGCGAAGAAGAACAAACTCAATCCCTCAAAGAAGGCGTTCTGCTTAAAGAAAATGTCAAAGTTGGCTTGAAGAGTGTCAGCAAGGAAGAAGCGATTAAGGCGGCGGGCGAACTCCTTTTCAAGAGCGGCTACGTTGAGAAAGAATATATCGAGGGCATGTTGGCTCGCGAACGCGACATTTCTACTTACATCGGACAAGGAATTGCGATACCGCACGGCGAAAACGCTGTTAAGAAACACGTCATCAAAACCGGCTTGGTCGTCATGCAATATCCGCAGGGCGTCAAATTCTCCGACGAAAACACTGCGCACTTGATCGTTGGTATCGCGGGCAAAGGCGACGACCACTTGGCGATTATCTCGAACCTCGCAACCATTACTATGGAATATTCGGAAGAAGATTTGCAGAAAGCCTACACGACCAAAGACCCGCAGGTTTTGTTCGACATGTTCACTAAGGGATAAGGTGTTAGGTGTTAGGTGTTAGGTTTTAGGATTTTTCTGAAAGCTAACAGCTGACAGCTAAAAAGGGAGGTCATCTCATGAAAAAGGCTGTACACTTCGGCGCGGGCAATATCGGGCGCGGCTTTATCGGCTTGTTGCTCAGTCAAGCGGGCTATCACGTGACGTTTGTTGACGTTGCCGCCCCGCTCGTCGACGACATTAACACGCTCGGAAAGTACAACGTTCAGATTTTTGGCGAGGCGGAAAAGACTTTGGTCGAGAACGTCAGCGCGATTAATAGCAATGAAAATCTCGACGCCCTGCTTGACGCGATTGTTGAGGCGGACATTGTCACGACCGCGATTGGTCCAAACATTTTAAAATTCATTGCGCCGAATATCGCCAAAGGTTTGACAAAGCGTGTCGCCTCGAACAAAGCTCCGCTCAACATTATTGCTTGCGAAAACATGGTTGGCGGCTCAACCGTGCTGAAAAATTTTGTCTATCAAAATCTCGACGACGCTGTTAAGCCCGAAGTCGACAAGCTCATTGGTTTCCCCGACGCCGCAGTTGATAGAATCGTTCCGCTCCAGAAGAACGACGAAAAACTTTTGGTCAAGGTCGAACCTTACGCTGAGTGGGACGTTGATTCAAAGGGCGTCGTCGGCGAGTTGCCCGCGATTAATGGCATGACGCTCGTCGATAATCTCGGCGCGTACATTGAGCGCAAACTTTTCACCGTCAACACGGGGCACGCCTCGATTGCTTACCTTGCTTATCAGAAAGGCTTGCCCGACATTAGCACGGCAATGCGCGACGTTGATATTGTTGCCGCCGCCCGCGCAGTTTGGGCTGAAACTTCCGCGCTTTTGGTCGACAAGTACAATTTCGATGTCATTACTCATCAAAAGTACGTCATGACGACGGAAGAACGTTTCAAGAATCCCGCAATCAGCGACGAAGTTACGCGCGTGGCTCGCGGTCCCAAACGCAAACTTTCTGCCGGCGACCGTTTGGTCAGTCCCGCGACGCAACTCATTGAGAACGGCAGAAAGCC
>JBGUYA010000011.1:0-7125 GCA_045118435.1 Quinella sp. | reverse complement strand
CTAAGGAATTATCTGGCGTTTCATTTCGGTAAGGTTCAATTTGAAAATGCAATTGACGCCGTTTGGCGCGTGGATATTGGAACTTTCGGTGTGTTGACCGAGTTGGAAAAAGCTTTGATTAGTATGCAGGAAAGGTATCAGATTTTTGACTTTTACTCCAAACAATTCGAGGCGGATAACAATTCTCTTTATGCGCTCTATATTTCTTATCTTATGTATTGTCGGGCGGTTAAGACTTTCTCCGGACTGCTGGAAACATTTGATATATTCGAGATTAAGGCAGGAAATTATTTTCGTGAAAGATTTTTTGGTTACGGCGACAGTGATCAAGATAAGATTGTTAACGCAATACTTGAGCAGGCGGAGCTTTTTAGGCGAATCGGCTTTAAAATTGACAGCAAAGAACCTCGCATAAATCTTCTGGAAGAATATAAAGGCGGGCGGCAGTCATGAATAAATTCCGCGAAAAGTCGCCCGAAGAAAACAAATACACTTCGACCGGCATAAAGTTTTGGCGGCATAAAAGCGAAATGAATTCTTACAGGCGCGGCGAACCTTTTTCGATTATCTCAACGCACATTTCGCCCGAAGGTCATTGCAATTTGTCTTGCCCGTATTGCAGCGTGTCGCGCAGAAAAATCAATGAACGAATTGAACTCGCGACGATAAAAGATTACGTCTTGACGCTGAAAAAATTCGGACTCAAGGCGGTTATCTTGACGGGCGGTGGCGAGCCGACTCTCTATCCAAAATTTAATGAACTGTTGACTTGGCTGACGGAACAAAATTTATCCGTCGCACTGATAACGAACGGCACAAATATTCGGTGCGTCAAGCCGGAACTGTGGAAAGTTTTTTCGTGGGTAAGAGTGAGTTTAAACTTCTTCACGGGTTGGAAAGAAATGATTCACTTCCCCGAAATAAACGGCGTACTCGGCGCGTCAATGGTTTATATCGGGCAGAGCGTCGACGAGATAAAAGAACTTGCTGCCTTTCTTCCCGCAAGCGTCAAATATGTTCGCGTCCTGCCGAATTGTCTTCATGAGCAGGAGAAACTTCTTTGGGAGCACGAGCGCATTGAGAAAGTCCTTCGCGCAGTTGACGACAGGAGATTTTTTCAGCAGTTCAAAATTCATGAGGTGCCTCGCGCCAAAATTTGTCATCAAGCGTATTTCCGTCCCTACTTGAGCGAAGTGAACGGCGGAACGGTTTTTCCCTGCGACAGTTTGGTTTTGAACGAGGCGCAGGCGCATTTCAACGAGCGATATGCAATCTGCGCGGCGGCGGATGTGGAAAAATTTTTACGGCGAGAAATTCAAATGAGTTTCGAGCCGACGCGGGATTGTCGCGGCTGTGTATTCGCGGGCAATATAAATTTGCTTGACGATTGGTTTTATCACGGCGCAAATCATTTTGACGAATACAAGGAGCCGCTTACTCATGAAGAATTTGTATGACGAAGAATATTTTGAGCGCGGCATTGAAAACAAAAAGAGTTGCTACACAAATTATCGCTGGATTCCCGAATTGACAATCCCGCTGGCGTTCAGCATGATTGAGTACTTGAAAATCACGCCCGAAGAAAAAATTTTGGATTTCGGTTGCGCCAAAGGTTATCTGGTCAAAGCGTTTCGGCTTTTGCACCGGCAAGCGTTCGGCTACGACATTTCCGATTATGCTAAAGAGTCCGCGCCTTATGAAGTTAAAAAATTTTTTGTCGAGACCTGCGCGGGAGATTATGACTGGGTGATTTCCAAAGATGTTTTCGAGCACGTGCCTTATGAGGAAATTGACGCCACGATAAAAAATTTGTCGCGCTCAACAAAAAAAATGTTTTGCATAATCCCGCTTGGCGAGGACGAAAAATATGTCATTCCCGCTTACGAGTTGGACGCAACGCATATCATCAGAGAAGATTTGGTTTGGTGGAGTAAAAAATTTTCGGCGAACGGTTTTCAAGTGGAAAGCGCAACGTACAAGGTCAAGTACATAAAAGAAAATTGGAGCAAATGGGAACGCGGCAACGGCTTTTTCACACTGAGGAGCCGCGCATAACTTCTTGAAATAAAAATTTCTCCGTCATATAATCGGCGGAGAATTTTTGTGTTCCTGCGCCTTGAACGCAAATAATTTTATCGCCGCCTTAAAGGATAAAAAAAAGTTTCGGCGAAATTTTCCTGCAGTAAAAATGTTTATGGAGGAATAGTTGATGGCAAACGATAAAGTACGCAAAGGAGCCGAGACCGTCGGCGATACCAAAGGTATTTTGCTTGAGACAGGTACAAATGAATTCGAGATTGTGGAGTTCAGCATAGGCGGCGTGAATTACGGGATAAACGTCGCCAAAGTTCGCGAGGTCATTCAGCGCACGCCCGTTACCGCAATGCCGCAAGCCCACCCCTACATTGATGGCTTATTCACTCTGCGCGGCAAGGCAATTCCGCTTGTCAATCTGCCGCGTTGCCTCAACGTCACCAACGGCGATGAGGCGAAAAATATTATCGTCACGGAGATTAACAACTACGACATTGGCTTTTTGGTCGAGAACGTCTCGCGCATACACCGCATTTCTTGGAAGGACATGGAGCCTTCGCCCGAAGTCGGAGATCAAAGCCGCGTCGTCGGTATCGTTAAAATGCCCAACCGCATTGTCCTGCTTTTGGACTTCGAGACGATTATTGCGGAGGTCAATCCCGAAATCAACGCCAAACTCACGACGGTCGAAGATGCCACTGCAGATATTAAGGCGCGGCGCATTAACGAACACATTGTCGTAGCCGAAGATTCGGTTATGCTACGTGACTTGCTCGTTACTACTTTGCATGATGCCGGCTACAGATTTGTTCGCGACTTCGGCAACGGCAAAGATGCTTGGGCATACTTGCACAGTCTCGCCGAAAAGGAAGGCGAAATTTCCAATCATGTCAGCATGATTGTTTCCGACGTCGAAATGCCGCAAATGGACGGTCATAGACTTTTGAAACTTGTTCGCGCCAACGACCGGCTTAAAGAAGTCCCGTTTATTCTGTTCTCGTCGCTGATTAATGACGAAATGCGCTTGAAGGGCGAGGAACTCGGCGCGAGTGCACAAATTTCTAAGCCGGAAATCGGTCAGCTCATCAGCTTGCTCGACGGCTTTATCTTCAGCAAAACCAAATGACATGATTAAATTTTTAAGCCCGCGCAGTTTGGCGGGTTTTTTGTTGCGTTGAAGGGCGATAAGGTTTAAAATCGCGACGAGAAAAATTTTTGGAGGGAAATTTCATGTCGAGATTATTTGGAACGGACGGCGTGCGCGGCGAGGCGAATACCGAACTGCCGCCGGAGCTTGCATACAAAATGGGACGCGCGGCGACAATTTATTTCGGGCAACACGCCGAAGGCAGACTGCAAATTTTAATCGGGCGCGACACGCGAATATCGGGCGAAATGTTGGAGTCGGCATTAGTCGCAGGGATTTGCTCGGCGGGCGGCAATGCAATTCTCGCGGGCGTGGTTCCGACGCCGGCAGTCGCTTATCTTGCAAGAAAACTTCACGCGGCGGCGGGCATTGTTATCAGCGCGTCACACAACACTTTTCAAGACAACGGGATAAAATTTTTCGGCGGCGACGGCTACAAGCTCCCCGATAAAGTTGAGGACGAGATTGAAAAAATTGTCCGCGAGCTTGAAATTGGTCAGAAATTTTCTCGACCGACGGGCGCGGAAGTCGGGCACATCGAGTATCGCCAAAACCTTTTGGAAGATTATATTAGCTTTGTAATGAGCACGACCTCCGAACGCTTCGACGGCATGAAAATTGTTTTGGACTGCGCGAACGGCGCGGCTTTTAAGGCAATGCCGACGGTTCTTGAGCGGCTCGGCGCGGAGCTGATTCTTATCGGAGACAATCCGAACGGCATTAACATTAACGATTACTGCGGCTCCACGCACATGGAAAATTTGCGCTTGGCGGTTTTGAAGAATCACGCCGACATTGGCATTGCGCACGACGGCGACGCGGACAGGTGCCTTTGCATTGATGAGAACGGCGACATTATCGACGGCGACCACATTATGATTATCTGCGCGAAGTTGATGCTTAAAGTCGGCGCGTTGCCCAAGAAAACTGTCGTTGCGACCGTCATGTCGAATATCGGCTTTCGTCAAGCATTAGACGAACTCGGCTTGAACTGCGAGATAACGGCGGTCGGCGACAGGTACGTTTTGGAGAATATGCGGGCGAACAATCACAGACTCGGCGGCGAACAGTCGGGGCATATAATTTTCAGCGACTACTCGACGACGGGCGACGGCTTGATAACCGCCCTGCAGGTTTTAACGGCAATGAAAAAGTTCAACACGCCGGCGAGCGAACTCAACGCGCTCATGACGACTTACCCGCAAGTTTTGCTCAATGTCAAAGTCAAAAATAAAAAAGCCTGCGAAGACTCGGAGGCAGTCAAGCTCGCGATTGCGGAAGGAGAAATGGAACTGGGCGCGACGGGCAGAATTTTAGTTCGGGCGTCGGGCACGGAGCCTTTGATTCGCGTCATGGCGGAAGGTCCTGACAAAAATCAGCTCAACCGCATTTGCAACAAGATTGCGGCGGAAGTCGAGAAATGCAATGCGTAATGCGCAATTCGTAATGCGTAATGTAAAAGTTTCGGCGATAATTTTAGTGACGTTCGGTTCGGCGGACGATTCGATTAGAGAAAATATTTTCGGCAAGTTTTTAGCGGAGATAAAAAATTTTTTGCCGACGTTTGAAGTGCGGCTGGCGTTCACGTCAAATTTCATGATAAAAAAATTGGCGGCGCGAGGAATTTCAATCGCGACGCCAGCCGAAGAAATTTTAAACCTACGCGGCGAAGGCTTCAGCCGAATAGTTTTACTGCCAACGCATTTAACGCCCGGCGAGGAGTTCGACAACAAAATAAAAATCTGCGCGGCGTCTGACGTTGAGATAATTCCGCCGCTGTTCAGTGAAAGTTGCGCGACGCCCTTTGACAAAAAAATCTTCGCGACGATTCTTGACTGTTTTAAAAAGTTCGACGACGAAGATTTAGTTTTAATCGGGCACGGCTCGCCGCACAGTCACAATCCCGTTTACGAAAACTTGCAAAAGCTGGCAGGTGACAGAAGCCATATCGGCGTTATCGAGGCGAGCGACACGCCCAATTTCTCCGACGTTGCCAAGCGTCTCAAAGTTTCCCGCGCAGAAAAAATTTTAATTGCGCCTTTGCTGTTCAATGGCGGCGTTCATGTTGAAAAGGACATTGCGAGCGACTGGCTCAGCAGATTATCCGCACAAAATTATAACGTTCGCATGATTCGAGAGGGGCTTGGCTCCTTTGAAAAATTCCGTGCGCTTTATCTTGAAAAACTAAAAGCCTAGCTGGGCGTTGCAAAAGAAAAGTATGATCTAAACCTCGTTGGCGGTGAGGAGCGAATCAACTTTCAAGTCAGTGCGGCGATTCAAATCGATAAATTCGCCGGTACGTGTCTGCACGACAGGCAAAGCCGTCACGCGCGAATCATCAATGTAAACAATCTTGGCGCGTTGTCCGTCATTCAATCCGACCCAGTTCCCGTTAATCGCTTGCAAAAGTTTCTTCACGAACACGACGACAATATTTGTTTCGAGCTTGCCCGCCAGCGCGTCGCCGTAAAGCACTTTGATAATATCGAACGGCGAATTTCTCTTGGCGTAGGAACGATGAGTCGCCATTGCGTCGTAAATGTCGAGCACCGCAATAATTTTGCCAAACTCGCTAATCTTATCTCCGCGCAAACCGCTCGGATAGCCGCTACCGTCGCAACGCTCATGATGATGCAACACGCCCGCTAAAACATTTTTCAACTTCTTGAGCGGCGAGTTCAAAATAATTGCGTAGCCGTAGACGGCGTGCTTTTTAACTTCCGCGAACTCGTCTTCATCAAGCTTGCCGGTCTTGTTCAAAATTCCGCGCGGGATTTTCATTTTGCCAATATCGCTCAAAAAACCCGCCGTAATCAATTCGCCGATCTGTTTCGCTTTGTAGTCGAGCCAATGCCCCATAATTCCCGACAAAATCCCGACGTTGAGCGCGTGGTGAATAATATAATCGCCGTCGCGTTTCATATTGTGAATTTGCGTGATAGCCTTCGCGCCGTCGTCGCAAAGCTCCTTTATATTCTCGATGCGAATCAGGTCCGCCAACTCCCGCATGTCAATTTCGCCGGTATTGGCGCAACCATAGTAAAGATTTTGCGTCGTAGCAAAACAATTTTTATAGCAATGAAGATAATCATTGTCGAGCAAATGCTCCTGCTTGGTCTGAGCTGGCGTGTACTCTTCGTGCGTCACGTCGATATACACCGTGAAAACATTTTTCCCGCGCAGTTTATCGAGCAAATCCGAAGTCAGCTTGACATTTTCCTTGATGATAATTTTTCCGTCGAAGTCCTTAACAGCGCGCCCGACCTTCATGCCCGACCGCAACTCCGTTATATCGTAAGGTCTTAACATTCCATCTCCTCCTAGAAAATTTTTATCATTATAAATTATTTCCCCTGCAAAAAAAAGACAGCCGCAAAATTTTCTGCGACCGCCTTAAAATTTAAAGCGCAGGGGCGGGCAATTTCTTTTTATCAATAGAGAATTCCTGATCAATCGTCTTTAATCATGTTCTCCAGCGTCTCGAACAAAACGTCGGGTTCAACGGGCTTGCTCAAATGCGCGTTCAAGCCCGCCTGTAAACTCCTTTGAACGTCTTCATCAAAGGCATTCGCCGTCAGCGCGATTATCGGTATCGTCTTTGCGTCGGGGCGTTTCAACGCGCGGATTTTTTGCGTCGCCTCAAGTCCGTCCATTTCCGGCATACGCATATCCATTAAGATTGCGTCGTAATAATTTTCGGGCGAGTTCGCAAACATTTCAAGCGCAAGCTTTCCGTTCTCCGCGTGGTCAACTTCCATTTCGCGCATTTGCAAAACCATCATCATTATTTCCGCGTTGACCGGCATATCTTCCGCCAACAAAATTTTGCGCCGTTACTGAAAACTTATAAAAAGTTATAAAAACTCTTATGTTTCATTCCTGCTTCACCACGTCCGCTTTTGCCAAGGCTACTTGCGTTTTTTCGACGCTCCACAGGCTTTAAT
>JBGUYA010000010.1:0-8098 GCA_045118435.1 Quinella sp. | reverse complement strand
TTCCGAGAAACGTCGGGATAAAAAATGCTACGGGCAAATACGTTACCTTCATTGACAACGACGATTTTATTTTGCCGACTGCGCTCGGAGATTTTTTGGACGCCGCCGAAAAATTTCAAGCCGACGTTGTTCACACGGTCAAGGCTTATGTTTTCTATGACGCGGAAGGGAAAATGTTCAACCGCGCAGAGTTGCAACTTCAAAGCGACCTCTCTGACGATTTTTCAACGACGCCTCGCCTTGACAGTGAAGATTTTCGCGAGCGCATGAAGGATTATGTCGAAGAAAAATATTTCTGGCTGCCGTGGGGAAAATTTTATCGCCGCGATTTTTTGCTTGAAAATAAAATTGACTTTCCTAATATGACGCATTCGG
The DNA here is from genome assembly GCA_045118435.1 of Quinella sp. GTDB lineage: Bacteria > Bacillota > Negativicutes > Selenomonadales > Selenomonadaceae > Quinella. The sequence goes on along the minus strand of JBGUYA010000010.1, from coordinate 7,723 downwards.
AAGACATAATTTTTTGTTTCAAGTGTTTGTGTCTTGCCAAAAAATATTTACGCATTCCCAACGCTACAAACATTCATCGCATTCGTAGCGATTCTCTTTCAAAAAAATTTATCAATCCAAATGAGGGAGCAAAATTTTTTCTGAACATCATAACACGTGTCGTATCTTTAACTGATGAATTTATGAGCGGGCTTGAGTTTTTCAAGGCAAATCCCGAAATTCGCCAGGAGGTTCTTAAGTTTTTAATAACCAAGCATTTTTCGTTCAATAAATATATTTTTAAAGATTTGCCGCAACATGAAGTGCAGAAAAATTTTTATGACGAGCTTCAAAATCCCGAACTCGATTCAAAAGGGAAAAATCTTATTGCCGCGTATCTTTATGCGGAGCGAGCCATAATGTAATTAGGAATGTGGAATGTGAAATTAGGAAGGCAAAACCAATTCCTAATTCCTCATTCCTAATTTCACATTGCTTTTCAGGGGTGATTTTATGATAATGACGGGCGCAAAGGCTATCGTCGAGTGCCTGCGCGAGCGGGGCGTCGATATAATTTTCGGCTACCCAGGCGGAATGATTCTTCCACTCTATGACGCACTTGTTGACGAGAAGGAAATCAAACAAATTTTGGTGACGCATGAACAAAATGCGGCGCATGCGGCGGACGGTTATGCGCGGGCGACGGGTAAAGTCGGCGTGTGTATGGCAACTTCGGGACCCGGCGCGACAAATTTAGTCACGGGAATAGCGACGGCGTTCATGGACTCAATCCCGGTTGTGGCGATAACGGGGCAAGTCGACACAAAACTTTTGGGGCGCGACGCATTCCAAGAGACGGACATTTTAGATATAACAATGCCCGTGACGAAGCACAATTTCAAAGTCAAAGAGGCGCGGCTACTCGTCACGACGATTCGACAGGCTTTTGAAATTGCAATGAGCGGACGGCGCGGACCTGTACTTGTCGACGTGCCGCGAGATTTATTTTTCGCGGAGGTCGATTATCGCCCGCAGGAAGTTAAAGAAAAAATTCCTGCGCAACCCGACGCCGACTTTATAATCTGCGCGGCGGAGGCGGCTGAAGAAATTTTCAAATCCGAACGCCCCGTTGTAATTGTGGGCGGCGGAGCAATCTCGGCGGGCGCGTCGAAAGAAATTATTGCCTTCATTGAGAAATTTAACTTGCCCGTCGTCAACACGCTCATGGGAATTGGAGCGGTGCCGCGCAGTCATCCGCAAAACTTGGGCTTTGCGGGCATGCACGGCAAGAAGGCGGCGAATCATGCGGTGGCGGCGGCGGATTTAATTATCGCGGTCGGCAGTCGATTCGGCGACAGGCAAACGGGCAACGTCAGCAAGTACACGCAGGCGAAGAAATTTATTCACATTGACATTGACCCCGCCGAGATTGACAAGAACATTGAGGGCAGTCTCGGACTCGCGGGCAACATGCAGATTATCTTGAAACTTTTGATGCGGCACGAAGCGAATAAAAATCGCGCGGAGTGGTGGCGGCAGATTGAAACTTGGCAAGAGGAGTACGACTACGACTATCAAGTTGACCGCTTAACAGTGCCTTGGGCAATGAATCAGATTGCGAAGAAAACGGCGGGGAAAAATTTTGCATACGCGACGGACGTCGGGCAACATCAAATGTGGGCGGCGTTGCATTTGCACGTTGAGGAGCCGCGCACTTGGTTGACTTCGGGCGGACTTGGCACAATGGGGTTCGGACTTCCTGCGGCAATGGGAGCGCAACTTGCCTACGGTAAAAATCGGCGCGTGATTTGTGTAAGCGGCGACGGCGGAATTAAAATGACGGGCAACGAATACTACACGATTGCCCGCTTGAAACTGCCCGTGATTTCGCTGATTGTCAACAACACGAGCTTGGGCATGATTCGCCAACTGCAGAAGGTTTTTTACAAGGAGCGGTACATTGCTTGCGAGTTGGATTATCAAATGGATTATGTTGCCTACGCGCAGAGTTTCGGGATAAAGGCGGAGGCGGTTTCGACGCAGGAAGATTTTGCTCACGCGCTGGCGAAGGCACTTGACGACACGGAAAATCCTCGCGTCATAGTTTTAAACGTGTGGCGCAGTTTCGTTGAGCCGATGACTAAGGCGGGCGCGAACGTCAACGAGTTTGTCGAGTTTAAGTAAGGAGTTTTTGCCAATGAAAAATCTAAATCATTACGAATTACGCATTGCGCATTACGCATTAATTTGCGCGTTATTAATTTCAACATTCATAATTTCTCCGTCTGCGCGGGCGGCTGAATTTGAAATGGTCGAGTACTCGGCGCAGGTCAAGTTGCAATGGCTGACGGCGGCGGGCATTCCTGAGGCTAAAAAATTCTTAGAGCTGTTGGAACGCCCTGTCTTCTTCAACGAGGATAATCTTCAAGATTTCGAGCGAATTCAAATGACCAACGCGCTTTATCAAGAACTCAACTACGCCGCCGCGATTGAATACGTTCGCGCGAAAAACTATAAAAACGTTATGGATTTGGCTTGCAGTTTCTCGCCGCGCGGTATGATTCTTGCGCAGGACGGGCGCAAAGTTGTCGTAGGCGAACTCGTGACGGTTTGCCTTCTCGGCGATTATTTTATGGACGAGTGCGCGGGCAAGAAGGCTCGCAAAAACATTTCCTACGACGCTTTTTGGCTTCAAGATAAGCAAGGCATGATGGAGAGCGCGAACAAGCTCAAGGGCGAAGTTTGCATTATTGAGCAAGGCGTTTCTATTTACCTTGCAAAAGATATTCTCGCGCAAACGTTTGAAAATCTCCGCGACGTGCTCAAGAAACACGGCGGCTGTTTGATTACTTCCGACTTCACGCAGAAAAAATATTTCACGGAAGTTGCGGCGGCTCTCTACGGCGAGGCGGAGGCTCCCAAGATTTACGCCGAGACTAAGGCAATGTATGAAAAAGTTTACGACGACAAAATAAATGACGATTATCTTCAAGACGAGCAAGAGGCGATTGAGTTTTTGAAAACGCATGGGCTTCGCGTGGAAAAAGTTCCGCTCTTTGCCAAGCCGCCGACGCTCAATATTAACAGCAAGCTCACGCCCGCGCAGATTGCAAAGGTCAATGAACTTGCCGCGAAAAATTATCTTTGGGTTATCACCGCGCTTTAAAGGTCATTACACATTGCGCCTTTGAAAATCATTACACATTGCGCATTGCGCATTACGCATTACGAATTAAAAAAAGCCTCCCGCCGATTTTGGAGAGAGTTTTTTTTATTTTAACGTCTTGCTTTCTTCTTGGCGTCGAGATTTGCGAGCAAGTTTTTGACGAGGTCATTTGCCGCATTTTCCAAAGCCTCTTCGGCAAGCTCCGGACTGAAACTGTTCGTGCCGACGCGCACCAAACTGCCTGTGACTTTTACTTTTGAAGTGGCGGAACTCGTCGCGGCAAGAACCATGCGCCCAGTCTCGACCTCAACAATCCGCGCCGCCATTTTCACCGTCACAACGTAATTATTTTTGCCCTTGCCGATAGCTTTGTTGTCCTTCTTGGTGTTGCTCAGCCCCGTCACGTTTGCAATGAGCAGATATTCCGCGCCGAGCATTTTCCCGAAGGCGGGAGCTGTTGAGTCGTCGACAAGCCCCGTCGCCGTGAGTTCGTGCTCCTGAACCATTTTATCAACGTCGGTGCGCGAGAGTAGTTCAAAGTCGGGACAATTCGACAAACCCGCATAAATCGCACTTGTGGCAATCTCCATGTCTTCAAACGTCAAGTTCGCCGAGACCGTCGACGCCTTTGTCACCGGCAAAATTCCAAGACGCATTGCTCCGCTAGGCTCCGCGAAAACGTTAGTGCTCGCCGCGCAGATTATCATAAAAATTATTGCCGATAAAAATTTCTTCAAAGCTTACTCCCCCTTACAATCTGAAATGACCGGTCGAGCGAACCGTCATTGCCAACTTTTTAAATTTCTTCTCAAGCTCAAGCGCGGCGTTCTCGGCGGCGTTGCGAATCGCGTTGCGCTCGGAGTTGTCCTTTATAACGTCGTTGCCCTTCGCCGTTACGGAAAAAGTCCCGACAATCTCGCCAGTCGTCAGCTTGATAATCTTCGCGGTAATGTCGGCATTGGCAACAATCATCGCCATTGTCTTGTAGCCGCCGGTTTTGTAATCGGGCAACGTGACGTTTTGCGAATTGGTGTGAGTTTGACCGAGCACGAGATAATCCGCGCCGTAACTTGAGCCGACGCCGACAAGCCCTTTCTCGCCGTTGTAAAGTCTTTCAAGCAGTCGCGCGTCTTCGAGATTGGCGACAATATCCGCGTCGACAATGTGACTGAAACCGACCGTCAAAAGTTTGTCGTTGAGCGCGGTCTCCGCCAATTCGTCGTGAGTGCCCGCCGCCAAGTTGTCGCGCATCATTATAACCGTGATTCGCGGGTCATTGAGCCGCATGACCGTTTCGAGTTGACTGATTAACGCGCTGTTGGGTTCGCTCTCGACATTCATTCTCGCCGTGACTTTATAAAGCCCGTCGGATTTTTCCTCGCTCAAAATTTTTAAGCCGCTTACAAAACCTTGCGCATGCGTATAAATTTCGTCGAGCTTGAGCATTGCATTTTCTACCAGCGTTTGCGAGTCAACAAAATTTCCGACGACCTGTTCAACGGCGGCGCGTTCGGCATTTTTAATCGCCTCTTCTTTGTTTCTGCCCACGCCGTCAGCCGTGACCTCCTGCGCACTCGCGGAAATATTTATCAACATGAACAACGCCAGCGCGATAAAAAACTTTTTCATTAGCGTCCTCCTCGCCAAAGAAATTTTTTCTTATTCTATAAAAAATTTTTAGCAGTTGCAATAAAAAAAGTCGGAAAGCTTTTGACCTTCCGATAAAAAATTTTTCAAGGCATACGCCACTCCGGCATGTCGTCGGGCAGATTGAACAGCCGCAGAATTTTGTTGACGACGTGATTAATTTGCGCTTGAAGATTTGTCGGCGTATTGTAAAAAGTCATGACGGGCGGCATAATGATTGCGCCGCAGTCGGCAAGTTCCTTCATGTTGCGCAGGTGAATTCGGCTGAAAGGCATTTCGCGCGGCACGAGCAGGAGCTTGCGATTTTCTTTAATGCAGACGTCAGCGGCGCGGAGCAAAAGATTTTCGCAATAGCCCGCCGCAATGCCTGCGAGAGTTTTCATTGTGCAGGGGACAATAATCATGCCGTCGACAAGAAAACTGCCGCTTGCAATCGAGGCGTCCATTTGATTCACGTCGTAAACAAAATTGGCGAGGCGGCAAATCTCGAAAATATCAAAGTTAGTCTCGTCGCGAATAGTGAGTTCCGCGCCTTCCGTTATGATTAAATGCGTCTCGACCTCCGCAATTTCTTTAAGGCGGCGCAAAAGTTCGACGGCAATCACGACGCCGCTCGCGCCCGTCATCCCAACAATCAGTCTCATAAAAATTCCTCCTTGTCGAATTTATTTTATCACAAAGAATCGGCGAAGGCTCGCGCGGCAGAATATTTTTTGTGCTTTTCGCGAATAACTGATATAATCAATCAAACGGTTAAGGAGGCTTTAACATGAGCGAAAATCATCAGCTGTTCGGCATGGACGACCTGCGCGGGAAGTTGTATGAGCGCGGCTACAAAATGACCCCGCAACGCAAGGAGATTCTGCAAATTTTCGTTGACCACTCGGATTATCACCATATGAGCGCGGAAGATGTTTACGGCATTTTGCGCGAAAATCAATCGGAAATCGGCTTGGCAACAGTTTATCGCGCTCTCGATTTGTTGAGCAAGCTGGGAATTCTCGTTCAAATCGATTTCGGTGACGGTTGCGCCCGCTACGAACTCAACACCGCCGACCCGAAGGTTCATCACCACCACCACTTGATTTGCCTAAAGTGCAAGAAAGTTATCGAGTTCGAGGAGGATTTACTCGACGACTTGGAGGCGGACATTGCTAAAAAATCCGGCTTTGAAATTCTCAATCACGAGGTGAAATTTTTCGGCTACTGCAAGGATTGCCGCGAGGAGGTCTGAACTTTTGAGCGTCGATATAAAAATACTCGGCGGCGATTTTTCAAAGGTTATCGGCGAAGTCTTGCGCTCGCTCAACGTCGAGAACACCGGCTTTGACACTTTGGAAATTTTTAATGAAGTCATCGGCAAGAAAGTTGTCACGCGGATAAAAGTTTCAAGAGGCGGCGACGAGAAAGTTTTTAGAAAAAGTTCGCTCGCCCGCGCAGATGAGCGATTCGGCGCGGAAGTCAATCGCCTTGTCAAAAAAAATCTCTACGTGTTGCTTGTCGAAAACTTCGGGCTTAATCGCGCCCCCTACGGAATTCTTCACGGTGTACGCCCCACGAAAATTATTCAGCGTTGGCTCGGCGAAGGCTACGGCGTCACAAGTCACGGCGTCATTGACCGCGATAAAATTTTTCGCCGCATTATCTCCGACTTCCTGACTGACCGCGACAAAGCCGCCTTGCTGACCGAAGTCGCAGTTCGTCAACTCCCTACTCTCAACCGCGACGCGAAAAGTATCGGCGTCTACGTCGGCATTCCCTTTTGCAAGACGCGTTGCCTTTATTGCTCCTTCCCCGCGAACGTCTTGCCCGCCGATGATAAGATTGCCGAGTTCATGAAAATTTTGACGCGCGACATTGAGGCGGCGGCGGACGCGATTAACCGCTACGGCTTGAAATTGCAGACGATTTACATTGGCGGCGGCACTCCGACTGCTCTGCCCGAAAATTTTTTTGCCGAGATGTTGGAGACAGTTTGTAAAAATTTTGCCTGCGCGGGCGTCGAGGAGTTCACGGTTGAAGGCGGGCGACCCGATACGATTAACGCCGAGAAAATTTCCGTCATGAAAAATTTCGGCGTAACGCGCGTGAGCGTCAATCCACAGACTATGCAACAGCGCACACTTGACTTTATCGGGCGCAAGCACACTGTCGATGATTTTATCCGAGCCTTCAACGACCTCCGCACAGCGAGCGATTGGAAGATAAATACCGATTTGATTCTGGGCTTGCCGGGTGAGCGGCTTGACGACTTCAAAGACAGCTTGCAAAGAGTTTTGGGGCTTGAGCCGGACGATATAACTTTGCACGCACTGGCGATTAAGCGCGGCTCGAAACTGCAAACGCGCCTTGCCGACGAGATAAACAAGCTTGAAGATTTCAACTTGCCGAGTGATTCTGAGGTTTGCAAAATGGAGGCGTTCGCGGAAAAACTTCTGCGCGGGGAAAATTATTTGCCGTATTATCTTTATCGGCAGGGTTATTCGCGCGGGCAGATTGAGAACGTCGGCTGGTGCAAGCGCGGCGCGGCGAGCATTTACAATATCCAGATAATGGGCGAACGTCAAACGATTTTGGGGATTGGCGGCGCGGCGTCGACTAAAGTCCCCGACCCTTTTAATAAAAAAATTCTGACGGCGTTCAACGCAAAGGACTTGATGACTTATCAGCGCGACGTTGACAAATATATCGCGCGACGCGAAGAAATTTTGGCGGCAGTTTATGGAGAAGGAGGAGATTAGAAAATGGCGTACGTGTCAAAGGAAGACATGGTTGAAATTTTTTACGACACGGAGAGTTATTGCAAGACCGACGAGAATTTGAAGCGGGCGGTTGCGGAGTCAATAAAGGGCACGAAGTTTTACAGCGCGGAAGATTATCCGCCCTTGCCCGAAAAAAGATTCAAGAAAACTATCGTGACGGTGGTCAAGC
>JBGUYA010000009.1:0-19705 GCA_045118435.1 Quinella sp. | reverse complement strand
AATTCAATACCCCGCGAAACCATTTCATGAACTTTTGACATTCCTGATAGGTCTTGAACTTATATTGCTTTAATCTGGTCGAATTATATTTTTGTTCGGCTTCATTATGGCAAGTGATGAAAGTATCGTCTGCAAAGCGGTAGTAATTGCAATGTATTTTCTTGCCGAGTTCCAAGTTCCACTCAATCCAATTTTCTCTGTGTCTGTTGTAGTTCGTCCAGTAGCGTAGCAGTTGGCTAACAGCGGTCCGAGTATTGTTCCTTGACTTAATCCTACTCCCGAATATTCCCTTGATGTCCACATCAGATGTTTTATTGTGCGTAGGAGTTGAAAGTTTTTAATTCCCATTTCCTTGACACAGCCTATTGCTTTCTCAAGCGGAATATTGTCAAAACACTTTTTGAAATCCAACTCTATTGTGTAGATGTCTTTACTTTTGTTTAAGGTTGTAGCCAATTTGCTGACGGGGATTTTTGCTCCTATTCCTTTTCTGAATCCGTAGCTATGTTTGGACATTTGCTCTTCGAGTAAGGGCGAAATGATTTGGTAGACAGCTTGTTGTGCGATTCTGTCGAACAGGTTAATTATAGTTAGTTCGCGAAATTCTCCGTTCTCTTTTGGTATCTGCACTTTACGCAATTGCACAGGTTTGTATCGTCTGAGTCGTAATTTAACTTCCTTGATGATTCTTTCCTTCGAGATATTGGAAGTCTTGGAAATGCCGTCTTTGCCTGCTGTTTTTGCGCCTTCATGCAAATATACCACTCGTATTGCTTTTTCGATATTTCCTATTTCCAGACACTGCATATAGAGTTTTTGCATACGTTACACCTCCCTTGAGAGGCTATTAATCTGCAGAAGTAATACTGAATAGACTGGAGACCTTCGCTCCACCGTGATTGGCAGTTTCTTCGCTACTATGTCTCCTCTGACTGCTACCCTTTATCTACTCTGGTTATAGTCGCAGTACGACGACCTTTAGCCCGTTTTGAACCGTAAAGGCGGGAAGCTCTCGCTTGTTCCGTTTTTGCTAGCTTTATAGTCCAACTTAGGTTTCAAGTCTCTGCCGTCCGCCGCATTTCGCGTAAAACAGCCTTTTAGTTTTACTTATTCTTACCGCGTCTATTGTCACAGTAAGAATTGACGGAAATTAACAGTCATTTCTTGTCGATTTACTGAGTCTTCCTTACGACAGCTCAAACCTTGATTCGTAGTCCTAACCATATTGGATTCGCCACCCGCAACAACTTAAATCCGACTATCGAGAGGATTTTTAATTGCGTCTTCAACGCACTTATAACTGTCTCTCACGAGACCGCTACGCGGAGTATTAGTGACAGGATATTCAGGACTTATTTTGGGCGTCCTGTCCTTGTTCACAAAAACAGCTTTCAAGCCACACAAGAGACAAAATACCAATCTAACGCAAAGCTTGTTGAGACTTGCCAAAGACTCGGCGGCGTTCGGATTGATGTATTGAGTTAAAAGCGCGTCGTAAATTTTGCCGACAATCTCGCCCGCTTTAAGCGACAATGCCAACTCGTTTATAGTTCGGATTTTGTTCGAGTCAATGAGGAAGTCGAACACATGAAACTTTTCGGGCAACTCTTCAAGCAAAATTTTAGTCGGTGCGTCGAGCGTCTCCATGTCATAAATCAGGAACTCGCGGAAATTGCACGTGATGATTTTTTTCGGGTGCATGGAGACAGGCAAGCCAATAACATACCGCCGCGCCTGCTCAAAGGGCGTGAGCTTGGAGCCGTCGGACTGCGTAATTTCCTTTTCCAAATCGACGCCGAAATTTTTCTGCTCAATGATAACTTTGGTATCGGGTAAAAATGCGTCGATAAATTTCTTGTGCTTGAGTTTAACGGGCACCTCGAACTGAATAAAATTTTCGGGCAACTCGACGCCGAGCACGTCGCGCAGAAACGTCAACCAAAATTTTTGACAGTTGGCACGTTCGCCGTCGACTTCGCGCCACTGCTCAACGAAATTTTTAATATTCAAAGTGAAAACCTTCTTTCAAGCTTACTATGAGAAAAAAACCCCGCTTTATCAGCGGGATTTTTTTTGCACAGCAACATTATAAATCAGTGATGCAACTTTTTGACTTCGTCCATAAGGTATTCGTTTTTGATTTTGATGTAAGTGCCCTTCATGCCGAGCGACTTCGACTCAATGACTCCCGCCGACTCGAATTTGCGCAGGGCGTTGACAATGACCGAACGAGTTATCCCGACGCGGTCGGCAATCTTTGACGCGACAAGCAAGCCCTCGTTGCCGTCGAGCTCGCCCAAAATGTTTATCGCCGCCTCCGCCTCCGAGTAACTCAGCGTTGCCAACGCGATTTGAACTGTCGCTTTCTTGCGAGCCTCAATCTCGACTTTCTCCGAGTGGTCGCGCAACATTTCCATGCCTACGACCGTCGCGCCGTATTCCGCCAACAACAAATCGTCGTCAGTGAAATTCTCTTCGTGACGCGCGATAATCAGCGTGCCGATCTTGCGACCCACGCCGTAAATCGGGACAATCGTGAAGTGCTTGCCGCTGACGGGCGCAACGTAGTTTTTCGGATTGGCTTGCGTGTCGTCGAAACGATTAAGCCATTTGACGTAAGCGTCGGGGAACTTGCCCTTGCGAAGGACATTGTTTGTCGCCGCGTCGCCGTCATCAATGAGCGCGTAGCCGCAAATCTCGCCGTTCTTGCCCGCAATGTAAATGCTGGCGTCGAGCACGTTGCTCAAGACCTTTGAAATGCTGTTGTACTCCACTGTTTCGGAACGCTGGAGCAGCTTATTAATTTTCCTCGTTTTCTCCAAAAGCGTTGTCATATTTTTAACTCTGCTACTTAAAACATAGACAAACGTCCATGTTAAGATGATTCGGGTGAATCTCACGATTTCACCTTACTGCTTCGTCGTGTCCGTTTTCGGCGTACCTACCAACGTTTGTTTGACACTCCACAGTCGTAAATTCCCGGCTAGCCACCGGTACATATCAACAGCGTCTTTCAGGTGACACTCTGTTGATTCATCTTATAGCTTTCCCCTTTCTTAATAATGTGAAACAAAATTTTGTTGAGTGCCACGTCCGCATATCACCCTCAGAGTTCTACCTCGTAGTTATCAGGACTATTTCAACCTGCACTGGTTTCCCGACGCTAGACTGCCTTAAAGCGGCAAACTGGCTCAATGGCTATTTTGGTTTATGAGCTTTCAGCTTTACGCTGCGCATTTGTCTACCTGATTAGACGTTTTTACTCATTTTGCGCTACCATTGCTCACCTCCTTTTCTTAAGGCTAGAAGTTTAACTTAAAGCCCGGATTTTTTTGCTCAATATCCTACGTTTATACTAACACGAATTTTGATAATGTCAAATAAGTTTTCAGAATTTTTAATGCAGTTCTTGACGGCGGGCGTTAAAAGTTGTAAACTTCACTCAAACGGGGCGAGATGCTCCATAACCGTTTTTTCTAATTAAGGGAGGAATGCCAAATGGGTAACCGCAGGAAAATTGTTGTCGTCGGAACTTCTAATGTCGGCTCGGCAGTTGTTAATAAGCTCGCCGACTTCCAACTCGCATCCGAAATCGTTTTGATTGACCTCAACCAGGACAAGGCATGGGGCGAGGCAACCGACTCCAGCCACGCGACTGCTTGCGTTTACAGCACCAACATTAAATTCCGTGCTACCGGCGACTACAGTGCCTGTGCAGGTGCTAACATCGTCATTATTTGCGCGGGTCCGTCGATTCGTCCGGGCGAAACTCCCGACCGTTTGAAACTCGCGGGCACCAACGCAAAGATTATGAACTCCGTCTTCCGCTCGATTGCCGAACACACCAAAGAGGCCGTCATTATTCTTATCACCAATCCGCTTGACGTTGCCACTTACGTTGTCAGCAGAATCGCTGATGAAATCGGCTATCCGCGCAATCTGATTCTCGGCACTGGCACCATGCTCGAAACTTATCGTTTCCGTCGCGTCCTCGCCAACAAATACGAAGTCGACCCGAAAAACATTAACGGCTATGTACTCGGCGAACACGGCAATGCGGCATTCGTTGCTTGGTCAACCACTGGTTGCGCAGGTTTCCCGCTTGAAAAACTCGACGAATATTTCCGTCACACCGAACCGCTCGACAAGAAAGCTGTTGAGCAAGAGCTTATCCAAGTTGCCTACGACGTTATCAACCGCAAAGGCTACACCAATACCGGTATTGCTATGGCGGCTGTTCGTTTCGTTAAGTCCATTCTTTACGATGAGCATACAATTCTGCCTTGCTCTGCGATTATGGAAGGCGAATACGGCATTAAAGACGTTGCGCTCTCGATGCCGCGTATGCTTTGCGCAGACGGCATTATGCGCGTCTTTGAAATCGCTCTCACCGACGAAGAGCTTGAGAAAATGTACGCGGCTGCCAAGTCCGTCCGCTCCGCTCTCGACGGCGCAGGCATTAAGTAAAAAATCATCTCCTTTATAAAATAAAATTTTAAAAGCCCTTCCGTTTATGGAGGGGCTTCTTTTTTCCCCTTTTTGAAGTAGGTGTCAGGAGTCAGATGTCAGGGGTCAGGAGTCAGGAGTCAGGAGTCAGGGGTTAGCTAAAACCCGATTCCTGATTCCCGATTCCTGATTCCCGATTCCTGACACCTTAAACCTAAAACTGTGCGCCCCTCTGCCTTTCGACTTAACTTTGCAGGATTAAATGCGACGGCGGCGAATTTATCCTTAAAATTATCTGCAAGGGAGGAATTCGTTTGGCTTTCTATTATAATGAACCGTCTCGCACTTTCGGCGAATATCTTTTGGTACCTGGCTATTCGTCCGCAGAGTGCATTCCCAGCAATGTCGACTTGTCCACTCCGCTCGTCAAATTCAAACGCGGGCAAAACCCCGATTTCCTTATCAATATCCCCATGACCTCCGCAATCATGCAATCCGTATCCAATCACACTATGGCTATCGCGCTCGCAAAGGAAGGCGGCATTTCCTTTATCTTCGGCTCCCAATCTATCAAAGAACAAACCGCTATGGTCGCGAAGGTTAAAAATTACAAGTCGGGCTTCGTCTCCAGTGATTCAAACCTCAAGCCCACCGATACCCTCAGCGATATGCTCCAACTTCTCGAACAAACGGGGCATTCAACTATGGCGGTTACCGAAGACGGCAAGCCCACAGGTAAATTGCTCGGCATTGTCACTAGCCGCGACTACCGCATTTCTCGCATGTCCGGCGACGAACTTGTTAAGGACTTCATGACCCCCTTTGAAAAACTCATTTATGCCGACGCCGATTCTACGACCCTGCCAAAGGCGAACGATTTGATTTGGGAAAATAAGCTCAACATGCTCCCTCTCATCGATAAGAAACAACGCCTCCGCTATATGGTTTTTCGCAAGGACTACACCGATAATAAAATCAATCCGCTTGAACTCATTGACAGGAAAAAACGCTACGTTGTCGGCGCGGGCATTAATACGCGCGATTACGCCGAACGAGTTCCTGCGTTGCTCAAGGCGGGCGCGGATGTCCTTTGTATCGACAGCTCGGAAGGCTTTAGCGAGTGGCAGAAGATTACGCTTGATTATATTCATAAAAACTTCGGCGAAGATGTCAAAGTTGGCGCGGGCAATGTCGTTGACGCCGACGGTTTCAGATTTCTTGCCGACGCGGGCGCGGATTTTGTTAAAGTCGGAATTGGCGGCGGCTCCATTTGCATTACGCGCGAAACTAAGGGCATTGGGCGCGGGCAGGCGACTGCCGTTATCGACGTTTGCAAGGCTCGTGACGAATATTTTAAGGAAAAGGGCATTTATATTCCCGTGTGCTCCGACGGCGGCATTGTTCACGATTATCACATGACGCTTGCCCTTGCTATGGGCGCGGATTTCCTCATGCTCGGCAGATATTTTTCGCGTTTCGACGAAAGTCCGACCGATAAAATCCGTATCAACGGCACTTATTACAAAGAGTATTGGGGCGAAGGTTCCAACCGCGCACGCAACTGGCAACGCTATGATTTGGGCGGCGACAAGAAACTTTCCTTTGAAGAAGGCGTTGATTCCTACGTGCCCTATGCTGGTTCGCTCAAGGATAACGTTCAAGCTACCTTGTCTAAAATTCGCTCGACCATGTGCAACTGCGGTGCGCTCAATCTTGCCGAACTGCGCGAGAAGGCTAAGATTACTTTGGTCAGCTCGGTCAGTATCGTTGAGGGCGGCTCGCACGATGTTATTCTTCGCGACAGGCTCAGGGAGTAAGTTTATGTTCAAAGTTCTTTTAATCGCGGGCTGTCTGCTTTTCAATCATGTCGCCGCGCAGTCGCCCAACGTCGAAGTCGCCGTTCAATGGGCTATCGGCATTGCCAACGACCAAGCGCACGGCTATTCTCAAGGCGCGGAATACCCGCCCTATCAAGGCACGCGCGACGCGCCCGATTATGATTGCTCCTCTCTCATTTACTACGCTCTCGACCGCGCAGGCTTCAACGTCATTGAGAATTGGCAGAAAAATCCGCTCAGCATGTCGCGCTACGGCGGCAAGCAACTTGTCGGCGACGCCGATACCCTTTGGCAAGATTTATCCGTTGACGGCGGCTGGCAAAAGTTCTCTTGGCAAGAAGTCAAAGATAACTTGCAACGCGGCGATATTCTTTTCAATCCGCAACACGTCGCCTTTTATATCGGTGACGGCACAACCGTCGAGGCTCGCGGCGTGAATAATCCGCGCGGCGGCAGTTATGTCACGGGCGATCAGGGCGGCGAAATCGATTTCTATTCCGCTTACAATCGCGGTTGGACTGAAGTTTACAGATTCATTGGAGGTTAAATTATGTCTGGTCATTCCAAATGGGCTACCATTAAACGTAAGAAAGGAGCCAACGACGCTATTCGCGGCGCACTCACCACTAAAATTTCCCGCGAGATTACCATTGCCGTTAAAATGGGCGGCGCAGACCCTACTGGCAATATGCGCCTCAAACTCGCGCTTTCCAAAGCAAAAGCTAACAACGTCACTAAAGACAACATTAACCGCGCTATCCAAAAAGGGCTTGGTGCCTCCGATACTTCCAACTACGAAGAAATTTCCTACGAAGGCTACGGTCCTGCAGGCGTCGCTATCCTCCTCGATATTCTCACTGACAACCGCAACCGCACTGCCGCCAATATCCGCCATATCTTTTCAAAACACGGCGGCAATCTCGGCGAAAACGGCTGTGTGTCTTGGCTCTTCCATAAAAAAGCGGTCTTCACAGTCGATAAGGAAATTTTCGACGACGAGGATATTTTAATGGAAATTGCGATGGACGCCGGCGCGGAAGATTTCAACTCGCTCGATGACGCCTTTGAAATTACTGCCGACCCCGCCGACTTCAACGCCATTGAACAAGCTCTTGCCGAAAAGGGTATTGAGACCGCCTCCGCCGAAATTACTCAAGTTCCGGATACCACCGTCGCCCTTAGCGACAATGACGCCGAAAAACTTCAAAAGCTCCTCGACGCCCTCGAAGAAGACGACGACGTTCAAAATGTCTACGAAAATTCCGCCTCATGATTGCTCTCGGCATTGATCCGGGTACTGCCATTTGCGGCTTCGGCTTTGTCGAAAATCTGCGCGGGGAATTGAAACCGATTAACTACGGCGTAATCACCACAAGCCCGCAAGCTCTTATGCAAGAACGTTTGCTTAAAATTCATTCCGAACTCGACGCGCTCATCAGCAATTTCAAACCTGACATTGTAGCCGTCGAGAAACTTTTTTTCGGCAAGAATTCCACGACCGCTATCACGGTTGCGCAGGCTCGCGGCGTTGTCTTGCTTGCCGCCGCCCGTCACAATCTTGACCTTATCGAAATTACTCCTAACGAGGTTAAGCAATCCGTCACGGGCTACGGCGGAGCCGACAAACAGCAAGTTATTTACATGGTTACGAAAATCCTCAACCTTGCCGAGCCGCCCAAGCCCGACGACGCCGCCGACGCGCTCGCCATTGCCGTTGCCGCTTGTCATTCAATTAGGAATTAGGAGTTAGGAATTAGGAATGATTGCTTATCTGTCCGGTTCAGTCAAATTTGTTTTTGAAAGCTGTTGTATTCTCGACGTGAACGGCGTCGGTTACAAAGTTTTCGCTGATACCAACGCGCTGACCGTCGGCGACCCTGCCGAATTTTTTATACACACCGCCGTCCGCGACGACGCCATTAATCTTTACGGCTTTAAAAATCGTGACGAGTTCGAGCTTTTTGAATTGCTTATCAATGTTTCGGGCATCGGCGCGAAGGGCGCGTTAACTATCGTCAATAAAATTTCTCCCGCCGACTTCGCTGACGCTGTAGCCCGCCAAGATTTAAAAGCTTTGACCAATATTCCGGGTGTCGGTAAAAAATCTGCCGAACGAATTATTCTTGAACTCAAAGATAAAATGAAGTCCATGCCGCGCAGAACCGATACGACCAACGCCGCTATCTTCGACGCTATAGAAGCTTTGGAGGCGTTGGGCTATTCCGACGCGGAAATTCGCTCCGTAATCGATAACGCGCCGAAAAATTCTTCTGCCGACGCAATTATCAAATATGCTTTGAGTAAGTTATAAGGAGTTGATTTTATGCTGGCGGCTTTAGAGGCACTGCGACCGAAAAAAAGATTATTCTTGGGATTGTTGCTCGCGGCGGAATTTCTTGTAGCGTTGGCGCTCTATGCCGCGTGGCGCATTTCTTATCTCGGACTCGAAAATATCTTTGAATATTTGCCCGCTATCTTTGGCGCATTTTTAATCTTTATCTCGACGTTTTCATTTGGCGCAGTTTGTAATATGGTTCTCGCCGTTAAAGGCTTTCCAACTTTTAAATTCCTCCACCGCTACAGCTTTGCACTAATAAAATTTTTATTCCCAATCTCCGTGAGTATTGGAAAAATTTTTGGCATAAAGCGTAGACAGATTGAGGGTTCGTTTATAGCGGTGAGCAATCTGATTTTCTTCAAAAGCGGCATAAAAGTTCCCGCCGATAAATTACTTGTCTTGAGTCCGCATTGTCTGCAGTTGTCGAGTTGCCCACATAAAATTACTCGTGACCCGAATAACTGCAAACGTTGCGGGCGTTGCAATATTGGCGACCTCATGAAACTTTCTGATGAGTTCGGCTTTACCTTCTTTGTTGCTACGGGCGGCACACTCGCGCGGCAAGTCGTGAAAAAAAATCGTCCGCAAGCAGTCTTGGCTATCGCCTGTGAACGAGATTTGATGAGCGGCATTCAAGATGTTTATCCGTTGCCCGCCGTCGGAGTTTTGAACATTCGCCCGAACGGTCCTTGCAATAACACTCGCGTTGACATGGAAGAATTTCGCCGCGTACTCAAAAGCATTATAAAGGAGCGCGACAATGACTAAACTGCCCGAAGCGTTGGAAATGGAAAAGAAATTGTTGTCGGCAATGATGTTGAAGGACGGCGAAGTCATTTCTGAAGTTGCGACAATTTTGCGGGCGGAGGATTTTTATCGGGAAGAGCATCGTTGCATATATCGGGCGATGTTGCAAGTATACGGTCGCGGGACGCCGCCCGATGTGTTGTTAATAGAAGACGAATTGCGGCGAACAGGCGAACTGCAGAAAGTAAGACGCGACTATTTATTTGCGCTAATCGATTACGAGTTCACGACGACACGCGCGGTACTGCAAGCCAAAACAATCAAGGAAAAAGCAATCCTGCGCCGTTTGATTCAATCTTGCGAGGAGATAATTTATGATTCGGGCGAAGAACAAAAGCAGGTCAAAGAAATATTGGAAGACGCCGAGCGTAAAATCTTCGCCGTGACCTACAAGACGGAGCAAGCGGGCTTTGAACCGATTTATACGATAATACAAAGAGCGTTCGAGCGCATTCAGCAAATACACAATCACCCCGACGAAATGACGGGCGTACAAACGAAACTGATAGGCTTGGACAGAGTATTGAACGGGTTGCAGAAATCTGATTTGATAATCTTGGCGGCGCGACCGAGCATGGGCAAAACGGCGTTGGCATTGAACATAGCGACAAATGCGGCAAAGAGTGGCGCGACGGTAGCAATCTTTTCGTTAGAGATGAGCAAAGGGCAAATAGCGGAGCGGTTAATGTCGACGCTGAGCGGGGTGAACTCGCAGAACATGAAGACCGGCAACTTAACTGATACGGAAATGCGAGACTTGATAAGCGCAGTTGAGGAAATCGCGGGCTTGCGCCTGCACATAGACGACACGGCGGGCATAAGTTTATTGGAAATGCGGTCGAAGTTGCGGCGACTGGCGCACGAAACGGGCTTAGATTTAATCGTGATAGACTATCTGCAGTTAATGCAGGGCGGACGCGCGGAAAATCGTCAGCAAGAAATATCGGAGATAAGTCGGAGCTTGAAGGCGTTGGCGCGAGAAATGGACGTCCCGATATTGGCGTTAAGTCAGTTATCGCGTTCGGTGGAGTTGCGGGCGGATAAAAAGCCGCAGTTGTCGGATTTACGCGAGAGCGGGAGTTTGGAGCAGGACGCGGATATAGTGATGTTCCTTTACCGCGACGAGTATTATAATCGCGACGACGAGAATAATAAGAATATCGCGGAGCTGATAATAGCGAAGAATCGCAACGGACCGACGACCTCAATCGGCTTGCAATTCACCAAAGAGATAATGCGGTTTGGCGACTTAACCCGCGCAGTGGAATAAAAAAAGCGGCTCACTCCTTTTGGAGCAGGTCGCTGATTTTTTCTATCAGATAAAGTTGCAGATAATATCGGTGACTTGAGCGGTGCCGCACTTTTTAAAGCCGTCAGTGAAAATGTCAGCTGTACGCCAACCGTCGGCGAGCGTCTTATCAATGGCTGATTCGATGGCTTTAGCGGCGTCATTTTCATTGAGTGAATAGCGCAGGAGCATCGCCGCGCTGAGGATTGTGCCCATAGGATTGGCGATGTCTTGCCCTGCAATATCGGGCGCGGAGCCGTGAATTGGTTCGTAAAGGCTCGTAAGTTCGCCGATAGACGCGGAAGGCATTAAGCCAATAGAGCCGCCGATAACCGCCGCCTCGTCAGATAAAATGTCGCCAAAAATGTTATTGGTGACGATAACGTCAAACTGCGCGGGGTTGAGGACAAGTTGCATAGCGGCGTTGTCAACGTAGAGATGATTGAGTTCGACGTCTTGGAAGTTTTTATGAACATCGACGACGACCTTGCGCCAGAGGCGACTAGCCGCGAGGACGTTAGCCTTATCGACGGAAGTGACTTTGCCGCGCCGTTTTTTAGCAGTCTCGAAGGCAAGTTTGGTAATGCGTTCGATTTCGGGCACGGAATAAATTTCGGTATCCCAAGCTTGCTCGACGCCGTTTTTAAGTTCTGATTCGCAACGAGGACCGAAGTAAATTCCTCCGACGAGTTCGCGAACAATGAGCAAATCGCAACCTTTGACGAGTTCAGATTTAAGGGGCGAGGAGTTAATCAGTTCAGGATAAACTTTAGTAGGGCGAAGATTGGCGAAAAGTCCCAAGCCTTTACGCAGTCCGAAGATAGCTTTTTCGGGGCGCAGATGAACGGGCAAACTATCCCATTTCTTGCCGCCGACGGCTCCAAAGAGCACACCGTCAGCCTTCTTGCAAGCGTCGAGAGCCTCATCAGTTAGGGGCGTGCCGAACTTTTCATAGGAAGAGCCGCCCGCGTCGCGATAATCGAACTCAAGCCCTATATTAAACTTAGCGTCGACCTTTTTCAAAACCTCAACGGCGGCTTTAGTAATTTCCTGCCCGATGCCGTCGCCGGGAATGACGATAATTTTCTTCATGAAAATGCTCCTTTAAATGTATAGGAATAGCAGAAGGGCGCGCATGGACGCGCGCCCACAACGCCGCGTTTGAACAGGATGTTCAAGTGGCGACGCCCCTGCGAGGCGAGTTTCTTTTGCTTCTTTTCTTTGCTCGGTCAAAGAAAAGAAGTTAATCAAACAAAAAATATTTTCAAATTGAATCGAAGAGACGAGCCGCCAACTCCTCAGCCGGTTCCGCGAATCCACGCTTTGGCAAAGGGGGGATTATTTCCCTGCCAAAACCTTGTAGCCAGCAATGCGTTCCTCCGCGTCGTGTTGAGTTTTCTCGAAGAGTTCCTGCGCGGTGTCAGGGAAATTGCGCTTGAGCGACGAGTAACGAACTTCGCCCATTAAAAATTCTTGGAACTTGGAGAAATCCGGCTCCTTGCTGTCGAGCGTGAACTTTTTAGTGACGGGATTATAACGCCAATTCGCCCAGTAGCCGCACTGAACGGCGAGCTTGCCCTCAAGTTGACTGGATCCCATGCCCTTTCTAATGCCGTGATTAATGCAAGGCGAGTAGGCGATAATCAGCGACGGACCGTTATAAGCCTCCGCCTCTGTAATAGCCTTGAGCAGTTGATTTTGGTCGGCACCCATTGAGACCTGCGCGACGTAGACATAGCCGTAACTCATAGCCATTTTTCCCAAGTCTTTTTTCTTAGTGCGCTTGCCGGTCGCGGCGAATTGCGCAATCGCGGCGGCAGGAGTAGCCTTTGACGCTTGACCGCCCGTGTTGGAATAAACTTCGGTATCGAAGACGAAAATATTAATATCCTCGCCGCTAGCCAAAACGTGGTCAACTCCGCCGTAGCCAATATCATAAGCCCAGCCGTCGCCACCGAATATCCATTGCGAACGCTTAACAAAGAAATCGCGGTTGTCATAGATTTTATTAAGCAAAGCGTCGTCGCCCTTTTGAGTTTCGAGAACTTCGGTAAGTTTATCTGCGCGTTCACGAGTGTTTTCGCTGACGTCTTTATTATCAAGCCAATCTTTGAGCGCGGCTTTGAGTTCGTCGGAAAGGTTGAGTTCGAGAGCCTCTGCAACATTAGCCGCCAAAGTTTCGCGAACGGCTTTGACGCCCAAGAACATGCCTAAGCCGTATTCCGCATTGTCTTCAAAAAGGGAATTTCCCCAAGCGGGACCTCTGCCGAAGTTATTTTTGGTGTAGGGCATGGCGGGAGCCGACGCACCCCAAATCGATGAGCAACCTGTAGCGTTGGCAATCATCATTCTATCGCCGAAAAGTTGCGTCAAAAGTTTCGCGTAAGGAGTTTCGCCGCAACCCGCGCACGCCCCGCTGAATTCAAACAGCGGCTTTTCAAACTGACTGCCGATAACGGTCGTTTTCTTCGTCGGATTAGTTTTGGGCGCGAGTTTAACGCCGTAGTCGAAAACTTTCTGGCGAGCCTTCGCCGCGTCGTCGAACTTAACCATAGTCAACGCTTGCTTCGGGCAAACTTGCGCACAGTTACCGCAACCCAAGCAGTCATAAGTCGAAACGGAGATAGTCAAGTTGTACGCGCCGCGCGAGATTTTCGACGGAATACTTTCCATGCCTTCGGGCGCGTTTTTGAGTTCGTCATTAGTCGTCAAAATCGGACGAATCGCCGCGTGAGGACATACGAACGAGCACTGATTACAGCCAATGCATTTATCTTTATCCCAAGCGGGAACTTTAATAGCTGTGCCGCGTTTCTCGTAAGCCGTGCCGCCGACAGGGAAGGTACCGTCCACGAGTTCGACAAACTTACTGACGGGCAAGTTGTCGCCCTCTTGACGATTCATGACGTTTTGAATATCGCTGATAAATTCGGGCGGGTCGACCTGCTGAGATTTATGATTCATGCTTGTATCTTCGACGTCCCAAGTTGAAGTGTCGACCTTGTGAAGTGCCTCAATGCCCTTGTCAACAGCGGCGCAGTTCATATCGACGACGTTTTGACCCTTCGAGCCGTAAGATTTTTCAATGGCGTCCTTGAGATATTTAACAGCGTCGTCAAGCGGAATAATATTTGCGAGTTTGAAGAACGCGGCTTGCATAACCATATTGAACCGCCCGCCAAGTCCGAGTTCGCCCGCAATCTTGACGGCGTTGACGGTGTAGACGTTGATATTATTTTCCTTGATATAGCGTTTCATGTAGGGCTGAAGTTTATGACCGAGTTTTTCGTCGCTCCAGTCGGTATTCAAAAGGAAAGTTCCGCCCTTTTTCAAGCCCGCGATAAGGTTGTAGTGATGCACATAGCTTTTTTGCGAGCAACTGACAAAATCGGGCTTGGTGATAAGGTAGGGCGAAGTAATGGGCTTTTCGCCAAAGCGGAGGTGGCTCATGGTAATGCCGCCGGACTTTTTAGAATCGTAAGCGAAGTAAGCCTGCGCGTAGAGATTTGTATTGTCGCCGATAATTTTAATGGCGGATTTATTCGCGCCGACAGTGCCGTCAGAACCTAAGCCCCAGAACTTGCAAGCAGTAGTACCTGCGGGCGTCAAGTCAACGTCATGATAACTTGCGGCGAGCGATTTATTGGACACGTCGTCATTTATGCCGATAGTAAAGCCGTTCATGGGCGAATCTTTCTTGAGTTCGTCAAAGACAGCAAGCATTTGGTCGGGCGTGGTATCCTTGCCGCCAATGCCGTAACGCCCGCCGATAATGACAGGTTTAATATCCAAATCATAGAAGGCGGATTTAACGTCGAGATAGAGCGGCTCGCCGACGGCTCCGCTTTCCTTTGTGCGGTCGAGAACAGCGATTTTCTTAACGGTTTTGGGAATTGCGTTAAGGAAATGCTTGACGCTGAACGGGCGGTACAAATGCACGCTGACGACGCCGACTTTTTCGCCTTGAGCATTGAGATAAGCCGCCGCCTCGTTTGCAGTTTGACAACCCGAACCAATAGCGATAATCACGCGCTCGGCGTCGGGCGCACCGCTGTAGTCGAAAATGTGATGAACGCGCCCCGTGATATTGGCGACTTGTGCCATAATCTCTTCGACAATATCGGGCAATTTATCATAATTATTATTTACAGTCTCGCGAATCTGGAAGTAGACGTCGGGATTAGTCGCGGTGCCGCGCATGACGGGGTGGTCGGGATTGAGCGCGTTTCTGCGGAAACTGTTGACTGCGTCGAAGTCCAAAATCTTAGCGAGGTCAGCATAGTCAATCAATTCGATTTTCTGTATCTCGTGCGAGGTGCGGAAGCCGTCAAAGAAATTTATAAAGGGAATTTTGCCCTTAATCGCGGCGAGGTGAGCGACAGCCGACAAGTCCATAACTTCCTGAACGCTACTTTCTGCGAACATTGCGCAACCCGTTTGCCGCGCCGCCATAACGTCTTGATGGTCGCCGAAAATGCTGAGCGTCGAAGTCGCGAGCGCCCGCGCAGAAACATGAAAGACGCCCGGCAACATTTCGCCCGCAATTTTATAGAGGTTGGGGATCATGAGCAAGAAACCCTGCGACGCGGTGTAAGTCGTCGTGAGTGCACCCGCTTGAAGTGAGCCGTGAACGGTACCGGCGGCACCGCCTTCCGATTGCATTTCGACGAGTCGAACTTTTTGCCCGAAAAGATTTTTGACGCCTTTCGCCGCCATAACGTCGACATCTTCAGCCATAGGCGAGGACGGCGTTATCGGATAAATCGCGGCGACGTCTGTAAATGCGTACGAAATATACGCCGCCGCCTGGTTGCCGTCCATCGTCTTCATTTTTTTTGCCATAAGCTTTCAAAGTTCTCCTTCCAACATTGGGAAATGATTTTCAAGCAATTATATCACGCCGTTATGAAAAAGGCAATTTTTTATCAATGAGCTTTTAGGTGTTAGGTGTTAGGTGTTAGGTTTTAGGTGTTAGGTTTTAGGTTTTAGCTTTTCCTGACTCCCGACCCCTGACTCCTGAGTCTTCCTGCTCCGGCGGCGGCTCTTCCATTTCCTTAGGCGGATTGTTATCCTGCGGCTCGTCGGGGTCGGGCATAACCGTATCGCGGAACTTTGACCAAAAATCTAAACAGCGTATCGAATTTTCGTACGGACAAATTTTTTCTAAAGTGATTGCTTCGACATGCGAGAGGTCAACGAGAAATATTGCGCTGACTGCTGCCGTCGCCAATATTAAATTTTTCGCTAACCTTCTCATGGGGGTTCATTCCTTGCAGTTTATTTGAACGGAGCCTGCGGCACGAATCTTCCTCGACCGCCGCGAAAATCGCGGGAAGGCTTTGGCTTATTTGGTATATAGTGCGGCTTGGGGCGTGGCGGATAACGCTTTGCATAAAAATCGCGCGGATTATCTTTGGTCTGGCGCGGAATTTTTATCTGCGGGAGAAATCTCTTCTGCTCAACAAAATCTGCCGCGCAGACTTCTCCCGATAAAAATATCAAAATCGCGAGTGTCGCCAAAATTCGAGCGACATTTTTCATTTGCATTCCTCCAAAAACTTACACCAATTCTTTTATCAAGAACAGCGCGAGCAAGCCGCCGACAATTTCATGCGGCACGTTCAACGCTATTCCTATCAGTGCCAATATCAGCGGCATTTTCAACCCCTCCTCCAAAAATTTTCGTACCTTACGTTGCAACAATTCTACAAAGTTTTTCCGCGTTTGTCATTAGGGAAGGATTAAAATTGAATTCAAAACCGTTATTAAGAGCGCGATTAAAAATGATTATTTTCTGATTAAAAATCGCCTCGCGCTTATAGACAATCCGAAAAAAATCGATTAAAATAGCGACAGGGAAAATCTTTCATTATTATTTCATAGGGGGAACGGTTCATGAAGAATAAGATTACCGTCAACAAACTAAACGAAAAGCTCCATTTCTACCTCGTCTCCAACGGCAAGCGTTACTACCTGTTTACTCAAGACTTCTCGAAAGGCGTTTACCAATTTTTTAAGAGCGGGCGATCTGAATCTGAATTGCACAAGTACAACCTTTGGAGAAAAAATCCGCGCTTGGATAAGACTATTGAGAAAATACCGATGTATATGCGCTACGTGTTAAAGGAAGAAAATGCCGCATAGAATTGATTTAAGTCAAAATTTATCTCCCGTCAAAAAATGGCGGGAGATTTTATTTTTTTTCAGAATCACCAGGGTTGCGGCGTCATGGGAGTTACGACGCCGAATTTGTAGCCCCAATCGCGCAGGAAATGAATCAGCTCCGGCAAGGCTTTAGCGGTTTCCTGCTTATCGCCGTTGCTGTGCATGAGAATAATGACGGAACTCGGCGGGTCGTCACCAAGATATTTCAAGACGTTGTTAACCTGCGTAGAGGCGTTGGGTTTGGAAGGCGTGGCGTCTTCGGTCAAAGCGTTCCAATCGTGCTCGACGTAGCCGCAATCCTCAATCATTGCCCAATAGTTCGCGTTGAACATGCCGACGCCACCCGGCGCACGAATTATGAACGGGCGCACACCGATAATATTTTTAATCGCATTGTCGGTTTGGATAATCTGCTCCATGAAACCCCACGGGCTTTTATAAATTTCGTCGTAGCGGTGATTGTAGCTGTGATTGCCGATAGCGTGCCCCTCGTTAAAAATTCGCCGCAAGACGTTGGGATTAGCCTCAACCATATTTCCGCAGACATAGAAAGTCGCCTTGACGCCTTCTGCCTTGAGTATGTCCAAAATTTGCGGCGTGACTTTATCATCGGGTCCGTCGTCGAAAGTCAGATAAACCGTCGGCTCGTCGTAGTAAGGTTCAAGTTCGGGCAGGGCAATGGGCAAGCCTTTTTCCTGCCGCTCCCACAAAATATATTTATCGTAAATGGGAATAGTCGGGTCGTCGAGTTGAAGGTTGGAAAAGTCGTCCGCTGCCACAATATAATCCTTGCCCTTCTGCGCGGGCGTTGAAGGAATTTCCTGAGGTTTTTCTTCATTCCTCATTCCTAATTCCTCATTCCTAATTTCTTCAGTCGCAACGGTCGTAGGGATTTGATTCGGGTCGGTTGGCTTTTTTTCTTCGCCGCAACCGATAAAAATCATTATCAGAATCATAGACACTAAACAAAAAAATTTTCTCATGAGTAACTCCTTGTGTAAGAGATTTTTTTTAATATAGCGCAACGCGAATTAAGAATCAAGCGCGGGAAAAATTTTTTTGCCGAATAAAAGGGTTGCGGGGAAAATTAGGGAATTAGGTTGAGAGTTAGGAGGTAATTTTATGGTCGATAAAAATTTATTCCTGTATGATTTGGCGGTCGTGGCGATTTTCAAGGACGAGGGCAAGTATCTAAAGGAGTGGCTCGACTATCACTTGCTTGCGGGCGTCGAACACTTTTATCTTTATAACAACGATAGCTCCGATGACTACGCGGAAGTTCTCGCGCCTTACATTAAGGCAAATGTGGTAACGCTTACGGATTTTCCCGGTCGTTTGACGATGTTCCCTGCCTACAATGACGCGCTGGAAAAATATCGTTTCGAGTGCCGCTACATAGCTTTTATCGATTTGGACGAATTCATTTTCCCGAAAACAAATCAAAGCGTCGTTGAAGTCGTTGACGAAATTTTATCTAAGGATAAAAACGCGACGGCTCTCAGTATCAACTGGCAATGTTTCGGATCCAATGGACAAGAGACGGCTGATTATTCGCGCGGCGTCTTGGAAAGATTCACAAGCCGTGCTCCTAGCGATTGGATGATTTTAAGTGAAAACAATTCAGTCATCGGCAACATTCACATTAAATCCATAATGAATCCGCGCCTTGTCGATTTTATGGTGGGTCCGCACTTTGCGGTTTATTACAATGACTTTAAGTCGATTAACTCTGACGGCAAAGAAACTTATCGCGCTGGCAATTACCCCATTTGCGCCGACAAAATCGTCATTAATCATTACTTCACCAAGTCGAAGGAAGAGTACGCGACAAAGAAAATGCCTAAAGGCTCCATTGCCGTTAAGGAAAATTATTATGAAATGGAAGGATTTTATCAGCATGACCGCAACGAGGTTTTCGACGACGGAATTTTGAACTACCGCGCCGCCCGCGCAGAGAATTTTTCTTTTGAAAAGAACGACGAAAAAATTAGCCGCGTTAAAAATGCATTGGTCGATACGCTGACTCAAGATTTATCTTCCAACACGCTCGAAACTTTTTTGACGTGCCGCGCTTTAGCGGAAAAACTCGGCGACAACATGGCGGAAGAATATTCCTTAATGCAAATTTATCAGCTGTTAAGTGTAGCAGATACTACGACTTATGCCGATTTGCAACTTTTAAGTAGCGCATTTCCCGAAATTTTGCCGCGCCCCTTCAAGATTGTCAAAAACATTGTTAAGCTTTTCGCGCTGAAATTTTTGCCCTTAATGATTGAGGTTAACAAAAACGAAATGAACTGGAAAGAAATTAAAGAGTTGCATTACCTGCGGCGTTTGCTGAGTTCGATTTGAGAGGTGATTTTAATGGTCAATAAAAATTTGTTCCTGTATGATTTGGCGGTCGTGGCGATTTTCAAAGATGAGGGCAAGTATCTCAAGGAGTGGCTTGACTATCACTTGCTCGCGGGCGTCGAACATTTTTATCTTTACAACAACGACAGCTCCGACGATTACGCGGAAGTTCTCGCGCCCTATGTAAAGGCAAACTTGGTAACGTTTACGGATTTTCCCGGCAAAACAATGCAAATGCCCGCTTACGATGACGCGCTGGAAAAATATCGCTTCGATTGCCGCTACATGGCTTTTATCGATTTGGACGAATTCATTTTCCCGAAAACTAATCAAAGCGTCGTTGAAGTCGTTGGCGAAATTTTATCTAAGGATAAAAAAGCGGCGGCTCTCGGAATTAATCAGCAATGTTTCGGCTCCAATGGACAAGAGACGGCTGATTACTCGCGCGGCGTCTTGGAGCGATTCACGCGT
>JBGUYA010000008.1:0-20259 GCA_045118435.1 Quinella sp. | reverse complement strand
ATGGTTGATTGGTTCACGAATAAAATGGATCACAGTCAACAGCTCTATAAAAAGTTTTTCGAGTTGCTCAAGGGCATTGACGATATTTTTCTGCTGATGACGTGCTTGCTTAAAGGATAAAAAAACTCCCGCAGGAAAATTCTTGCGGGAAATTTTTTTTGTGCTATAATTTGTGCGGGCAGTTGGTTGCCGGCTTCCTCTTTCGAGAGGGGGTGAAAACATGAGCCTTTTTGAAAAACTTATCCTCGCCATCTCGTCGGCACAGCTCCTGTTGACACTCATTGACGTGTTGAAGTAGTATCTACACACGAAATAAGCCGCACTCGGCGGCAAAATCAACGGTTTTTATCCTGAGGGAGCCGACGTTCCAAAACCGACTGCCCTTAAAACGCAAATCATTGACTTAATTATAAACGCGGAGAAAAATTTTGGCAAGCTTTTTATAAAATTTGTTGCCTTGACATGAAAAAGGCGGTGTTGTAAAATGCCGAAAGTGCAAACGGCAAGGGGCAGTAAAGCTCCCTTCGAGTTCAGCGCGACGACGGAAGAATTGTTCGGCGAAGATTTTTCGGCGGAAGGAGTCATCGGCGACGTTGCGATTGTCGGCGAAGTCGAGGACGCGGGAAAATGTTTCGTCGTTCGCGGTCGTATCGACTATCAAAAATCTTTTACTTGCGACAGATGTTTAACTCAAGCGACGAAAAATTTAACTCACGAGTTCGCGGAAGAGTTCGACAAGTCGGAGGCGGTCGAAGATTTTATAGACGTGACTGAACTTTTAAGGGACGAGCTGATTGCCGCGCAGCCGATGAAAAATCTTTGCAAGGCGGATTGTAAGGGACTGTGTCCTGTATGCGGCGCAAATTTGAACGACGGCGAGTGCGAGTGCGATAAATTCATTGTCGACCCGCGACTTGCGGCGTTGAAAGCAATTATGAATTAGGAATGTGGAATTAGAAATTGCAAAATCATTCCTCATTCCTAATTACAAATTCCTAATTGATTTAAAGGAGGTGTAAGCGTTGGCGGCACCTAAAAGGAAATTGAGCAAAAGCAGACGCGACAGGCGGCGTGCAAATTGGAAGTTGGAAGCTCCGAACTACGTAAAATGTCCGAGATGCCATGAACCTAAACTCCCACACCATGTGTGCCTGGAATGCGGTTACTACGACGGGCGCGAAGTCATTGAGACGGCTTGAGGATAAGGAAACGATTTTAGGCAGGCATTGTAACCTGCTTATTTTTTTTCATAGAAAACTTGAGGGAGCGAAGACATTTGAAAATAGCAGTCGACGCCATGGGCGGTGATAAGGCACCGGCAGAAATCGTAAAGGGCGCAGTGCAGGCAGTTCAGAAATTTTCGTGCGAAATAATTTTAGTCGGCGACGAGAAAAAAATCAGCGACGAACTCGACGCGGCGGGCGGAAAAGATTTGCCGATAACGATAAGACACGCGAGCGAAGTCATAAATATGGGCGAACACCCCGCCGACGCCGTGCGAACTAAAAAAAATTCGTCAATAGTCGTGGCAACAAAAATGGTAAGGGACGGCGAATGTGACGCGGTACTTTCTGCCGGTTCGACAGGCGCAGCAGTTGCGGCGGCTCAGCTGATTTTGAAGAGAATTCACGGGATAAGCCGCCCCGCAATCGCAACGCCAATGCCGACGCCGCGCGGCACAACTCTTTTACTCGACAGCGGCGCGAACGTCGACAGCCGCCCTGAACATTTGATTCAAAGCGGGATAATGGGTTCGCTTTACGCCGAGCACGTCTTGAAAATTGAAAATCCTTCGGTCGCGCTGTTAAATATCGGCGAGGAAGAGACTAAGGGCAACGAGCAAGCCAAAGAAACTTATCAACTGCTGAAAAATTTGCCGACGATAAATTTCGCGGGCAACGCCGAAGGTCGAGACATTCCTCGCGGGAAATTCGACGTGGTTATCTGCGACGGCTTTGTCGGGAATATCGTCCTAAAATTCGGCGAGGGGCTTGCCATGACGATTATGGAGCTTTTGACGGAAGAGCTCACTGCCAACGGCGGCGCGAAACTTCTTGGAGAAAATTTGCTCGCGCAGACGTTCAAAAATCTTTACAAGCGGCTTGACGTTTCGGAGAACGGCGGCGCACCGCTTTTGGGCGTCAACGGTTGTTGCGTGATAAGTCACGGCTCGTCGGACGCGAAGGCGATTTGCTCTGCAATCGGCGTCACGAAAAATTACGTCGACAGCAAAATCTTTGAGCGAATAAAAGCCGCTCTTTAGGAACTAGTAGATAGGAACTAGGAACTAATCTAATTCCTACTAATCCCTAGTTCCTGGTTCCCAGTTCCTAAAAATCATTGACAAAAGCGGCGGATTCGTATAACTTAGGCATATTGAAGGCTGCCGAGCAAGCCGTTGAGGAGGAGAGATTAGATGTTTGAAAATAACGCCATCTGTAAGTTGCTGAAAATCAAGTATCCGATATTTCAAGGCGGCATGGCGTGGATAGGGACGGCGGAGCTAGCCTCAGCGGTATCGAACGCGGGCGGCTTGGGACTTATCGGCGCGGGGCACATGCCCCCCGACATTTTGCACAAAGAAATTCAAAAGTGCAAAGCTTGGACGGATAAGCCGTTCGGCGTAAACGTAATGCTGATGTCGCCGTTCGTCAAAGAAGTCATGCAACTCATGGTCGAAGAAAAAGTTCCAGTAGTGACGACGGGCGCGGGCAATCCCGGCGAGTACGTTCCCGCGCTTAAAGAAATCGGCTCGAAAGTTATTCCTGTCGTGGCGAGCGTCGCGTTGGCTAAAAGACTTGTCAAGAGCGGCGCGGACGCGGTCATTGCCGAAGGTTGCGAGTCGGGCGGACATATCGGCGAAATTACTACAATGGCACTCGTGCCGCAAGTCGTTGACGCGGTTGATGTTCCCGTCATAGCGGCGGGTGGCTTTGCCGATTCGCGCGGAATTGTGGCGGCGTTCGCGCTTGGAGCGAGTGCTATTCAAATGGGCACGCGCTTTGTCCTCAGCAAGGAGTGCATTGCTCACCCGAATTATAAAAATCTCGTGCTCAAAGCCAAAGACCGCTCGACGGTCGTCACGGGCAGGACGACGGGTCACCCCGTCCGCGTTTTGGCAAATAAATTGACGCGTACTTATCTTGAAATGGAGGCTAACGGCGCGTCGGTTGAGGAGCTTGAAAAACTCGGCGCGGGCGCGTTGCACAAGGCGACACACGGCGGCGACGTTGAGAATGGTTCGGTTATGATTGGGCAAATTTCCGGCATGCTCGACGACATTAAGACCGTCAAGGAAATTATCGACGACATTGTCAACGGCATTGCGCCCGTTGTCGAAAATATTCAGAGCAAGTGGGGCTGATGTCATGAAGACGGCGTTTATATTTCCGGGACAGGGCGCGCAAGCGGTCGGCATGGGCAAAGATTTTTATAAAGAGTTCGACGCGGCGCGTAAACTTTTCGACGAGGCGGACGAGGCACTGGGCTATTCGATAAAAAAAATGTGCTTTGAAGGCTCGGAAGACGACTTGAAATTGACGGCGAACACACAGCCAGCAATTTTAGTTGTTAGCGTGATTGTCAGCGAGATTTTGAAGTCGGAAGGAATTGCGGCGGACATTGCGGGCGGTCATAGCTTGGGCGAGTATTCGGCACTTGTTGCGGCGGGCACGTTGAAATTTTCGGACGCGGTTGTCTTAGTTCACAAGCGCGGGCAATTCATGCAAGAGGCGGTTCCGGTTGGCGAAGGCTCAATGGCGGCGATAATCGGACTTGACGACGCGA
The DNA here is from genome assembly GCA_045118435.1 of Quinella sp. Taxonomy (GTDB): domain Bacteria; phylum Bacillota; class Negativicutes; order Selenomonadales; family Selenomonadaceae; genus Quinella. The sequence continues at coordinate 16,473 of JBGUYA010000008.1, read as the reverse complement.
CGATAATCAAAATCTGCGCGGCGGCGTCGGAGTTCGGCGAAGTGCAAGCGGTCAACTTCAACTGTCCCGGTCAAACGGTCATTGCGGGCAAAACTGCGGGCGTTGAGGCGGCAGTTGAGCAATTAAAAGTTGCGGGCGCGAAGAAAGCCGTCGTCTTGCCCGTGAGTGCGCCCTTTCACAGCACATTGATGGCTCCCGCCGCAAAGAAACTTGCAATCGAACTTGATAAAGTCGAACTCAACGACGCGGCATTTCCGATTGCGGCGAACTTCACGGGCGAGCTTGAGACTTCAGCAGTCGACATTAAGAAAAATTTGGTCGCGCAGGCGGATAATCCCGTCAAGTGGATAGCTTGCGTCGAGGCAATGAAAAATTTCGGCGCGGAACTTTTTATCGAGTGCGGACCAGGCAAAACCCTCTGCGGTTTCAATCGGCGCATTGACAAAAAAATCCAAAGCTTAAACGTTGAGAACCTTGACAGCTTGAAGAAAACTTTGGAGACGTTAAGGACTTGAAATAAAATTAACCCTGCCGAATTGCGGTGGGGAATTTTTTTTGGTATCATGTCAAAAACTTTTAAGGAGGCGAGCGTTGTGAAAAAATTTTTGGCGGCGGCAGTCCTCGCGAGCAATTTATTCTTCATGCCGACGAGCCACGCCGAGATAAAAACTTACGAGGGCACCGACGAATATATCATGAGCGAGTTTGAGACGATTGACATTGCCAAACAACGCGCCAAGCAAAAAGCCGAACGCGCCGCGCAGGAAAAGGCGGGCGTTTACATAAACAGCTACTCCGAAGTTAAGAACTTGGAACTTGTTCGCGACGAAATTATCTCAATCGCTTGCGGGATTTTGAGCGTCGTTGATGTTAAATACGACGTGACGCCGCTTGAAAATGCCAACGGTTTTATGATTCGCGCGACGGTCAAGGCGAACATTGAGACCGACGACGTGAACAAGTGGCTTGAGAAAAGTGCCCGCGAAAAATCTATGATTGTTATTCAGAACAAGGAGTTGCGGCAAGCCGTCGCCGACCAAGACGCGACGATTGACAAGCTCAAGGATCAGATTAAAAAGTTGACGGCGGAAGGCAAACTCAGCGGCAAGCGCGAGCGCGAGAAAATTACTCAAGAAGTCGCGGCGGAAGATAAAATTTTCTTGGCGAATCAGAAACTCGATGAGGCGCAAAAAAATTTCTACGCTCATAACTACGACGCGGCGATTAAACTTTGCGACGAGTCCATTAAAATTCAACCGACTGCGCGGGCGTATTGCGGGCGCGGCGGAGCTTACGGCATCTTGCAAAATTTTAACAAGACCGTCGAAGATTGCACGCAAGCCATAAAGCTTGACCCCAACTACGCAATGGCATATACAAATCGCGGCGCGGCTTACGGCAACCTCGATAATTATCAAGGGGCAATGGCGGACATGAACAAGGCGATTCAATGCGACGCGACGCTTGCCCTTGCGTGGAACAATCGCGCGGCGTTATATCTAATGGCGGGTGAAGTTAATCAAGCTTTTCGCGACGCAAACAAGGCGATTGAGCTTGACCCAAAGTTGGATTTACCGTATATGATTCGCGGCACATGCTATCAAATCGCGGGCAACTTGGCGGGCGCACAAGCCGACTTTGAAAAAGCTAAGGCACTCGGCTATAAAGGTTGATTCAAAAGTTGTAGACAAGCGAAAATCTTTGTGTTATATTCTGTCAACGGGAGGCGAAAAGTTGTAATGAGTGCGACGGAAAAAAGTTTATCGGGCAAGGTTGCGTTTGTGACGGGAGCCTCGCGCGGAATAGGTCGAGCGATAGCCCTGCGGTTGGCTGACGACGGCGCAAAAGTCGCTTTGAACTTCGCAAGCAATAGCGCAAAGGCGGAAGAAGTCAAAAGCGCGATTGAATCAGTGGGCGGCGAGGCAATTCTTTTGCAGGGCGACGTTTCAAACTTCGAGGTCGTGACGGAGTTGATAAAGAAAGTTGTCGACACATGGGGCAGGCTTGATATTTTAATTAACAACGCCGGCATTACCCGCGACAATCTCCTGCTCAAAATGAGCGCGGACGATTTCGACAAAGTCATTAACACGAACTTGAAAGGCGTCTTCAACTGCACAAAGGCGGTTACCAAACTCATGATGAAACAGCGCGGCGGGCGAATCGTGAACATGTCGAGCGTCGTGGCACTCAAGGGCAACATCAGCCAAACGAATTACGCGGCGGCGAAGGCAGGCATAATCGGTTTCACAAAGTCGGCGGCGCGAGAATTGGCGTCGCGCGGCGTGACGGTCAACGCGGTTGCGCCGGGCTTAATCAACACCGATATGACAGCCGCGCTCAGCGAGAAAGTCAAGGAATTAATGTTGCAAGAGATACCTGCGGGGCGAATGGGCACACCCGAAGACGTTGCCAATGCAGTGGCGTTCTTGGTATCGGATCAAGCGGCGTATATCACGGGACAAGTTCTGTCGGTCGACGGCGGAATGGTCATGTGAGGCGGCTTTGAAAGGAGGTGACTGTAAGTGTCAACGTTTGAACAGGTTAAAAAAATCGTCAAAGAGCAACTTGGAGTCGAAGAGGACGAGATTCAAATGAGCTCGACTTTCGTCGACGACTTGGGTGCCGATTCTTTGGACATAGTCGAATTGATTATGGCGTTCGAGGAGGAGTTCAATATCGAAATCCCCGACGAGAAAGCCGAAAAAATCAAGACTGTGGAAGATGTCGTTAAGTACATAGATGAGCAAACGAACGCTTGAATTCAATTAGGAATGTGGAATTAGGAATGGACATGAACATTAATTCCTAACTCCTAATTCCTAATTGTCTTTTGGAGAGGATTATTCGTGAGACTACCGGAACTTAGAATAGGAAATAAGACAGCAAAAATCCCAATCGTACAGGGCGGCATGGCAATCCGCCTGTCGACGGCGCGTCTAGCGGCGGCAATGGCAAATGAGGGTGGCATCGGCTTAATCGCGGCGTCGGGCATGGCTCATGAAGAATTGCGCTACGAAATAAAACTGGCGCGCACTTTGACTGACGGAATAATCGGGATAAACATAATGGTCGCGGCGAGCGATTTTTTCGGCATAGTGCACACAGCCATTGACGCGGGCATTGATTTAATCGTCGCGGGCGCGGGGTTTTCGCGCGATATTTTTGGTCTCGGTAAAGAATCCGGCACGCCGATAGTCCCGATAGTTTCCTCCGTCAAGCTGGCAAAAATTTCGCAGAAACTCGGCGCGGCGGCAATCGTCGTCGAGGGAAAAGAAGCGGGCGGACATTTAGGCACGGACATTTCAGTTCGCGAGCTGATTGAACCGATTCGCGCGGCAGTTCAAATCCCCGTGATAGCGGCGGGCGGCATATTGACCGGCAAAGATATTGCGGAAGTTTTGAAAATGGGAGCGAACGGCGTTCAAATGGGCTCACGTTTTGCGGCGAGTCTCGAAGCAAACGGTGCACCAAGCCTGAAAGATTATTATCTCAAGTCAAAGCCCGAAGATGTTGTCGTGATAAATAGTCCCGTCGGCTTGCCCGGTCGCGCAGTTCGGACGCCTTTTTCAAAAAGAGTTATGGAAGGCAACGTCCCGCCAAAAGTTTGTGACTCATGCCTTAAAGCTTGCAAGCATAATTTCTGCATAGTTCGCGCGTTAATGCGGGCGCAGCAGGGCGACTTGGATACGGGCTTAGTCTTCACGGGCGAATATATGCCGCGCATTGAAGAAATTTTGCCCGTCAAAGAAATAGTTCGCCGCCTGGTCACGGAGGCGGAAGAATTTTATCAGCCATAAAAAAATCCCCTTCCGATTTGGAGGGGATAATTTTTTTGACTCAACAATTAATAGAAAGATTATAAGCAAAAGCTCCTCAACCATTTTGAAGTCGAGGAGCTTTTATTTTGACTTGAAGTTAAATTGCACGTTGAACTTTGCCGGAACGAAGGCAACGAGTGCAGACGTTGACGCGCTGAATTTTGCCGTCGACAATCGCACGCACGCGCTGGATATTCGGCTTCCATTTACGTTTAGTCTTGAGGTGCGAGTGGCTGACGTTCATGCCCGACATCGCGCCCTTCTGACAAACTTCGCAGTATGCTGACATACAAATCACCTCTTCTCTGAAAAAAGACAAGCGCATTTTAGCACAAGAAATTTTGCCGCGCAAGTTTTTTCTTCAAGCCCGCGCCTTCCTCTCCGTCATGTGGAAAATTCCGTAGACGAGATAACTAATCGCGAGATAAATTATCATGCCGCCCATAATCGTTATCATTGGTTGCATTGTGCGCGAGGCAATGTTGTTAATGACGCGGGTCAAGTCGGTAATCGTGACGTAGCCGACGACGCTCGTCCATTGAATCAGATTGACGACCGTCGATTGATAAATGGGCTTGGCGATTCGCGCAAGTTGCGGAAGCGTTACGAGTTTGAACGCTTGGAACTTTGAAAAGCCCAGCGTCCGCGCCGCCTCAAGTTGCCCCTTGTCCAACGCCATTAACGCCGACCGCAAAAGCTCCGCGACGTGCGCCGCCGTGTGCATTGAAAAAGTTATCACTGCCACGACGATTGGACTAAGTCCCTGCCTTGCCAACACGCCGTAAAATAACAGCATGAGCAACATTAAAACCGGTGAGCCGCGAATTATCGAAATGTATACCTGCGCGGCGACTTTGAGCGGTTTGAACTTCCCGACGCGGAAAAAGCACAGCAACGAGCCAAACAGCGTCCCGAACACGAGCGACAGCGCGGAAATTTGCACCGTCACCCACAGCCCGCTTAAAATCGTCAGCCAGCCGCCGTCTTTCAAAAAAATTTTGTTCAGTAATTCTAGGAACTCCATGAGTTATTTTTTCTCTTCCTCTTGGAAAATGATGTGGACAATTTTATCTTTGTAATAAGGGTCAGTCAAAATAACGCCGTCGGGTTTGTCGCTGTCTTGCGGAATAATTTCGCTGACGGGAACGATTGCCCAAAACACAACGTCAACCTGCTTTGAAGTCAACACGGCGGCACGTGCCCCGCTGTCAACTTGCACAAGCTCAATGTTTTTTAACATGCGGTTGCCAATCTCGGCGAGGACTGCCGTATTAAAGCCTGCGGGTTTGCCGTCCGTACTCACGTAGTCCAAAGGCGGCAGGTCGCCCGTAACTGCAACTTTAATCGTCTGTGCGCTGTCGAAATGCGGCAACTCGACGACGGGCGGTTCGTTCTCTGTGTTAATGTTGGTTATGTATTCCTTCGTCAAGCGGTCAAGCGTGCCGTCCATTTGCATTTCCTTAATGACTTCGTTCAACGAGTCGCACAACTCTGTTTCGTCGTCGCGCAGTGCAAAGCAGAACGAATCAATAAACTCAAGCGAATGATCCTTTAGCACTACAAAGTGCGGGTCCTTCGCCAACATGTAACGCGCCACGCTCCGATACGTGCTGATTTCGTCGATTTGCTTTGACTGCAACGCCATTTGCATTGCATTGAGATTGTCGAAGAAAACGGGCTTGTGCGAAGAAATTTTTACGGAGAGAGTTTCCTCAATCTTCTGCATGAACTCGCCGAAACTTTCCTCGCTTGCGTTGAGGCGCATGATCATGCCGAGCTTGACCTTGCCCGCGTCGTCGACAGGTTTATTCTCGCCGCCGCAACCGGTTAACATGAACAGGGAACTAAGAACTAGGGACAATATAGTTAAAATTTTTTTCATAGAATCAGCTCATTTCTTAAGTTGGAGATGCTCAACGTTGTCTTTGAAATAGGGTGCGCTGACTTCGACGCCTTCGGGCTTGTCAAGATCGGCGGGAACTTTGTCAAGCGTGGGAACGACTACCCAGAAGACAACGTCAATATTTTTTGCGGTCAAAGCCGACGCACGCGAGCCGCTCGTTATGCTGACGCACTCAATGTTTTTGTTGAGACGCTTGGCAATCTCGGCGAGCAGAGCCGTATTGAAACCGGCGGGCGAGTTATCGGCGTTGATAAAGTCAAGGGGCGGCAAGTCGCCCGTCACGCCGACTTTAATCGTATTCGCGCCGTCGAACTTGGGAATGTCGACTTTGGGCGGATTTTTCAAGTCAACGTTGGTAATGTAATCGGCAACGAGTTTATCAAGCGAGCCGTCGGACTTCATCTCGCCAATAACTTTGTCGAGGTCGGCTTTAAGCGCGGTATCCTCTGCGCGGACGGCAAAGCAGAAGTTGTCGGTCAGAGTCTTAAGCGTTGCATCACCGCTGACGACCTCGAACTTGTCGTTGTTGTCGGTGAGATACTTACCAACGCTGCTGTACAGGCTGATTTGGTCGACACTGCCCGACTCAATGCCCATTTGCAGGGTACTCAAGCTTTCGTAGTAAGTAATCGCGTACTTGGAAAGTTTGACGCCCGAATCTTCATGAATCGCTTGCAAAATCTCTTCCATGCGCTTTTCGGTCGCGTTGAGGCGGGTAATCATGCCGAGCTTAATATCGCCGCTTGAAGAACTCGACGTATCGGCAGGTTTATCGCCGCCGCCGCAACCCGTGAACAATGCGCCCGCCATTAAGCAGGACAAGAGAACCTTTGCAATCTTTTTAAGTTTCATTTCAAAAACCTCCGTAAAAAATTATTTCTTAAGCCTTAATTGGGCAACATTATCTTTAAAGTAGGAATCGCTCAGCTCGACGCCTTCGGGCTTGTCAATATCGGCAGGGATTTTGTCATTGCCGAAGGGAACAACAGCCCAAAAGACAACGTCGATAATTTTAGAGTTGAGAGCCGTTGCGCGTGCGCCCGTTTCGATTTGAACGACTTCGATATTTTTGTTGAGACGCTTGGCAACTTCGGCGAGCATGGCGGTATTAAAACCGACGGGCGAGTTGTCGGGCAGAACCAAATCGAGCGGCGGCAGGTCGCCCGTGATTCCGACTTTAATAACTTCCGCGCCGTCAGTCTTGGGAATTTCGACGGCGGGCGGAGCTTGTCCTTTGTCAACGTCGGTGATGTAGTCGTTGATGAGCTTGTCAAGCGAGCCGTCCGCCTTCATTTCGCCGATAACTTTATCCAAGTCGGCTTTAAGCGCGTCGTCGTCTTTGCGCACGGCGAAGCAGAACAGGTATTCGATTTTATTCAAGGCGTCGTGTTGAACGACTTCAAACTTATCATTGGTCGCGACGACGTAATCGACAACGCTCTTGTAAAGGCTGATTTGTTCAACGACTCCCGACTCGATACCCATTTGCATAAGCTTGAGGCTGTCAAAAAATTTTGGCGTGTGCACAGGGTGTTTTGCGCCTGTCTCGTCTTCGATATTGTTTAAAATTTCGCCAAAGCTCTCTTCGCTGGGGTTGAGATGTGTCAAAACACCGAGTTTAACCACGTCGCCCGAAAAATTGTTGGCAACCTTGTCGGTTGGTTGACCGTCGCCGCCGCCGCAACCCGTCAGCAACGCGCCCGCCGCGACGCAAGTCACCAACAGCTTAGCAAGTTTCTTGAGTTTCATTTTATAAAACCCGCCAAATTATCTGTTATTCATGAAATGAATATGGGCGACGTCGTCTTTGAAGTAAGGCTCGCTGAACTCGATACCGTCAGGCTTGTCAATGTCGGCGGGAAGGTTATCGCCGTCGGGAACGACCGCCCAAAAGATAACGTCGATTTGGTCGGCATTCAAAGCCGCCGCGCGTGCGCCGCTGTCGATTTGCACAAGCTCAATGTTTTTGTTGAGACGCTTGGCAATCTCGGCAAGCAGTGCCGTATTAAATCCTGCGGGCGAGTTGTCGGCGAGAATCAGATCAAGCGGCGGAAGGTCGCCCGTCACGCCAACTTTAATAACTTCCGCGCCGTCAAACTTTGGAAGGTCAACGCTCGGCGGATTTTTATCTTTGATTGCGTTGGTGATGTAGTAATCGATAAGTTTGTTAAGCGAACCGTCGGCTTTCATTTCGTCAATAACTTTATCGAGGTCGGCTTTAAGCGCGGTATCCTCTGCGCGGACGGCAAAGCAGAAATTGTCGGCAAGCCCTTTAATCCATTCCACGTTAGCAATTACGTATTTGGAATTTTTGGACAAGATGTAATCGGCGACGCTCTTGTAAGTGCTGATCTCGTCGATGTTCCCCGCATCCGCGCCCATAAGCATGAGGCTCAAACTGTCGTAGAAAACAGGCACATGATTTACAACTTTGGCGCGAGATTTTTCTTGAACTTTGAATAGATATTCTTCCATTTGTTTTTCGCTGGCGTTGAGGTGAGTGATCATGCCGAGCTTGACGATAGTTGCCTGCGAATTTTTATCGTTGGAAGTTGTTTCGCCGCCGCAACCCGTCATCAGCAAGCACGCCGCGCAGATTGTCGTTAAAAATTTTTTTACATTCAAATTGTCATTCCTCATTCCTAATTCCTAATTACTAACTCTTCATTGACTCCAACGCTTTGCCGGTACCGAGCGCGACACAACTGAGCGGGTCATCGGCGAGCATTGCGGGAATATTCGTCTCCTTGCGAACCAAATCAGCCAAGCCGTAAAGCATGGCTCCGCCGCCGGTCAAAATAATTCCGTGATCCATAATGTCGGCGGCGAGTTCGGGCGGCGTCCGCTCCAAAACATTCTTGACGCACATAACAATATTCTCGACAGAATCATTGAGTGCGCCCGCAATTTCGTCCGAGCCGACAGAAATATTTTTCGGCAAGCCCGTCAAAATGTCGCGCCCGCTTATGGCAAGATTTTCTTTTCTCGCGCCGGGATAAGCCGCGCCGACTTTGATTTTAATATTCTCGGCAGTGCGCTCGCCAATCATCAAGTTGTATTCCTTCTTGACGTAAAACTCAATGTCGCTGTCGAACTTGTCGCCCGCCACGCGCAGACTTTCCCCGCAGACAATCCCGCCCAACGAGATAACAGCAACGTCGCAAGTGCCGCCGCCAATGTCGATAACCATTGAACCCATTGGCTCGGAAATGTCTATACCCGCGCCCAACGCCGCCGCAATCGGCTCCTCGATAAGCTCGGTACGTTTGGCTCCCGCCTGTTCAGCCGCCTCTTGGACTGCGCGTTTCTCAACGTCATTGACGCCCGTCGGTACGCAAATCATAACGCGCGGACGGAATAAAAATGACCGCCCGATAACTTTTTCAAGGAAGTGGCGAATCATTGCCTCCGTCATTTCGTAGTTGGCAATGACGCCGTCGCGAAGCGGGCGAATCGCGACGATATTGCCGGGCGTGCGACCAATCATGTCTTTTGCCTCCGCGCCTATTGCCAAAATTTTATCGTTATCCTTGTCGACGGCGACGACTGACGGCTCCCGCAAAACTATTCCCTTGCCCTTGACGTACACCAGAATATTTGCTGTGCCCAAATCTATCCCGACGCTCATTGACATTCCAAAAAACAAATTACAAAACTCCTTTCTAACAATTAGGAATTTGGAATTTGAAATTAGAAATGACGACGAAAATCAATTCCTCATTCCTAATTCCACATTCCTCATTGATTTATTCTCCTTTCTGCCAACGCGCAAAAATTTCCTAACAAAGCCTTGAAATTTTATCATGCTTTATTTTCATTGGCAATTTCCAGATAAAAATTTTTCTGCACCATTGCCATAAAATTTTTTCGGTGATATAATTTCTGCCCGTTAAGTCAATTTTAAAACTCTCTGCTCGTTCTGGCGAGCCGAAGACCAAAGGGAGGTGTATCCTGTTGAGGAAGTACGAAGTTATATTCATAATCCGTTCAATGGAAGAGGAGGCAACCAACGCCGTTATCGAGAAGTTTTCAAATCTCATCGCGGCGAACGGCGGCACCATCACTAAGGAAGACCGCTGGGGCAAACGCCGCCTCGCTTACGAGATTAAGAAAGAGGCGGAAGGTTTCTACGTCCTGTTCTACGTGACATGCGAGCCGGCTTGCGTTGCCGAGTGCGATCGCGTCATGAAAATTACTGACGAGATTCTTAAGCACATGATTGTTCGTTCCGACGAGAAAGAGGCTCAAGATGAATAAAGTTTTTCTTTCGGGCAACTTAACCAGAGATCCCGAAGTCCGCTACGCGCAAAGCGGCAAGGCTTTTTCTAGAATGGGCATTGCAATTAATCGCCGCTACAAAGACCAAGAGCAGACAGATTTTTTTAACATAGTTGCTTTTGACAAGACGGCGGAATTTTGCGGGAAGTATCTCAGAAAAGGTTCGCGTGTTCTCGTCGAGGGACGCTTGAAAAGTTCCAGTTACGAAAATAAAGACGGCGTCAAAGTCAATACGGTTGATATTTGGATTGACAATATTGAGTTTGCCGGAGCTAAACGCGAAGAAAGTGGCGGCGGCGACGATAATTATTCGGGACGTTCAAACAATTACTCAGAACGTCGCGAGCCTGCTCCGCCTAGAAAAAATGATGACTACTTCGGCGGCGAGCCTATTGACCCCGAAGACACGCCGTTTTAAGGAGGATTGAAGATGCGCAGAGAAAGAGGACGACGCCCGCGCAGAAAGGTTTGCGCGTTTTGCGTCGATAAAGTTGAGAGAATAGACTACAAAGACGCGGCAAAGCTCCGCCGTTTCACGACTGAGCGCGGTAAAATTCTTCCGCGCCGCATTTCGGGCAACTGCGCCAAGCATCAGCGTCAAGTGACTATCGCCATTAAACGCGCCCGCAACATCGCGCTCTTGCCGTTCACAGCTGACTAAAAATTTTTTACGGAATAAAAAATCCCCTGCCGAGTTTCGACGGGGGATTTTTTCAATGCGTAATGCATAATGCGCAATGCGTAATTAAATTTTCCAAACCTTTACTTTTCTTTGTGCTGATTATAAAATCAACGCGCCCAAAAGTAAATCGCATTTCGGAGGATTCAATGTATGATAAAAAATTTCTGCCCGCGATAATTTTAGCGTTGGGAATAATTTTGTCGCTCGGCTGGTATGAATTGATTTACGCGCCCGCGCAGAGAGAAATTTTAAACATGGAGCTTGAGACGCGGCGACTGCGCGAAGTTGAGCGGGAGATTTTGGAACTCAAGGCGCGTCATGAAAACTTGGCGGCGTTCGTCGAGGAAAAGGAGTTGCAACTCGACGCCGCGCAGAATTTTTTACCGACGACGCTCGCGCAAGAAAAATTTATTGACGAACTCTATCATGCGGCTGAATCACTCGACGTAAAAATAATTTCAATCCGCGCAGAGGAAACGACTTCAACGGAAAAACTTCAAGCGCAAGTCGTAAGCGTCAATCTTTTGGCAGATTACATTGCGCTGTTAAATTTTATTCGCGAGATACTCGACGGCGAACGCTTGACCGTGCTTGAAAAAATTTCCATAGAAAAAGCGTCGGGGCGAACGCTCGACTGCCGCTTGAACTTTAAAATTTTTGCCGCCGCCAACTAAACTTTACAAACGCCGCCGCCTTTGATAAACTCGATAAAAATTTAAAAGGAGAATCTGCATGGCGCGTCAATCCAAAAAGATCGCAAAAAAAATTCAGCCCAAGAAAAAGGCTGAGCCGGAAAATAAACAACCCGAAAAAAAAGTCGGCAAAGACTATCTGCTGATTATCGTCCTCGCGCTGACAATCGTCTTTTTACTGGTCGGCTGGTCGAATTTCACCGCACTCAACCGCGCACTTTATCTCGCATTGCTGGTTTCGCTGTCGTCGACTTACGCGCGACGCCATTACAACTTTAACGCAGTTCAAGATACGTGGCTCGAACGCGCGGGCTACGTCTCAATGATCTTGGCGATAATCTTCTTCGCGCTCGTCGTCTATCAGCAATACTTCGCCTAAAAAATCAAAACCTCCCGTCGAAAACTCGCGGCGGGAGATTTTTTTGTCTATGTCAAAATTTATTTCAAAACGAAAACCGTAACATTTCGACGCCCAAAGTCCATTGCTTGATAATAATCCTCCATGCACAAATCAATTCGGTAGCCGTAAATTGCGCCGCCCGTATCAGCCGCCAACGCCTCGCCGTAGCCCGGTATGTAAACTCGCGAACCGAGCGGAATTACATCGGGGTCAACCGCAACTATTCCGTACGTCGCAGGAATTCCCATTGCCGTTATACCTTCCACGCTGCCGTCCGTCGGCAAGTACGCCGTCGCCTCCATGCCTATTACTTGCGAATAGGGCAGGTAGCCGTTCGGTGTCTCGACAACATCTTGCGGCGGCTCAACCGCTTCAACTGTCGAAACTTCTTCAAAGGGCGTCTCGACTGTCGGGTCTTTTGCCAAAGAGTTTTCTATTATCGCCGCGTATTCTCGCGTTAATTCGTCGTCTTCGCTGATTTTAAGCTGTCCGTTTTCGTCGATTGCTATATTTGTTGGTTCAGTTGTGCTCGTCTCTTCAAGTTCCTCAATTTCTTCAACGTCACACGAAATTTCTTCTGTTTGTTCGGTAAAACCCGTGTTCATCATCGCCAACATTGCCAGCATGAGACTGAGCACCATTTTTTTCTTCAACGTCTCAAACTTTTTCATGATTCTGCGCTTCATCATTCCGCCGCCCGTTAAAGGCAATTCGTAATTCGTAATTCGTAATGATTCGGATTTTAATTACGCATTTCGCATTATGCATTACGCATTATTATTGCGCATTGCCTTTCTGCTTCGGAGCAGCTTTCCCCCCTTTGTTTAATTAGGAATTTTGAATTAGGAATTAGGAATTGCTTTGTCATTCCACATTTCTAATTTCAAATTACTCATTGAAAAACCGCCGCGTAATATACAGCGCGACGGTTTTTTTGTCAAGATGATAAACAAAATTTATTGTTTGGTATTGTTTCTTATTGTTTGCTCCTTAGTTTTTCAACATAGTTACGGGGAAAGTGAAGTAAGTATCGGGGTAGGGTTCGTTCTCCAGCGTGAAGTGCCACCATTCTTCCTCAAGCGGTTTAAAGCCGCGCTTAATCATTGCTTCGCGAAGAATCATTCTGTTTTTGAACTGTTGCTTGGTGATTTTTTTATAATCGGGATGCGAAAGTTCGCCGAAATAATCGAACGTGCCGCCCATGTCAACTTCCTTGCCGGTCTTCATGTCAAACAGCGTCAAATCGACTGTGGAACCGCGAGAGTGCCCGCTTTTCACAGCAACGTAGCCTTCAGGAATAATGCGGTCTTTCGCGATTTTAGGATAAAAGTATTTTTTCATGCGGGTATCTTTGCTTTCCGCCCAACGCATGAAATGATCAACTCCCATTTGCGGACGATAAGCGTCGTAAATCTTGAGCCGGTAGCCTTTCTTCATCAAGTCATCGGAAACTTTCTTGAGAGCCTCCGCCGCCTCGCGCGTCATGAGGGCGCAGGGCATTTCGTAGCCGTCAATCTTTTCGCCGACAAAATTATAAGTCGAGTAGTAGCGGATTTCTTGGATTATGTCGGGGATAAATTCTCCCAACACCACGAAACCCGACGGGTCGTCCGCCGATTGCGACCTCTGCGCGTGCGCCGGCGTTATCAGCAAAAGCATTGCCAACAACGCGACCGGCAAAATTTTTCTGAACAAGTCAATCACTCCTTATAAAGCGTTTTGGTGTCAACACCGCGTCTATTTTAGCGTCATGCGGCTCTATCGGCAAGCTGTTTACAAGTTGAAAGTCATAAGCGAGCGCGATTTTTTTTGCATTGACGGCTTGCGGCAAAAATCTGTCGTAGTAGCCGCCGCCGAGTCCTAACCTGTTGCCTTGAGTGTCGAACGCCGCGCCCGGAACGATTATGCAATCAATCTGCGCGGGTTCAATGAATCGTCGGAGATTTTCTTTGACAGTCGGGATATTGAACGCGCCAATTTCCAACGAATCAAAGCTTGGGACTTCGACGGCTCGCATTTCGCCCTTGCCAATGATTAACGGTATCGAGATAATTTTTTTGTCGGCAAAACAAGCCGCGAATAACTCGTTCAGTTGAAGTTCGTCGGGCATTGAGACATAAGCCATTAAAATTTTTGCCGCGCGATAAATTTCCGTTGTCAAAAACTTTTTTATCAGCTCTTGACTGACCGAATCGCGCTCGCCGATTGAAATTGCCGCGCGTCTCGTCAAAAATTCTTGACGTAAATTTTTCTTCACAAAATCGCCTCCGCGCATGATAAAATCTAAAGACAATCAACCTGCTTGACAACCTGCGCATGAAATTTTAGAATTTGAATTGTAAAAACTTTGTCTCATGCGCGTTAAGTGACCGACGCTTGAAATTTAGCAAGTAAATTTTTTCTTGTCAATAAATGGGGGATACTTTTGAACGATAAGATTAGAAATTTTTCAATCATAGCGCACATTGATCACGGCAAGTCGACGCTCGCCGACCGCTTGATTGAGATGACCGGCACCGTCGAGAAACGCGACATGAACGAACAATTTTTGGACAACATGGAGCTTGAGCGCGAACGCGGCATCACGATTAAGGCGCAAACCGTTCGCTTGAAGTACACCGCCCGCGACGGCGAAACTTATCAACTGAACTTGATTGACACACCCGGTCACGTCGATTTTACCTATGAAGTTTCGCGCAGTCTCGCCGCTTGCGAAGGGGCTTTGCTCGTCGTCGACGCGACTCAAGGCGTCGAGGCGCAAACTCTTTCCAATGTCTACCTCGCGCTTGAGCATGACTTGGAGATTGTTCCCGTCATTAACAAAATCGATTTGCCCAGTGCCGACGTTGAAAGAGTCCGCGCAGAAATTGAGGAGGCAATCGGGCTTGACGCGAGCGACGCCGTTAAATGCAGTGCGAAGACCGGCGAGGGCGTCGACGAGATTTTAGAGGCGATTGTTAAAAGAATTCCGCCGCCCGAAGGTGACGATAAAAAATCTTTGCAAGCGTTAATCTTTGATTCTTATTTTGATTCTTATAAAGGCGCGGTTGCGCATGTCAGAATTTTTGACGGCACTGTTAAGAAAGGCGACAAGCTTAAACTTTTGGCGACGGGCAAGGAGTTTGAGGCGACGGAGATTGGAATTTTCTCGCCGGCAATGACGGAGCTTGAAGAACTCTGCGCGGGCGAGGTCGGCTACATTTGCGGTAGTCTCAAAAACGTTCGCGATATTCGAGTTGGCGATACCGTTACAACTTCAAAGAACCCTGCCGAAGCGTTGGCGGGCTATCGTGCGCCCGTGCCAATGGTTTTCTGCGGACTCTATCCGACTGACAGCGTTGACTACGACAACTTAAAGGACGCGCTCGAAAAACTTCAGCTAAACGACGCCGCGCTTGTCTATGAGCCGGAAACTTCCGCCGCGTTGGGATTCGGCTTTCGTTGCGGCTTTCTGGGGCTTTTGCACATGGACGTTATTCAGGAGCGTTTGGAGCGCGAATATAAGTTGAAACTCGTCACGACTGCGCCGAGCGTCGTCTACAAAGTTCATAAGACCGACGGCGAAGTTTTCACGATTGACAACCCCGCCGCATTGCCACCCGTCACCGAGATTAAATTTATCGAAGAGCCGATGGTCAAGGCGACCGTCATTGTGCCGAGTGATTATATCGGCGCGGTCATGGAGCTTTGCAGAGACAAGCGCGGCACTTACAAGAGTATGGATTACATTGACAAGACGCGAGTTATGATTGTTTATGAAATGCCGCTCAACGAAATTATCTATGACTTTTTCGACAAGCTCAAGTCGATGACGCGCGGTTATGCCAGTCTCGATTACGAACTTTCCGAGTACAAGGAGAGCGACCTCGCGAAGTTGGATATACTTTTGAACGGCGACTTGGTTGACGCGCTTAGCTCGATTGTGCATAAAAGCCGCGCCGCCAAAATCGGGCGGATTCTCGCGCTCAAGCTCAAGCGCATTATTCCCGAACAGCTTTTTGATATTCCCGTTCAAGCGGCGATTGGCGGCAGGATAATTGCTCGCGAGACTGTCAAGGCGCGTCGCAAAGATGTTTTGGCGAAGTGCTACGGCGGCGACGTTTCGCGCAAAAGAAAACTCCTTGAAAAACAAAAGGCGGGCAAAAAGCGCATGAAGGCGGTCGGCAGTGTCGAGTTGCCGCAGGAAGCTTTTATGGCAGTGCTGACCGTCGGCGACGAGGAATAATCATGGCGAAGAATAAAAATTTGAACACGGCGGCGCACGCCAAGAAGGATAAATTCTACACACAGCTTGAAGACATAGAAAACGAGCTGAGGCACTACAAAGATTTTTTCAAGGGCAAGATTGTCCTGTGCAACTGCGACGACCCGATTGAAAGCCAATTCTTTTTGCATTTCGCGCTGTTGTTCAATCACTACGAACTTAAAAAGTTAATCGTGACGAGCTACGCCGACTCGCCCATTGCTGGCAAGGAGATTAACCTTTTCCCTGACGGCAAGACTGCGTACAAGGTCGAGATGACAGAGTTCAAAGATTGGAACGGCGACTACGCAGAAAATTGGGACGACGTGGAACTTGGTCTTCGCGAAGGCATGATAAAGAGGACGCGACTTGAGGGCGACGAAAAATATTGCGCGGGCGACTTCCGCTCCAAAGAGTGCATTGAACTTTTAAAGGAGGCGGACGTTGTTGTGAC
>JBGUYA010000007.1:0-10343 GCA_045118435.1 Quinella sp. | reverse complement strand
TCAAAATATAATCCTGATTCTTAATATCTTCAAGGTCAGCGACGGCGCAAAAGCCTTTGACACTCTCCAAAGTGCCGGCTTGAAACTCGGCAAAGGTGTCGGCAATTTTCTTTGTGTCGTCTTCGGAAAAGGCTCGGTGCTTCCTGTCGACCATAGAACCCATTTTGCGAGCGTCAATAAAAAGCGTCTTGCCTTTCTGCTTCTTATTCTTGGAAATGAACCAAAGAGTAACGGGAATGGTGACACTATAGAAAAGTTGCGTCGGCAAGGCAACAATGCCTTCGATAAGGTCGTCTTCGATTATCCTTTTCCGAATTTCGCCTTCGCCGCCGGTTTGAGAGGAAAGGGCACCGTTCGCCAGAACAAGCCCGATTTTACCGTTCGAGGCAAGGTGTGAAATCATATGTTGAATCCAAGCATAATTTGCATTACCAGCGGGCGGCAAACCATATCGCCAACGCCCGTCGTCTTTGAGCTTATCTTGTCCCCAGTCTTTTAGATTGAACGGGGGATTTGCCATTATAAAATCTGCCTTCAACGTCGGGTGCAAGTCATTAAAGAATGTGTCGGCGTGATATTCTCCAAGATTGGCATCGATAGCGCGAATCGCCAAATTCATCTTAGCCATTTTCCAAGTGTCAGCGTTCGACTCTTGCCCGAAGATAGAAATTGTTCCGCGCTTGCCGCTGTGAGCTTGAATAAACCTTTCGCTCTGAATAAACATGCCGCCGCTTCCACAACACGGGTCATACACGCGACAGTTGGAGAACGGGCGCAGAACTGAAACGATTATTTTAACAATGCTTGAGGGCGTATAAAACTCGCCGCCCTTGACGCCTTCATAAGCGGCGAATTGAGCAATGCAATATTCATAAGTCCTTCCGAGCAAGTCTTTACTCGCGGAGTCGCTAAGATTGATATTTGTAAACATATCGACGACTTCGCCGAGAACGCGCTTGTCGAGGTCGGGATTAGAATAATTTTTCGGCAAGACGTTTTTGAGCTTTTTATTATCCGCTTCGATTGCTCGCATCGCGTCATCAATGACAGCTCCAATCTCTGGCGTATGCGCGGCTACTGCAATTCTATTCCAACGCGCATTTTCCGGAACAAAGAAAACATTTTCTTCGGCGTATGCGTCGGGGTCATCCTCAAAGCCCGCACCTTCGGCAACAAGCTCGTTAAATCTCTTTTCAAATGCGTAGGATATATATCGCAAGAAAATCAAGCCGACAATAACCTTTCGATAATCTGCGGCGGGAATATGTCCCCACAATACGCAAGCCGCCTTCCACAAATTTTCTTCAAAGCCAATATTTACTTTATCATTGATTGCCATTAACTTCATACCCTCCCATGCTTGATTTAGTGCCGACAAAAAATCCCTCGCGTAAATCTGCGCGGGGGAAAAATTTTTTTACTTAATCGATTTTGACGCCGTGAATTTCCTCCGCGAGCCGCTGAAGTGATTCAACAGTGCGAACGCCCGGCGTAATCTCCGAGAGCTTGACCTTGACGAAATGATTTTCGCGGACGGCGGTCACGTTTTGAAGTTGCGGATTGTCTTTAATCGTCGCGACCTTCTCTTGAAAGTCCTCGTCATTGCGGACGCCGTTGCTGTAGTCGGCGATGATTATGTAATCGGGATCAGCCGCAACGACGCTTTCCCAACTCGTCGCCGCCCAAGTCTTATCGACGCCTGCGCCTTCCATGACGTTATCCGCGCCGATGAGCTTAAGAATATTCGTCGTGTAGCCTTTGAACGCCGTAAAGGGTTGTCCGTCGCTTGAGTCATAGATAAAAACTTTCTTATGCGGCAAGTCCTTAATCTTGTCTTGAACGGCGGCTAACAATTTCTTCTGCGCGTCGACCCAAGCCGTTGCCTTGTCATTGACACCGAAGATCTCGCCGAACTTCATCATGTCTTCAAAGACCGTGTTCAAATCCGCGTCGAGTTTCTGCATTGATGACGGGACATAAATCGGTACGTCTTGCGAAGTGATTCTTTCTGCGGGAATGCCGCGCTTGGTGAAGGCGACTTCCCAGCCCGTCGCGAAGTCGGGGTTCTCCGCCATGAACGTTTCATAGGAAGGCCACTTCTCAGCCAAAACTTTTACTTTGTCATAGGACGCTTGCAACGACGGATAAATTTCCTCTTCCTTCATTGCCGTGCCGACCATTTTGTCTTCAAGTCCCAGTGCCAACATCATTTCTGTTGTTGCCTGCGACATTGAGATTGCCCGCGCAGGTGCCTTGTCGACTTTCGCCGTGACTTCTTGCCCGTCAAGCGTTTCTGTCCACGAAACCTCCGACGTTGCCGCAGGTTGTGGCTGATTTTCTCCACCGCAACCCGTCAAGCCGAATGTAAGAGCGATTGTCGACAGCCCGATTACAATGCCCTTCTTCCAAAACTTTTTCCTCATTAAAACTGCCTCCGATTTTTGAAATTTTGCTCATACATTCCGCTAATAATTTATATATGTGCGCCCGTCTCGTTCAAACTTCACGAAGGGAACGCCGAATATCTTTTCCAACAAATCGGGTTGCATAATTTCTTTCGCGCCGCCTTGAATCAGTGAGCTACCTTCAACCATTATCAACACGTCGTCGCAGAATTGAATCGCGAGCGATAAATCATGCAAGACGATTATAACTGTTTTGCCGTACGCTTGCAACGTCTTCATCAGCGCGAGTTTATATTTAACGTCGAGATGATTCGTCGGCTCGTCCATTAAAATTAATTCCGGTTCTTGCGCCAATGCCTTTGCAATTAAGACGCGCTGAATTTCGCCGCCGGACATTTGGCTGAGCTTGCGCTCCGCCATGTCGACAATCCCGACGCTCTCCATTGCCTTGCGAGCAATGCGCCTATCTTCTTTGGTGTAGTCGCGAAATTTTTTCTTGTAAGGAAAACGCCCCATGACAACGACATCTTCCACGCGAAAATCAGCAACCATCTTTTGACGTTGCGGAAGAACTGACACTTGGAGCGCGTAACGTTCCGCAGAAATTTTTTCAACGTCTTGCCCTTTGAAGAAAACGGCATTGGAACTGCGGCGCGTCCTGCTCAAGAAAGACATCAGCGTTGATTTGCCGGAGCCGTTCGCGCCAATAATCGCCGTGATTTTTCCTTCGGCGAACGTCGCATTGACGCTATCCAAAATTTTTTTCGCGCCGATTGTGTAAGAGAGATTTTTAACTTCGATAATGTTCATAGTAGCTTTTAGCTTTTAGGTATTAGGTTTTAGGTATTAGGTTTTAGCTAACCCCTAACACCTAAGAATCCTTATACTGCCGATTGATTATTTGCATGAAGACAGGAGCCCCCAAACACGCTGTCAAAATTCCAATCGGGACTTCTTCGGGCGCGAACATTGAACGCGCCATAACGTCCGCCCAAACCATGACAACCGCGCCGATTAAACTTGTGAACCACAGCATGACCGCATGTCTCGATTCGCCGACAAATCGCGCAATGTGCGGAATCACCAAGCCGATAAAGCCGATTATCCCTGCAATCGAAACCGTGACCGCAATCGCCATTGACGAGATTAACACGACCGCCTGTTGCATTCGCTCCGTCGACAAGCCCAAATGTTGAGCCTCTTCTCTGCCCAAAAGTATCAAATCCAACTCGTGGCGGAAAAGCCAAACGAACAGCATTAAAATTATCAGCACGGCGGCGGCAATCGGAACCATTGACCATTGCAAGCCCGTGAAACTTCCCATGAGCCAGAACATTGCGCTACGAACTTGAGCCTCGTTTTTCGAGCCATAAATCTCAAGCATAGTGAACGCCGAGAACAACGCCGATATTCCCATGCCGATAAGCACAAGCTTAATCGGGCTGTTGCTCGTGCCGGCAATGCGAACGACGATAACCGTTGCGAGTGCCGCGCCCATGAACGCACCGACGTAGACGCCGTAAGGCGCGAAAACCTGCGCGACGCCCGTAATAATGCAGAAAACCGCTCCCATGCCCGCGCCAGACGACACGCCCAAAATATACGGGTCGGCAAGATAATTTTGCGAAACCGTTTGCATAAGCATTCCCGTCAAAGACAAAATCGCTCCACTTATCGCCGCAAAAAGTATTCTCGGAAGGCGTATATCAAAAATTATCATGGAGGTTGGCGAATTTGTCCTGTGTCCTGCCGCGACTTCCTCGACTACTCGCCCGATTTCAATTTCAATGGAACCGAAACCGATTGCAACTGTCATGCTCGCGATAAGAATCACCGTCAGGAAAATTACTCGAAGATATAAATTTTTACTGTGCATAGCGGCAATGATAGCACAGAGGCGGCGCGTCGTCAAAATTTAATGGCGGCGATTGAAAATTTGCTTTACAATTCTTAGAAAATTTTCTAAAATAGCTGTGGCAGTACCTTAGGTTAGAAATGAGTGGGAGGGGACAAATATGTTAAATGCGATAGCGGTAATGACTTCCGGCGGCGACAGTCCCGGCATGAACGCGGCGGCTCGTGCGGTTGTCAGGACTGCGCTTTATGAGGGCGTTAAAGTCTTCGGCATAAACAACGGCTACAAAGGTATGCTCGCCGATGATATAGTCGAACTTCAAAGACGCTCGGTCAGTGACTTGATTCAGCGCGGCGGCACTTTTCTCGGTACGGCTCGTTGCAAAGAGTTCAAGACGGAGGAAGGTCGTCGCAAAGGTCTTGACAATCTCCAGAAACACGGGATTGAAGGTCTTGTCATAATCGGCGGCGACGGCTCCTTGACGGGCGGTTCGCTCCTCAGTAAAATGGGCGGTATTCCGATTGTCGGCTTGCCTGGAACGATTGATAACGACGTTTGGGGCACTGATTATACAATCGGTTGCGACACTGCTGCCAATACCGCCGTCGAGGCGATTAACAAGTTGCGCGACACGGCGTCGGCTCATCGCCGCATTATGATTGTTGAGGTTATGGGACACACGTCCGGTTGGCTCGCTATGGTTTCGGGCATTGCCAGCGGCGCGGAATATATCATCGTTCCCGAAGTCAAATACAATATCGACGAGATTTGCGAGGAGATTGTTGAGTCTTACAAGGGCGGTCGCCGTTACAGCATTATCGTTGTGGCTGAGGGCGCGTGCAGTGGCGTCGGCTTGAAGAACGTCGTCGAGGAGAAGACCGGCATTGATACGCGCGTTTCAATTCTCGGACATATTCAGCGCGGCGGCTCCCCGACTGTCGAAGATCGCATGAAGGCAAGTCAGCTTGGCGAAAAAGCGGCTCTCGCGATTATTTCGGGCGTCTCCAACGTCGTTTACGGTTTCGACGAGGGAAAAGTCGTTGCGATTAATTTGTTTGATTCGGTCAACAACAAGAAGCCGCTTGACCCCGAACTTGTACGTTTGGCAAGTGTGCTTGTCTGAGACGTGAATAATTTTTGGAAGGCGGCGGCGATTCTCTCAGGCGTTGGAGTTTATATCGCCGCCGTAGTTTTTGTTTGCTTGTACGTTGGCGGGCTTGTCGACGATTATTTTCAACTTGGCGGCAAAGGTCGGCTTGTCGGAATTATTCTCGGCTTTCCGCTCGCGGCATATTCGGTTTATCGGCAACTCAAGCACAGTGGCTTTGTTTAAACTTTTTTTACGTGTAAACTTCTTTTCTTTGACCGAGCAAAGAAAAGAAGCAAAAGAAACTCGCCTCTCGGGGGCGTAGCCGCTTGAACATCCTGTTCAAATGGCGAACGCTTGCGATGCCAGCGTTCGCGGAGGGGCATCATCCATGACGCCCCCTCTGCGTCTCGACTAACCAAAACTTTTTTTAAGGAGAAATTTTATGTCAGAACAAATTGAGGAGTTCAAAAAATTTTCGCAGATTACCGACGCTCGTTGGTATCCGCGCTATCACATTGCCGCGCCTTTCGGCTGGGTCAACGACCCCAACGGCTTTTCCTTCTACAAAGGTCAGTATCACTTTTTCTATCAGCACTATCCTTATGAACCGCGCTGGGGTCCGATGCACTGGGGGCACGTCGTCAGCGATGACTTGGCTTATTGGAAACACTTGCCCATTGCCCTCAAGCCCGAAATGCCCTACGAGGCGGGCGGCGGCTGTTTCAGCGGCTCGGCTATCGAGAAGAACGGCAAGCTTTATCTTCTGTACACGGCGCACATGACTGCCACGCCGGAGGAGCGCGAGGCTGTATTTTTTGACTATATCGAAACGCAGTGCTTGGCTTACTCGGAAGACGGCGTTCACTTTAAAAGGTCCGAAACCAATCCTGTTATCGAAGACGTTTACGACAAAGATACTTACATGAATGACGTTCGCGACCCGAAGGTTTGGAAACACGGCGGCAAGTATTATGTGGTGCTCGGTGCGCGTACGCCTGACATGGCGCATGGGCAAATTCTCTTGTTCGAGGCGCGGGATTTGTTGCATTGGCAGTTCAAAGCTATTTCTGCGCGAAGTGAAGGCGATTTGGGCGACATGTGGGAGTGCCCGAACTTCGCGGAAGTCGACGGACAAGACGTGCTGATTTTCTCACCAATGGACTTGAGGACCGACAACGGCAAGTTTTATCATGACAAAGCGTCGGGCGTTCTTATCGGCAAGCTCAATTACAGGACGGGTATTTTTGATCACGGCGACTTCCAATATCTGGACAAGGGCTTTGACTTCTACGCTCCGCAAGTTTTGCAGGCTCCCGACGGCAGAGCGATTATCATTGGTTGGATGGATATGTGGAATGTCGACATGCACGAGATGCAAGACGGTTGGGCAGGTATGATGACAATTCCGCGCGAACTTCACATCAAAGACGGCAAAATCACTTCGACGCCCGTTAAGGAACTCGAAAAGCTCCGCAAGTGGAAACCGATAACTCTCGGAAACGTTGTGATTGACGAGGCGACGACCTTTGACGGCGTTGCAGGCGAGGCTTACGAACTTGTTTTGAATATCGACGCCGCGCAGTCCAAGAAATTTTCAATCGCCCTGCGTGCCTCCGACATTGAGCAGACCGTTTTGTCTTACAATGCGAACGGCACGTTTAAGCTTGACCGCACAAACTCCGGCGTGCCGATTAATTTCCAGTCCGTGCGCGAACTTCAAATTCAGCCTCAAGACAAGCTCAAGCTCCACATTTTTATCGACCGCTCAAGCATTGAAGTCTTTATCAACGACGGCGAGGAAGTTTTGTCGGCTAGAATTTATCCCAAGCGCACTTCGCAGAAAGTTATCTTCGTGCCCGAAGATGAACAGCTTAAAATCGATTCGCTGGAGTATTATAAACTCGACTTCGGCTTGCCGCACCCGCACATCAAAGACACACCCGAAGATTTAACTAAAAAATTCCCGTTCCTTAAAGCTTGACAGCATATAAATTTTTCAACCTCGATAAAGCGTCGGGGCTATTTTTTTTACCCGTTCGACAAAATCCAGAATAGCGGACTCGGCAAATCAAGCCGAAAAATCGCCTCCAAAACCGTTTTCGACACTCAAAACCGTTTCAAACCACCAAAATCAGTTTCGAGTCTCCAAAAATCACTTTCACAGCACTTAACAGCTAATAAACATGGTTCACGGCTAGCAAATCACTTTCAATATATGAAATTTTACGTTCGGACAAAAATTTTTCATCTGAAACTTGATAACGCGGGATTTTTTGATGTAATTATAATGAAAGTTCCGTTCACTTTGGTTTTTAAGCTCAAAGGAGGTATGCTCGGAAAAAATTTCTTGTCGAGGCGGTTTTTTAGTTGTGAAGGAGATTTTATGTCTGTGATTAAAAACAATACTTACCGTAGATTAATTGAGGGCACGAACGGCAACGATTCCATTGTCAACGGCGATTACTGGAATAACGGCGGCTATTTGTCAACAATTCTGAGCGGCGACGGCAATGACACCATTGAAAATTGGGGTTCGAACGTCAGCATTAACGGCGGAGCAGGTAGAGATTACATTTATAATAAAACGGTTGTCATTAATGGCGGTTCAATAGAGTATGCCCATAACGTTTCTATTGAAGGCGGTAAAGGTAATGATACCCACCATAACATTGGCACCGGTATAGTCTACATTTACAATAACGGCGACGGTAATGATCTTATTAGGGCATTCAATGCGGACGATACGCTTTTAGTCGCGAGCGGTACTTGGTCGACTAAAAAAAGCGGTTCGGATATTATCGTCACGGTTGGCGAAGACAAGATAACTTTGGAAGGCGCAAAAACCTTGTCTAAGGTCAATATAGTTTCCTCGAAGAAAGACGTTCATCCTATCACTTTTATAAACAACTATAAAACCGATACTTTAATTACGGGCACGAGTTATAATGACTCCATTTATAATTACAAAGTTTCTTCAGTGACAATCGACGGTGCGGCAGGAAACGATACTATTGAAAACAGCGGCGGCTCAGATGTCAGCATTAACGCAGGTGCAGGCAACGATGTTATCAAAAATCGGCTACCGACTTGGGCGAGCGGCAGGGTCGATACAAGCTTCCTCTCTTGTAAAAATGTTACACTTAATGGTGGTTCAGGCAATGATTACATTTTTAATAACATCAAGAAGGTTACAATCATTGGCGGCAAGGGCAACGATTATATTCTTAATTGGGGTGGAAATACCGGTGACGTCGGTGGTTTGGGAGCAAGCGTTAGTAT
This sequence comes from Quinella sp., assembly GCA_045118435.1. Classification (GTDB taxonomy): domain Bacteria; phylum Bacillota; class Negativicutes; order Selenomonadales; family Selenomonadaceae; genus Quinella. The sequence continues at coordinate 1,714 of JBGUYA010000007.1, read as the reverse complement.
AAATGGAGGCTCTGGCAACGATTACATTGAAAACTATGGTAGGAGTGTTACAATCGTAGGCGGTACCGGTAATGATACCATTGAAAATCATGAAGACAACGTCACGATAAGCAGCGGCGCGGGCAATGATATTTTGCTCGGAGGCAGTAATCATGACTCACTTAACGGCGGTAGCGGCGACGATACGCTCAACGGCGGCGATGACAACGATATTCTTCTCGGCGGCACTGGTAATGACAGTTTAAGCGGCGGTGACGGTAAAGATACGCTCAACGGTGGAGATGATAACGATAAATTGTTCGGTGGCGCAGGAAATGACTGCATAAAAGGCGGCACGGGCAAAGATACGCTTTGGGGCGGCAAAGGAAACGATACTCTTTGGGGCGACGACGGCGCAGATAAGTTTATTTATGCAAAAGGCGACGGCAAGGACGTTATCTTCGGTTTCGACAGCAAAGATACGCTCACGCTTGACCATGTAACTTTCAAAAAAAGCATGGCGTCTTACAGCAAATCTCAAGGCGCACTTACGCTCAACATCAGCGGCGGCTCCATAACTTTGAAAGATTTAAACACGACGACGAGTATACACATTAACAACGACAGTTACAAAATCAGCGGCACAAAGCTCGTTAAGAACTGAATCGCAGAAAATTTTTACATTCCCTCCGTGCGAGGGATTTTTTTGCTTAACTGCGCGGGAAAAAATTTCGATAAACTTTCGAGAGAGGTGAGGCGAAAAATGGCAAACATACAAAATTTAATGACGATAGCCCCGACACAACCGACGACGCCGACGCGAACAACTTCGCAGGGCACGCCGTCGAGATATAAACCGCCTGCGCGGGCGGGCGGCAAAAAAAATTTCAGCTCGACGCTCGATAAGATAAATGCGAAACTCGACGAACTCAAGCAAAATATCAAAGGCTTGCAGGAAAACAACAACGACGCCGCGCAGGTCGAAACCGACACTCAGCCGGTCGACGACGAGCAAGTTAAAGACGACGCGCAACCCGTCGATGACAAGAAAGTTAAAGACGATGCGCAACCCGTTGACGACAAGAAAGTTAAAGACGATGCGCAACCCGTCGATGATAAGCAAGTTAAAGACGACGCGAAACCCGTCGACGACAAAAAAGTTAAAGACGACTCGCCAGATAAAAAAACAGCTCAAGGAAAGAGCAACACTCCGCAGGATGCGCCTCAAAAGGCAATTAGAAATGAGGAATTGGAAATTAGTAATGACTCAGAATCAGTTGCCGAAGAGGATTCGACTGCGGATATTTTTTTACGCAACGATAAATCCTCCGACGAACCGAAATTTATTGACGAACAGCCAACGACAAATCTTCTCGCGTTGAACAGCTGGGCTTATCTTTTCAGCATGAACTCCGAATCACTCCTAACCGCAAGTAACAGTAATGCTCAGGCAGTCGCGGGCGTTCAAGGAGTTTCGAGCGTTCAAAATTTGCAGACGCTCCTCCCGCAAGCCGATAACAACGCGCAATCAATGTTGCAAATGCTCGGCGGCAGGTCGTGGCGAATATCGAATAATCAATCCGTCGAATCAATTCAAACTTCGCAACCGCTGACGACTCCGCAAGCGCAACCCGTAGAGAATCAGTCTGCGCAAGTTCAACTTCAACAGCCGATTGCTCAAGCGCAACCGGTCGCGAATCAACCTGCGCAAGTTCAACTTCAACAGCCGATTGTT
>JBGUYA010000006.1:0-10027 GCA_045118435.1 Quinella sp. | reverse complement strand
AATCTGCGCTTAACATAAAGCATAGTAAATTATTTAGGCAGAATAGTCAAGGCGTCGCCAACAAGTCGTTCGTGACCGTCGCTTGGGCTGTTTATCAACGCGCCTTTGAAAAATAATTCAGTCGAGCCGCCGCCGTCAAGGTTAATCGCCTCGACCGCGCCAAAATTATTCTTGAGAATCCGTGCCCACTCGGTCAGTGTGCAACCTTTGCTGTGAGCTTGCCGCCCGTCAACAACTGCGAAAATATAATCGCCGTACTGCGTTATGCCGACTGCCGAACGCGGAGCGCGACCGACTCGAATATCCGTAGGGAATTGCTCGGCGTCCGCCGTCACGTAAATTTCGCCGTCCTTAACCAAAGTCGGACCCGCGCCCAAAATGTGAATAGCCGCGTTAAAATCCTCTTCGTGCTCTACGTCGATAAAGTCTTCCTCAAAATTTATCTCGTCGCCGACTTCAACCGCGCTAAAAAATTCTCTGGCGGAGCCGTGCGCACTGACAACGTAGCCGTCGGGCGGTATGTAATTATTCCCCTTGCCGCGAAAAATATTCTCGACAATGCCGTCACGAACAATCAGCTCGTCGCCCGAATCGTTGGTACCAGTCGTTGCGCCCTGCCAAGCGTTGTAAATGACGACGCTATCCGCGTTGCGCTCGCAGTTGACGCCATTGACAGCAAATTCCTCGTCGTTGAATTGAATAACTCCGTGATAAGCTTGCCGCCCGAAAACGATTGAACCGTCCGCGTTAATCCCCATTGCCGAGCGGATAAAGTACGTCGTGCCCGCCGTCATGCCGTCAATTTTTGTGTTGCCGTAAAGGACGCCGCTAACTCCAAAGTAGCTCGCGTTAATCGTGGCGATTGCGTTCGGCGCGTTCATTTGCGAAACTGTCGCGCGACCGGGAACTTTGCCCTTCGCCAAAACGGGGCGCATTTGATATTTCTCGTGGTCAGCGATAATCGCGAACGCCATCACTCCGTTTTGATGATAAACTAAAAATTCCAAGCCCTCGACTTCCTCAACGGGCGGCGGTGCAGATTGTTGAGGCGGAGTTTCGCCAGGCTCATAGGTCGGCATGTCGTGATAGGCGGGGTCGAGCGTCGGGGTTTTTTCTTCGGGTTGAGGATTTTCTTTATTTGGCTCGGTGAAAGGTTCGTCGACCAAATTTGTCCCGTAAGGTTCTTCAGACTTCTCCGCCAGTGCGACGCTTGCCGTCATGAAAATTATTCCTGCCGTCATCAAAGCGGCAAATTTTTTTGTCATTAATCAATGCTCCTTTGATTGTGAATTGCTTATAAAAAATTACTGCACTGCGGGAAAAATTTCAAGTGTAGCGAAAAATATTGTTGGAGGGAAAAATCATGGCGAAGAAAAAAATTAAGTTTGTATGTCAAGAATGCGGCGCGGAGTCGGCGAAGTGGCTGGGCAAATGTCCGACGTGCGGCAACTGGAATACTTTGGTTGAGGAAGAAATTGTTGCCGAGATAAAAAATCCTCACGCGCTGACGACTGCCTTTGAGACGCCGCGCAGGATTGCCGAAGTCGACATGGAAGAGTTGCCGCGTTTCATGACGGGTTCGGGCGAATTGGATAGAGTTTTGGGCGGCGGCTTGATTCCAGGTTCGATAATTTTAATCGCGGGAGATCCCGGCGTCGGCAAGTCCAGTTTGACGCTGGCAGTCTGCGCGAACGTCGCACGTAGCGGCAAAAAAGTTTTGTACATAACGGGCGAGGAAAGTTCACGACAAATCCGCATGAGAGCCGAACGACTGAACGCGCTCGCCGACGAACTTTATATCTGCGCGGAAAATAATTTTGAGCGAATCACGCACCACGTCGAAAAAGTTCAACCGGAACTTTTAATCGTTGACTCGATACAAACAATTTATAAATCGGAAATTGAAAGTGCGCCGGGAAGTGTGTCGCAAGTTCGCGAGTGCTCGGCGGGATTAATGCGCTTGTCGAAAAGTTCATGCGTGACGACGTTTGTAATCGGGCACGTGACAAAGGACGGGACGTTAGCGGGACCGCGCGTCTTGGAGCATATCGTCGACACGGTTTTATTTTTCGAGGGCGAGCGCAACGCCGACTTCCGAGTATTGCGGGCAATAAAAAATCGATTCGGGGCGACAAGCGAGATTGGGTTGTTTGAAATGCGCGACACGGGACTTGAAGACGTGCCCGATGCGTCGAAATTATTCTTACCCGAACGCGCGGACGATATAGGAAGCGTGATTGTGCCGACAGTCGAAGGGACGCGCCCTTTGCTTGTGGAAGTGCAAGCGTTGGTTGCGCCGACGCCGTTTATGCCGCCGCGCAGGACTTCCGACTCTGTCGACGTAAAGCGGATTCAGTTATTGCTGGCGGTTTTGGAAAAGCGATTGCACTTGAGCATAGGGGCTTGCGACGTTTATGTAAAGACGGCGGGCGGAATAAAAATCGACGAACCAGCAACCGACTTGCCAACGGCGATTGCGCTTGCGTCGAGTTTCGCGAACAGAAAAGTTTTGCCGCAATGCGTAATCTTTGGCGAGGTCGGCTTGAGCGGCGAAATTCGGGCGGTGAGCAAAGCCCGTCAGCGCGTCGACGAATCAATCCGCATGGGCTTTACAAATATTATTTTGCCTAAGAAAAATTTTGCGGAAGTCTCAAAGTTGAACTCGACTACTAAGGCAAATCTCTTGCCCGTAGAAAATCTGCGCGACGCCTTGAAAGTAGCAATGCCGCGCGAAAAAAATCAGTAGCGGGTCGTCGAACGGTTGAGGGGCGCACATGGACGTGCGCCCATGAAGCCGCGTTTGAACAGGAAGTTCAAGCGGCGACGCCCCTGCGAGGGGTCCTTTCTTTTTGCTACTTTTTCTTTGGACAAGCAAAGAAAAAGTAGGTTCAATACACAAAATGAATTAATTAGCCAAATCGAAGAGACGAGCCGCCAACTACTCAGCCGGTTTTGCGTAGTCCACTTTTTGGCAAAAAGGGGACGCCTTCTTGCAGGAACGAATCACAATCTGCTAAAATGATTCGGAAGGAGGTTTTAACATGGGATTTTTTGACAGATTGAAAGCGGGCTTGACCAAGACTCGCGAGAAATTTATTGACAAGATTGACGAAATACTTCACGGCTCAAAAAAAATCGACGACGAACTTTTGGATGAGCTGGAAGAAACTTTGATAACTTCTGATGTCGGCATGGCGACGACGGAAAAATTAATCGAGGGCTTGCGCAAGGGTGTTCGCCGCGCCGAGATAAATTCGCCCGCCGATGTGAAAAATTTTTTGTCGAATCAAATCCGCGAGATACTCACGGAGGAAGAAGGAACTTTCGATTACGTGACGCCGCCGCGCGTGATTTTAATGATAGGCGTCAACGGCGCGGGCAAGACAACCACAATCGGCAAACTTGCCGCGTACTACAAGGCGCAGGGGAAAAAAGTTATGATGGCGGCGGCTGATACCTTCCGCGCGGGCGCGATTGATCAGTTGGAAATTTGGGCGGAACGAACAGGCTCCGCGTTCATAAAACATTCCGAAGGCTCCAACCCGTCAAGCGTTGCCCTTGACGCCGCAAGGTCTGCCGTCGCTCAGAAAATGGACGTGCTCCTTGTCGATACGGCAGGGCGTCTTCAAAATAAATATAATCTTATGGAAGAGCTTAAGAAAATCAACCGCATACTCGGCAAAGGCGTCAAAGGTGCGCCGCACGAAGTCTTACTTGTTCTCGACGCCACGACCGGTCAAAACGCGCTCCGCCAAGCAGAATTGTTTTCGCAGACGTCAGACATAACCGGCATTGTCCTAACGAAACTCGACGGCACGGCAAAGGGCGGAATGATTATCGGGATAAAGGAGCAACTCAACATTCCCGTTAAATGGGTTGGCGTCGGTGAGCGGCTCGACGATTTGCGCCCGTTCAATGCTAAAGAATTTGCCGACGCGCTGTTTGGAATAGGGAAATAGATAACCTACTTCCTAAGATTTTTAGCAAGGCAACTCACGAGGTGATAACTTTGAACGTTTTATTGACAAATGACGACGGGATAAAGGGCGCGGGGCTTTGGTCATTGGCTCACGCCCTGAAAACTCGCGGCTTTGAAGTGACGATTGCCGCGCCGTCGAATCAGCAAAGCGGCATGTCGCACGCGCTCAGTCTCATGCGCGAGATTGAATACAGCCGCTTCGATAATCCCGACTTCGAGGCGTGGTTCTTTGACGGCACGCCAACCGATTGCGTTAAGATTTATCTTGAGGGCATGAGCAATAAGAAATTCGACGTGATTATTTCCGGCATAAATGACGGCTCCAACCTCGCGACCGATGTTTTGTATTCGGGAACAGTCGGCGCGGCTCTCGAAGGTTTTCTGCATAAAATTTCGTCGCTGGCAGTCTCGCGCGATAAAAATTCCGAGTTAACTTTTGACGAGACGGCGACCGTAACCGTTGACTATCTGGAAAAAATTTTAACGCTCAAGCGCGACCCTTTCTTCCACAACGTCAACTTTCCAAAAAAATTCTGCGCAGGCAAGGCGGAGTTCATGGGCACGCGGCTCGGTCACAGGGATTATATCAACGCCTTCACGAGCCGCACCGACGACACGGGACGCGCCTATTTCAAGATTGGCGGCACGATTTGCGACCTTGACGACAGCGAGGGCACCGATATTCACGCGGTCAATCAGGGTTTTGTCTCCGTGACGCCGCTTCACTGCGACACCGCCGACTACGACGAACTTGTTATACTTCGCAAAATCTTCAGGGGATAAATATGGACGACTACACTTGGAGAAAGCGACTCAACGAACGGCGCAGGCGTCGCGAGCGCGAACGTTTGTTTGTAATATTTTTTTTCTTGATGATATTCGGCGGCATATTTTTATATTTCTCTGTCTACACGAAGACGCCCGAATACGCCATGCGCGAAATGGTCGAGGCGTTCAGGGCGGGCGACGCGCAAACTTTCCGCCGCCACGTTGATTTGAACTCGATAACCTCCAAAGCCTACGACGACTTGACAAGCGATTTATTTAAATACGACACGCAACTTACCGACAGAGAGCGAAGTCTCTTTGAAAATTTTTACGTGCTGATTCGGCGGCAAATGACAGGCGGCGCGGTCAAGGTCATCAACACTTATCTTGACACGGGCGAATGGACTTTGCCAGGCGGGATTTTAAAGGGGCGGCAACTCGGCATTGACTTTGATATTTTGCTTGACCGCAGTTTGATTCGGCACACGTCGCTGATTGAGCTTGAGGGCGTCGAAATTCAAGACAAGGAAGTAACGGCGACTTTCAGCATTGTTGAGGAGTATACGCAGGTTCCGTTCGAGTTGAAAGTTACGCTTAAGGATTTGGCGAACGACAGCTTTAACGTCGGCGGCAAGGACTTCGAGATTTTCGGGCGCAAGTTTAAGTTTCCGGGCTTTAGTTTCAACATGGGCGGGAGCGATTGGAAGATTGTCAGCGTGGATAACTATCGCGGGTATCTTGACGCGGTGTCGCCGATTTTGCGCAAGAATTTAGCGGAGTACATTGACAACACGGCGGAGATTGTCTATCACTACAACGCGGCGTTTGAGGAGGAGCAGGACGTTTTCATAACGCTACAACGGTCGCCTGTCGGAATCATGACGGCGAATCAGCGCACGGAAGTTTCAAGCTACATAACGAATACGATAATCCCGTTGCTTGAAAGTCGGCAGGCGGAGCTTAATCAAGTGCCGATACCAAAGGGCGCGGAGTTTTTGGCGAGCCTTAGGCAAGAATCGACGCGCATCACAATTTTGGCGTGGCAGTCATACATCAAGGGGATAACGGAAAACAGCGCGGCGGACTTGGACACGGCGGCGAGTTTGCATAAGCAGGAGCTTGTATTTGATCAGCGCATTGAAGAAATAATTCACAACTCGGCGATCGCGCGGAACTTGCCGGAACTTCCATAGGAGGAAATTTTTATGAGCTATTTTTTAAAGCATATCGGGAATAATCTTTGGCACGGGAAGTTTTCCACGTTCCCAGAAGAGTTGGTTACTCATGCCGTTTCGACGCGACTCGGCGGAGTGAGCAAGCCGCCTTTCGACAGTTTGAACCTTGCACTTCACGTTGGCGACGCGCCCGCTGACGTTCTTGCTAATAGAAAAAAATTTGTCGGCTCGCTCGGCTTCGGGCTTAATGATATTGTCACGCCCAATCAAGTTCACGGTGATAAAATTTTTCGCGTCGATGAAAATTATCGCGGATGCGGCTGTGCCAATTATGCCGACTCGATTCCCGAAACCGACGCGCTTATAACTGATACGCTGGAGTTGCCTCTTATGCTTTGCTTTGCCGATTGCGTTCCGATTTTTTTTGTCGATGTTGAGAACTGCGCGGTTGGCTTGGCGCACGGCGGCTGGAAGGGTACGCTAAAAAAAATCGCCGCGAAGACTCTCAGCAAAATGACTTTGGAATTTGGCACGCGCCCTAAAAATTGTTTGGTCGGGATTGCGCCGTCAATCGGAGCTTGCTGTTATGAAGTCGGCGACGCCGTTATTGAGGCTTGCAAAAAATCTTTCCCTGAAAATCACGACGAGCTTTTGATTAAGCGCGACGGCAAAATTTTTCTTGACCTTTGGCGGGCAAATGTCCTTCAGCTTTTGGAAGTCGGCATGCCCGAAAAAAATATTGACGTTGCGGGCAAGTGCACTTGCTGTGAAAGTTCGTGGTATTTCTCCTATCGCGCCGCGCAGAAAAATCATCTCGACCGCACGGGACGTATCGCCGCCGTCATTGCACTCAAAAAAATTTAAAGGAACTTTTAACATTAAGTATGTAAACGTTATCGACGCGAAGGAGCAATTTTCCGATTTGGTAACTCTGCTCAGCACGTATCAACAAGACAAAATCATTTTGACGTTCGAGGGCAAGCCGTTGATTGAAATGCAACGCTCGCCGAAAAAAATACCGTTCGCCGCCGCGCAGGTATCGCAAAGGGCGAGTTCACTTTTGACGACGAACTTTTTGTCTCGATGGACGCAGAAATTGATAAAATGTTTTTCGGAGAGGACAAGGCGAAATGAAAATCTTGCTCGACACGCACATTTTGGTTTGGTTTTTCAGCGGCGACGAACAGTTGTCTCGGAAAGCGCGCGACTTGATAGCCGACGAATCAAACGAAATTTATTACAGTCTAAAGTCGAGGATATGAAATTTATGACGCACGATGCGCGAATTGCCGAGTACGTGACGGACGCGGTTTGCAAAATTTAAAGATTATGGGTGTGGTTAATGCCGCGCCTTTTTACTTTGCAGGAATTCTTTAAGGCGGGCGCGAAATTTCCGTAAAAAAATTTGCGGGGTGAACTCCATGAGCGAACGAAAAGAGATGACGGCGGAGGAAGTTTTAAAGAAATACGACAGCGAATCAAACACAATGGAATACACGGGCGCGATGGCGAAAATAATTTCGGCTATCGCTATAAGTTTCTCGGTCTTCCAAATTTACACGGCGAGCTTTGGACTTTTGGACGCGCAGATTCAGCGGGCGATTCATTTGGGTTTCGGGCTTTGTTTATCGTTTTTATTATATCCGACAAAAAAATCTTGGCGGCGCGATAAACTTCACCCGCTCGATTTGATTTTGGCGATAATGGGCGCGGCGGCTCCCGCCTACATCGTGATAAATTATCGCGAACTGATTTTGAGGGCGGCTCTTCCAACACCGACGGACGTAATTGTCGGCACACTTGGAATTGTTTTGGTAATCGAGGCGGCGCGGCGAGTTGTCGGCATTCCAATGGTCTGCGTCGTTTTATTTTTTATCGGCTACGCGTTCGCGGGACCGTACATGCCGGGATTGTTGGCGCACAGAGGCTTGACGATAGATTATTTCGTGAGCCATGTCTACTTCACGACGGAAGGAATTTTCGGAATACCGCTGGGCGTCTCGTCGACGTTTATATTTTTGTTTATATTGTTCGGCGCGTACTTGGAAGGAACGGGGCTTGGAAAATTTTTTATCGACGTGGCAAATGCGATTGCGGGTTGGGCGAGCGGCGGTCCTGCGAAAGTTTCCGTACTTTCAAGCGGCTTAATGGGCACGGTTAGCGGCTCGTCGGTTGCTAACGTCGTGGGCACGGGTTCATTGACAATCCCCATGATGAAAAAGCTCGGCTATCACAAAGATTTTGCGGGCGCAGTCGAGGCGGCGGCGTCGACGGGCGGTCAATTAATGCCTCCGGTCATGGGCGCGGCGGCTTTTTTAATGGCGGAGTTCGTCGGCGTGCCCTACGTCGAAATCGTCAAGGCGGCAGTCATACCGGCGGCGTTGTATTTTATCGGCGTGTGGCTTGGCGTACACTTCGAGGCGCAACGAAATAATTTAAAAGGCTTGCCCCGCGCAGAACTTCCTAAGCTCGGTAAACTCTTGACGACGCGCGGACATTTGGCAATCCCGCTGATTGTTATCGTCTATTTGTTGGTGAGCGGCTATACGCCAATGCGGGCGGCACTCGTCGCAATAATCTTGTCAATCGTCGTGAGCGGCATAAAGAAATCAACGCGTATGTCACCTGCGGCAATCGTCAAAGGTTTGGAGACGGGCGCACGAAATGTATTAGGCGTATTGGTCGCCTGCGCGGCGGCGGGAATAATAATCGGCGTCGTGACAAAAACGGGCGTGGGCTTAAAATTGGCATCGGCGTTGTTGGATTTATCGGGCGGAATGATTTTGCCGAGCATGTTCCTGACAATGATAACGGCAATTTTGCTTGGAATGGGCGTGCCGACGACGGCAAATTACGTTATCACGTCGACAATCGCGGCTCCCGCGCTGATTCAAATGGGCGTGCCGATTTTGGCGGCGCACATGTTCGTTTTCTACTTTGGAATAATCGCGGACGTGACACCGCCCGTCGCATTGGCGGCTTATGCGGGTTCGGGCATATCGGGCGGCAACGCATTACGGACGGGAATCAATGCGTCGAAGTTGGCAATCGCGGCGTTCATAATCCCTTACATGTTCGTCTTAAGCCCTGAACTTTTACTTGTCGACGGAGTGACGGCGGGCTTGGTAATGGCGTTGTTAACGGCGATAATCGGCATGGTCGCGTTGAGCTCGTCGCTTATCGGCTACCTTGCCGCGCCGCTGAAAAATTTTGAACGCGTGATCTTGGGCGCAGGCGGCTTGATGATGATTAAGCCGGGACTCGTTACGGACATTGCTGGCATTGCAATCTTCGCGACAATTTTATTCCTGCAACTCAGACAAAAAAAGTAGCGCGGCATGAACAATCTTCACTGGTAAAAAGTTTTCACAAATACTTGACAATTTCGGGGGGGGGGCAGTTATACTGGAAAGGAACTTTATCTTATGAGGTGGTTCCTTTGCAGGAAGAGAAATTAATAACGATCATAACGACCGTTTACAACAAAGCTCCTTACTTGGAGACGTGGGCAGTTTCTGTAGCGGCGCAAACCTATCTTAACAAGGCGCGAGTAATTGTGATTGACGACGGCTCGACAGACGGCAGTTTGGAACTTGTAAAAGAGTATGCCGCCAAGTATCAAATTCCTGTTGAATTTTTTGTTCACGAAAAAAATTGCGGGTTGTTGCGCACGATTTTGGAGGCGTATCATTTACTCGACACAAAATATTTTACGGTACTCGACGCTGACGATTACTGGCTCACAGAAAAAAAGTTGGAGAAGGCAATCGATTTCCTAGAGGCGCACGAGGATTATTCCGCGTATGTGAGCAATTATTTTGGAGTTTTTAAGAACGGGAAAAAGGAATTAGCTTTCTCAAAAGATTTGCCCGACCAAACATTTTCAAAGAGATCAGATGCCACGCAACATTTCCAAACCCCGTCCATTGTTTTCAGAAATTTTTTCACACCTGATTTACTTGAGGCATTGGAGCAAGCGGCTGTTGGCAAGCATTCTTCTTTTGTCGAATCGGATACTCTAAGGAATTATCTGGCGTTTCATTTCGGTAAGGTTCAATTTGAAAATGCAATTGACGCCGTTTGGCGCGTGGATATTGGAACTTTC
>JBGUYA010000005.1:0-14068 GCA_045118435.1 Quinella sp. | reverse complement strand
TATCGTCGGTGTCGTCGGTATCGTCGGTGTCGTCGGTATCGTCCGTGTCGTCGGTATCGTCCGTGTCGTCGGTATCGTCGGTGTCGTCGGTGGTATCGTCTGTTGTATCGTCGGTAGTGTCATCTGTTGTATCGTCGGTGGTATCGTCCGTAGTATCGTCCGTTGTATCGTCGGTGGTGTCGTCGGTTGTATCGTCGGTGGTATCGTCAGTGGTGTCGTCCGTTGTATCGTCGGTGGTATCGTCTGTAGTGTCGTCTGTTGTATCGTCTGCATATTGAGCACCGGAACCGTCAGTTTCAGGATCACCCGTGCCGACAAGATTAATTGAGCTACCGCCTGCAATAGTGAAGTCAGAGCCGTTGACTTCGATAGTAAGCGCGGAACTGCTTTCAATGGTAAGTTTGGCGTTGGTGTCGAGGTAATCAATAGCCGTGACTGCGCCGTCAACAACGGTGAAGGTCAAAGGATTATAAAGGTCGCTGTCTACCGTGACATTGACGCCAAGAACACTGAACACGCCGGAGCCGCCGCCCGAAATGACGGAAGTAATATCGCCGTCGGCATTGAAGAGGATTGAGCCGCCTTCGTTGCTGAGGACAATGGAACCGCCGCCAACAGCATTAATCGTTTCGCCCGCCGCAAAATCGCTAAGCGTAAAGCCGTCGTCGGTCATGGCAATTTTGTATTCGCCGGTTAAGCCGGGATGAACAAGAGGATCCTCGTCTTCGCCGTAAGAGAGGAACAACGAGGAAAGTCCGCCCTTAATGTAATTACCCGTCGTCATGAAGTTAAATGCGTAGAGATTGACGCCGGAAATAGAGCCGACAGTGAAGTAAGCAGAATCACCGCTGAATTCATATTTCTTGCCTTCAAGCGCGATTGACGAACTGCCCGCCGCAGGTTGAATTATATCAACGCCGCCGACCAGATCAACCGAATCATCTTTCTGCGCGAGAATAAGAGCCGTACTGTCTCCAGCTACCGCATAGGCGAAGGAGCCGCTACCCGTCTTGATGTAAGAATCTTCAATGGAAATGCCGCTCGCGCCGGTTGCGCCCGCGACTACGATATAGTCGCCGTCAAAGGTATCGTTGATGCCGACAATGTTACCGTTCTTATCAACGGTTACGGCGAGTCCGTCGTCAATGTCATCTCGTTCGCCGTAAGCGGCAACCAAAATTCGAGTGCCGTTTTTGCCTTCAACGCTCGAAATGTCTGTGAACCCGCGAATTTCGATTGAAGTATCAGCATCACTTGCGGAGCCGTTGCGAGTGAGCATAACCGAATCGGCAAGGTCGCTTAAACCCGCCATAGTCACGTTGGCAATGCTGAGACCTGCGGCGGTCGTGCCGTCGGTCGTGAAGGTGTCGCCGTCGTCGTCCATAATGACGCCGGTAACTTTGGTGCCATTGACGACAAAGCCGCTCGACTCTGAGGCAAATTCAATTTCACTGAACGTCGAACCGAGAACGGTTGCGCTGTCGCCGTAAGTGTAAACTCTGGTAGCGTCGCCGGTCGCCGTGAGGTTAAGATTGTCACCTTCAGCAAAGATAACAATGTCGCCTGCGTCGTTGTAGCTGTATGTGAAATCTTGGTTAATCGTGATAGCTTGACCGTTAACGTTAGTGGTTGTAGCGGAAGAAATGCCGTCGGTTTCAAAAATTGTGCCTTCGCCAACGCTGATACCGCCGAGAACAGCAGAAGTTGCCGCCTCGCTGAAACCGGAGAACGTAACGGAGACGTTATCCGCCGCGCCGACGCTGTCAAAGGTATAAGTTACGCCTTCAAAAGTAAGCTCATCATTGGAAGACAAGCCGCTGACTTGGAGCAGGTCTTCGCCCATGTAAGTCAAAGTGGCAGAAGCTACACCGTAGAAGAAGGAACTGTCGCCCGCAATTTCAACGTTTGAAAGGTCGCCCGAAATTGCGTTGCCCTCGCCTTTGTTAAATAAAATGCCGTCAAGTTCGCCGTCCTCGTTAATCACGATAGCCATTGAGCCAGTGGTGTTTGTAATGCTGATCGAATCATTGACTTGAAGAACTTTGGCGTTGGGCGTTATGCTGACCTGATAAATTGAAGAGTCGCCCGCAGAGATCAAGCCGACCAATTCGGCGGTGTAGCCGCTCGCCGACAAGTTGGCAAAGCTTACTTCGCTTTCGTTATCGGCGTTGGCAGTATCCTCGATATATCTGAGACCGAAGCCCGAAGGTGCGCCCGCCGCAATGGAAACTTTATCGCTAAGTCCGCCGAAGGCAAAGCCGCTGATAACTCCGTCGTCGATGATGACAGCCGCCGAGCCGCCGCTCGTGTAGGTAAAGCTTTGGTCGCCGACGGTAACTTGACCTTCTTTAGCCGCCGCAGGGACAACTTGAGTTGCTCCGTCAAAACTTTCGACAAAAGTCCCAACTTCTGTCAACGAGAGGATATTATCGTCGCCGTTTACAGTATAGGAAAAAGGTTTGTCAACGGTGAGCGGGTCAATGCCACCATTAACAGTAAGATTCGTGATGTTCTTACTGACATACATTGTGCCGTTGTTGAAAGAGACGGAATCGACGAAAGGATAACTGTAACCGGCAATATCAGTACGAAGAACGATTTCATCAAGTGAAAAAGAAGACGCTCCTGCCGCGTCAAGGGGAGAGAAATTAAAATCGTTTTTGCTAATACCATGAAGAGACACCGGGTAATCAGAGGTAATGATAATGTTGGATTCTGAACCCGACGACAACTTGGTAAAAGTTACTTCGTTGCTCTCCACAGCGACAGTTGAAGTCGTGCCGCCTATCGTGTAGTAGTTGTTGAAGTCAATTTCGGAGACGCCGGTTATATTGTAGAAAGTAAAAACGTCGTCGGAAGAAATACTAGCAGCGGCGTTAGAAATGCCTGTAACTTGCCAAGTATCATAGGTTACTTGAACTTGGACGCCGCTCATACCGTTAGTGAAAGTACCTTCGACGAGCGAGGCACCGCCGTTCCAGAAAAAGCCACCATGAAAAGAACTTACACCACCGGCTACAGATGTTTTGACCGCGCTTGAAAGACCTTTTATGTCTTCAAGGTTTACCACGCTCGTTATGCCCGTTTGACCTTCAACTTTTATATACTCTGCAAAGCGTTGCAGGTCAAAAGAAAAATCTTTAAGTAAATCGCTCATAAAGAGAAAACTCCCTTCCTGGAAGCCGCGCAGATTTTGGCGCGACCTTGTGAAAAAGATTGATTAAAATTAGTCAAAGGGTCGTGCGCGAAATTTTGAGCGAGTTTCGCGCCGACCGTCAGCGAGTCGAAATTAATCGAACCCTTTTCAATTTTAAAGCGTATAAAACTAAAACAAGCGTCGAATTTACAAGCACAACATAATTTGCAAATTCCAAACGCCACAAAAACTTAATCACAATCGCAAGTCCCCCAACTCGGATTGAATCTCCCCTATTCGACAAATCGACGTCCACCAAACGCCCTTGACTGTCTTTTGCATGATATTGCAGTAAAAAAAAATTGTCAAGCAAGTTTTTTGTCCTGTCTTTGCCAAACAATAAAACAATCGCGTTGATTGAAATTTATCATAGATTTTTGCCGCGTGAATTGTCAAAAAATTTTTCGATAGATTGTTGCAAGTTCAATCGCAAGTGTGTTAAAATACGTTTTGTTTAGGGAGGGCGTAAGCCCCGCGAAAATGTGAGATATTTTTTAGGAGGTAGGTAAAATGCCGTTAATCACAACCAAAGCTATGTTCCAGAAAGCTCATGAGGGCGGTTTCGCTATCGGCGCGTTCAACGTCAACAACATGGAAATCGTTCAAGGTATCACTAGTGCTGCGGCTGAGCTTCAAAGCCCTGTCATTCTCCAGTGCTCCGCTGGTGCGCGCAAGTACGCTAACCATCAATACCTCGTTCACCTCGTCCGCGCGGCTCTCGAAGTCAATGACATTCCGATTGCTCTGCACCTCGATCACGGTCCGGATTTCGCAACCTGCAAATCCTGCATCGACGGCGGCTTCACTTCCGTTATGTTCGACGGCTCGCACTATGACTTTGCTACGAACATTGAGAAGACCAAAGAAGTTGTCGAATATGCTCATGCTCACGGCGTAATGGTTGAGGCGGAACTTGGTCAGCTCGCAGGCGTCGAGGACGATGTCAGCGTTGACGCCGACAAAGCTCACTACACCAAACCCGAAGAAGTTGTTGAATTCGTCAGCAAGACCGGTTGCGATTCTTTGGCAATCGCTATCGGCACTTCGCACGGCGCATTCAAATTCACGCCCGAACAGTGCACTCGCAACCCCGAAACCGGCGTTCTTGAGCCGCCTGAACTCCGCTTTGACATTCTCGCCGAGATTGAAAAACAAATCCCGGGTTTCCCGATTGTTCTTCACGGCGCGTCTTCCGTCATTCCCAAGTACGTTAAAATCATCAACGACAACGGCGGCGCATTGAAAGATGCTGTCGGCATTCCCGAAGCACAGCTCCGTAAAGCCGCGCGTTCCGCAGTCTGCAAGATCAATGTTGACTCTGACCTCCGTCTTGCCATGACCGCCGGTATCCGCGAACATTTCAATCAGCATCCCGATCACTTCGACCCGCGTCAATATCTCTCGCCCGCTCGCGCTTACATCAAAGAGCTTGTCGAGCACAAGATTAGAAACGTTCTCGGCTCCGAAGGCACCGCTGCTGCTATCATGGAACTTGCCAACGCAAAATAATCTAAGCAATCAATTTCAAAATAAAAACCGCTCTTCACTTCGAGGGGCGGCTTTTTTTTAATGCGAAATTCGTAATGCGTAATGGAAAAACTTAGTTGCGCATTGCGTTGATAATGTCTTGGCGAGTAATGGCGTAAGTGCCCGACTTTCTAAGAACGATACCCGCCGCGACATTGGCGACAAACGCGCCGTCAACTGGTTTCAAGCCGCCCGCCAATGCCATAGCAAAAGTTGCGGCAACGGTGTCGCTTGCGCCCGCGCTGTCGAAAACTTCCTGCGCCCGCGTCGGCAAATGATAGGCGTCGTCTTCCGTGACAAGCGTCATACCCGAAGCCGAGCGCGTCGCCAAAACATTCTTAACTTTGAACTTGCGCATAATGTAACGCCCTGCGCGTTCGGCGGCGTCGTCATCGTCGGTTTGAATCGGGCTTAGCAAAATTTTATTAATCTTCGAGACGTTCGGGGTAATGTAATCGGCTTGCGCATATTTAATCCACTGCTGACCGTAAGGCATAACGACGACCGGCACGCCGTGATTGTGAGCGTGGCGAATCACCGACGCGCAAAATCTTTCCGTGCAAACGCCCTTCTCGTAGTCGGCAAGGACAATCGCGTCGAGGCTGTCATTGAGGCGGCTCTTGACGAAACTTTTCAACGCGGCAAATTGTTCTTCCGTGCGCGGAGCCAAGTCTTCAAAGTCCATGCGGAACATCTGAACATGCCCGCTCATAACTCTGACCTTAGTCGTCGTCGGGTAATCAGTCGCAATCAATCCGTCTTGGTCAATGCCGCTGTCACAAAGTTGCGTTGAAAGTGTCTCAAAATTATGGTCTCGACCGACAAAGCCCGCGATTGAAGTTTGACAACCGAGCGTCGCCAAGTTGTTGGCAATGTTCGCCGCCGCGCCGAGCGAAGTTTTGCGGTTAACAATTTTTGCAACGGGCACAGGCGCATCACTCGCGAACTTTTTCACGTCGCCATAGTAATATTTATCCATCATAATATCGCCGATGACAAGCACCTTGCACTTGCCGACCTTCGACTTAAAAAATTTTTGCCAATCCGTTTTGTTCATGAAAAAGCCTCCAATCCGTTTTCGCCATTATAGCACAGATTTTGAAGGGATAAACGCCGCCGCGAAGAATAATGTTCAAAAAGCAAAAGGAGGCTTGCACTTTGGAGCCGGAAGAGAAAATCTTGAGCCGGAAAAAATTATTGGCGGCGCGTTTGCTCAAGATAACGATTGACGAGTTGAAGAACGCGCCCGCGCAGGATTGGTACGCGGAATATCTCGCGCTGTTAATGATAAGATTGAAGTCAGCGGAGACAAAAATTTTCGTCGAAAAGTTAATGCTCATTTACAATAGAATTATAAAAAGGAACGAGCGCGAGCTTGCGATTTTGGGCGCACTTCAATTCGTGGAGCCGACGGAGCTAAAGGTGCCGTTCAATCAAAATTTGTGGCACGAAACTTTTATAAATGATGTGCGGGCAATTTTCTTGAATCAATTTCCGAGCGTGAGTTATTACGACGACGACATTACGGGTTATTGGCTCAAGCGGCAATCTGCGCGGGTTGCGGAGCGGCGTAAAATCCGCGTGGTGTTCGTTGTGCGTTCGGCTATTACCTGCGATAAAATTTTACCGGTCTACGAGGAAATGAAACGGCGAGAAAATTTTGAGCCGTACATTGTGATTCACCCCGAATTTGATTACAGGCACAGTGACGGCGCGTGGAAATATTTTTTTCAACGTTATCCCGGCGATAAAATTTATGATTACTCGGGCTTGATGGATCTTCGCAAGCTTAAGCCCGATTACGTTTTTTTCAATCAGCCGTACGTGAGGCACCGCCCCTTTCCAAGCTTGAGAATCGGTGACTTGCTGACGTTTACAAAAATTTGCATGGTATCTTATGGCGCGTCGTTGGCTTATGTTTTTCCGGAGCGGTTGTTCAGAGATTATCGGCATGTCTACAAAAATTTGTACGCTCTGTTCGCGTCGTGTGAATCAGTCAAGACAATGGCGCAGGAGCAATTCGCGCAGGACGAAACTTTTAAATATCGTCACGTTGAATTTTTGGGCTACCCTGCGCTGAAGACTTATTACCGCATGGAAAAGGAGCCGTCGAAGGCGACGCGCATTTTGTGGACGCCGCGCTGGCTTGTAGACGACACTTGGGGCGGCAGTCATTTTTTGGAGTACAAAGATAAATTCAATGCTTTGCGCGAAAAATATGGCGAGCGCGTCGAGTTACACCTTCGCCCGCACATGTACCTTTTTCAAGAGTTGCAGGCAAAAAATTTTATGACGCAGGAGGAAATCGCCGCTTACAAAGAAGATTTGAATACAAAAGGTATCGTGCGCCAAAAAAAATTGTCGGACATGGACAAGAGCATTCGCAACATTGATATTTTTCTTGCGGATTATTCGAGTATCTTGATATGCCTGTTCTTGACGGGGCGACCGATAATTTATTGCGAGTTGCCAAACGCGGTGCCCTTCCCCGAATATAAAGAAATGTTCGCGGCAATGTACACGGCGCGGAGTTGGGAAGAAGTCGAATATTATCTGGCGGAGCTAATGGCGGGCAATGATCCGTTGTTTGAGCGGCGACAGGCGATATCACAGAAAATTTTCGAGACGCACAAAGACGCGGCGGAAAGAATTGTCGATTGGCTTGTGCAAGATTTTTTAGCCCCCTTTTTGCCAAAAAGTGGGGACGCAAAACCGGCTGAGTAGTTGGCGGCTCGTTCCTTCGATTAAGTTAATCAATAATTTTTACTTGTGAAACAAACTTTTCTTTGCTTGTCCAAAGAAAAGTTTGACAAAAGAAAGGCCCCCTCGCAGGGGCGTGCCGCTTGAAACATCCTGTTTCAAACGCGGCTCAAGGGCGTCATCCATGACGCCCCCCAACTTTTCGACTATCCGTTATCATTTTAAAGGAGTTGGAAATCATGAGTGAATTGGAATTGAAGTATGGTTGCAATCCGAATCAAAAGCCCGCAAAAGTTTTTGTCGAGGGCGAGTTGCCGTTTGAAGTTTTGAACGGGCGAGCGGGTTATATCAATCTGCTTGACGCGCTCAACGGCTGGCAACTGGTGCGCGAACTGCGCGAGGCGACAAATTTACCTGCGGCGGCGTCCTTTAAACACGTCAGCCCCGCAGGAGCCGCCGTCGGTGAGCCGCTCGACGATATTCTCAAAAAAATTTACTTCGCAGGAGATAACGAGTTGTCCGCGCAGGCAACCGCTTACGTTCGGGCGCGCGGAGCCGACCGCATGAGTTCTTACGGCGACTTCGCAATTTTATCCGACGAGTGCGACGAGACGACTGCCGACTTCCTGCGCCGCGAGGTCAGCGACGGAATTATTGCGCCGTCCTATTCGCCCAAAGCCCTTGAGATTTTGAAAGCCAAACGCAACGGCAATTATCTCGTGATAAAAATCAATCCCGACTACGAGCCGCCCGCCGCCGAGATTAAGCAAGTTTTCGGCGTGACCTTCGAGCAAAAGCGCAACGACATTAAAATTTCCGACGCTTGCCTTGCCGACGTGCCGACTAAAAATAAAAACTTCACGGCGGAGGCGCGTCGCGACCTGTTGACTGCGCTGATAACTTTGAAGTACACGCAATCCAATTCCGTTTGCTACGCGAAGGGCGGACAAGCAATCGGTATCGGCGCGGGTCAGCAAAGCCGCGTTCATTGCACACGACTTGCCGGCAACAAAGCTGATTACTGGTTTTTGCGCCAAAGTCCGCAAGTTCTTGAGTTGCCCTTTAAGAAAAATGTCAAGCGTCCCGACCGCGACAATGCCATTGATGTTTATCTCGGCGGCGAGACTTTCGAGGACTCTTGGCAAAATCTTTTCACGGTCAAGCCAAATCCACTCACTGTCGAAGAAAAAATTGCTTGGCTGAAAAATCTGCGCGGGGTGTCATTGGCGTCAGATGCGTTCTTCCCGTTCGGCGACAATATCGAACGCGCTCATCAATCAGGCGTGGAGTTTATCGCGCAAACTGGCGGCTCTATTCGCGACGACAACGTTATCGAGACCTGCGACAAGTACAATATCGCTATGGCGTTCACGCACATTCGGCTTTTCCACCATTGATATGGAACTTGATTTTACAATCGCGGCGGCGATGGCGGGCATGGGCTTTATCGCGGCGTTCATTGATTCGGTCGTGGGTGGAGGCGGGCTAATCTCGGTGCCAACGCTGATGTGGGCGGGCTTGCCAATGCTCAACGTGCTCGGCACAAACAAAGTTGCCTCATGCATGGGAGCCTGCGCGGGCTTTTTAACTTATTGGCGTTCGGGCAATATCGATAAAAAAATAATGCGGCTGATGTTCCCGCTGGCGTTTTTCGGCTCGATTATCGGCGTGTTGGTCGTGCGACAAATCCCGCCCGACTTCCTGCGTCCGCTCGTCGTCGTCATGCTGATTTTTATCGCGATTTACAGCGTTGCGAAGAAAAATTGGGGCGCGGACAAGCAATCAGTCAACGTCTCGCACAAAAATTATTTGCTCGGCTTGCTGATAATCTTCGCGCTCGGTTTCTACGACGGCTTTTTCGGACCGGGCACAGGCTCGTTTATGCTGTTCATGTTTTTAATGATAGGCTACGGCTTTTTGGGAGCCGCCGCCAATGCAAGAGCCGCCAACTTTGCGAGCAACCTCGCCGCCGTGATTGTCTTCTCGATATTGGGGCTGGTGAATTTTTCCTACGCAATCCCAATGGGACTAGGCATGATTTTGGGCGCGACTTGCGGCGCGAAAATGGCAATCTCGAAGGGCGCGGCGTACGTTCGCCCGCTGTTTATAGGCATGACCGTTATCCTAATCGGCAAGCAAATTATTGAGCTATTCAAATAAAAAATTCGCCACCAATCATTTTTCGGCTTTTAAGCTTTTTAAGGAGGAAATTTTTTCATGCAGTCAATCGTAAAGGACATAACGCTTGCGCCGTCGGGTCATGCAAAAATCGAATGGGTTAAAAATTTTATGCCGGTTATGTCGGCAATCGACAAGGAGTTTTCGCAGTCAAAGCCGTTCGCGGGCAAAAGAATTTCAATCACATTGCACCTTGAGGCGAAGACGGCTTACATGGCGGAAGTCTTCATGCATGCGGGCGCGGAAGTCGTTATCACCGGCTCCAATCCTCTTTCCACTCAAGACGACGTTGCGGCGGCTCTCGTCGAAGACGGCGTTACGGTTTTTGCAACTCACGGCTGTTCCGCTGAAGAATACAACGACTATCTCAACAAGGCGGTGGACTTCGCGCCCGATATTTACATTGACGACGGCGGCGACTTTACCGAGTTGATTCACACCAAGAGACGCGACGCGCTCAAAAATATTCTCGGCGGCTCCGAAGAAACTACGACAGGCGTTTTGAGACTTCGTGCACTCGAAAAACGCGGCGAACTTGCCTTCCCGATGATTGCCGCCAACGACGCTTACTGTAAATTTCTTTTCGATAATCGCTACGGCACGGGTCAATCGACTTGGGATGGCATTATGCGCACGACTAACTTGGTTATCGCGGGCAAGACTGTTGTTATTGCGGGCTACGGTTGGTGCGGCAAGGGCGGCGCAATGCGTGCCAGAGGTCTTGGCGCAAATGTCATTGTCACTGAAGTTGACCCGATTAAAGCGATTGAGGCAGTCTTTGACGGGTTCAGAGTTATGCCTATGTCCGCCGCCGCGCAGGTCGGCGATATTTTCCTGACGTTGACAGGTGACAAAGACGTTATCACGGGCGAACATTATCCGCTTATGAAAAACGGCGCAATGCTCGCCAACGCGGGACATTTCGACGTTGAAATAAATATTCCCGAACTCGCCGCGCAGTCAGTCAGCCGCAAGGTAGTTCGCAACAATGTCGAGGAATTTTTACAGCGCGACGGCAGAAAGATTTATCTGTTGGCGGAAGGTCGTCTGGTCAATCTCGCAAGCGGCGACGGTCACCCCGCCGAGATTATGGATTTGAGTTTCGCCGTTCAATTCTTCAGTGCGGCGCACATTCTCCACAATCACAGCAAGCTTGAGAAGAAAGTTTATCTCATGCCCGAAGAAATCAATTCCAAAATCGCGGAGATTAAACTTGACTCAATCGGCGTGACAATCGACACGCTCACCGACGCGCAAAAAAAATATTTGGGATTGGAGGGCTGAACGTTGGCAGATTTTGTGATTCGCGGCGTGAAAATGCTCAACGGCGAGTGCGCGGATATTTATATTGACGGCGACATCATTTCAAAAATAATTCCGAGTTCGCAAGCTCCGAAATTTTTGGCGACGCCCGGACTTGTCAACGCGCACACTCACGCCTCAATGACTTTGCTTCGCAGTTACTCCGACGACAAGGCGTTAATGGACTGGCTCCAAAAAGATATTTGGCCAATCGAAGCGAAGATGACGCGCGAAGATATTTATTGGGGCGCGGCACTTGCGGCGGTCGAGATGATTAAAAGCGGCACGACTGCATTCGCCGACATGTACGGACCGAATATGGAAGAAGTTGCAAAGGTCGTTGATGAAGCGGGACTGCGCGGGAGTTTAAGTCGCGGGCTGATAAGTTTTGCCGACGGCGATAAGAAACTTGCCGAGAATGTCGAGCTGTATAAAAACTTTCACGGCGCGGCGGACGGTAGGATAACCGTCATGTTAGGACCTCATGCAATTTATACTTGCCCGCCCGCTTATCTTAAAAAAGTTGCGGCGGAAGCGCAAAAGCTCGGCGCGGAAATTCACATGCACATGAACGAAACGCAAGCCGAGATTGAAGACTGCATAAAAAATTATGGCAAGCGACCGTTTGAAGTCGTTGCCGCGACAGGGCTTTTCGATAGTGGAACTTTGGCGGCTCATTGCGTTTGGTTGAGCGACGCCGAGATTGAGATTATTAAGGAGAAAAAAATCCGCGTGGCGCACAATCCCGGCTCCAACTTGAAACTCGCAAGCGGCATTGCTCCCGTGACGAAACTTCTTGACGCGGGAATTACGGTTGCACTCGGCACGGACGGCGCGTCGAGTAACAACAACCTTGACATGTTGGAAGAAGTTCGGCTTGCGGCATTTTTGGCGAAGGTCGAGACAATGAATCCTTTATCCGTTCCCGCCGCGCAGGCTCTTCAAATGGCTACGGAGTTTGGCGCGGAGGCACTCGGCTTGAAAAACGACGGGCGGCTTGAAGTCGGTTGCAAGGCTGATATAGTTTTGTGGGACATGAGCGGCGTTGAGTGGCAACCGAATTACAATCCCGCGTCGCTTTTGGTTTACTCGGCGAATTCGTCGGCAGTCGACACCGTGATTGTTAACGGAAAAATTTTAATGCAAGGTCGCGAACTCAAGACGCTTGACGAAGAAAAAATCTGCGCGGAGTTCAAAGCTTGCGCCAATCGTTTGACGGGAAATTAATTGCTTGTATTTTTAAATTTAGTCGTTTATAATGCGCTCGAAGGGAGATGTTAGAAATGGTAGGTTACACATTGCGCCAGGAGCGCGAACGACAAAATTTGACAATCGAAGACGTAGAAGAGGGCACCAGTATCCGCGCTCTTTACATAGAAGCTATCGAGAACGGCGAGTACGACAAAATGCCGGGCACTGTTTACACCAAAGGTTTTATCAAGAACTACGCGAAATTTCTGGGACTTGACCCCGATGCGACGGTTAAGGAATTCATGGGCGACATTGCCGAACTTTCCGCCGAAACCGAACCGCCCGCTACTGAAGAAACCACCGAGCAGGAGCCGGAAAAAAAACCGGAACAGCAACAACCCGTCAAGCAAGATAAAAAAACGTTAGGCTATTCAATTCAACATGAATCAAATCGTTTTTCGGGCATATTGATAATCGCGGCGGTCGTGTTAATCGCAGTGCTTGCGGGTAGCGCGTGGTCTTGGCTGTCGAATTCGGACGGCGAAGTCGCCAAAGTCGAGCCGCCGATTGAACAAACTCAGCCCGTTGTCGAAGAACCACCCGCCGAAAATCCGACGCCCGTCGCCAACGCTAATCCCGCGCCTGCCGACAGCGTTCAAGTTCAAGCGCGTTTTAATGATCGTTGCTGGTTGCTCGTCACTGTTGACGGCGCAGTTGTTCAAGAGGGCGTCGTTGAAGGCGGTCAAACTCTTACTTGGGAGGGCAAGGACAATATTAACTTCCGTCTCGGCAACGCGGGCGCAGTCGAATTCTTTCAAGGCGGCAAAAGTCTCGGCGTGCTCGGCGGCGTCGGCGACGTTGTAGACAAAACTTTTACTCGTAACTAGCGGCTGTTGATAAAGTTCTGAGCTTCTAGCTATCAGCTTTTAGGTATTAGGTATTAGGTGTTAGGTTTTAGGCTTTAGGTTTTTCTGAAAGCTGAAAGCTGACCACTGAAAGTTTCTAGCTGTCACATGATGATTTTGAGTTTACCAACACGCTCAAAAAATATCGGAGATGCCTGCGCGGCGTCTCCGTTTTCTATTGCCACAAGCTCAGCGGGTCGGCGTATTGATAAACGCCGTTGACCCTTACGATATATTCAAGGTGTAAATGCGGACCAGTTGAATAGCCCGTGCTCCCAACCTGCGCGATAATCTGACCGGCGCGAACGATTTGCCCCGCCGCCACGTGCAAAGTACTGCAGTGAGCGTAGCGCGTGTAAGAATCAATCGCGGGGTGATAAATCAAAACTTGGTTGCCGTAGCCGTCGTCTAGGTTAGCGGCGATAACAACTTGCCCGTCGAAGAGAGAGCCGATATATTCTCCGTAGTCGTAGCCCAAATCAACGCCCGCATGAAATTTCCATTGCCCCGAAATCGGATGAACGCGCCAGCCGAAGGGAGAAGTCACGGGGAAATCAATCGCTTGAACCTGCGCGGGCAAAATAAAAAGCAATGCGCAAATCGTAATGCGTAATGCGTAATTAAAACGTCGCCCCAAAATCATTCCTCATTCCTAATTCCCAATTCCAAATTGAACTTTTCAACCTCCTCCGGCTCAAACTCCAGGCGCATGGACTTCCAGCGGTCATGCAACCAAAACCACTCGTCGGGATATTTTCTGACGTGCTGTTCAATCAGCGACGCGAGTTGTTGCGTCATGCGTTTTATATCGGCGTGCTTATCGGAAGTCTTCTCGACGTAAAGCGGCGGCGAAATTTCCAGCGTGTGAGTGCCGTCGGAATTTTTATGCATGAACGCGGGGAAGATAGGAATTTTTCTGAACCGCGACATTGACGCCGCGCCCGTCACGAAGTTTGTTGCCCTGTTGAAAAACTTAACAACAACGCCGTCATCGCGCCCGACGTCTTGATCCATAATCAGCCCGATAAAATGACCTTCGTCAAGCATTTTGTACATTTCGCGGACGCCG
>JBGUYA010000004.1:0-21469 GCA_045118435.1 Quinella sp. | reverse complement strand
GGGCTTGGCTTTTACCACTCGCAAGCGCAAAATTTAGGTGAGATAGCCGACATTGCCGACGGTCCCAAAATTCTCGTGCTCAACTATCATCAAATCGCCGACAATCACGCCTCGCTGTCAATTCCAATCGCTGACTTCGATACGCAAATGAAGTTCCTCGCCGACAGCGGTTGCATCACGATAACGCCTGAAGAACTTTACGCCGGACTTAAAGGAGAAATCGAATTGCCGCCTAAGCCCGTGCTGATAACTTTTGACGACGGCTATATCGACAACTACACGAACGCTTTCCCGATTTTGCGCAAGTATAACCTCCGCGCGACGATTTTCATTATCCCCTCGTTCACGAGTGTTTATCCAAACTACATGACGTGGGAACAGCTCAAGGAAATGGAGGCGGGCGGCATAACATTTCAATCGCACACGCTGACACACCCAAAGCTTGAAGAGCTACCCGACGATGAAATCCGCAATGAACTTTTGAACTCGAAAAATATTTTGGAGCAACAGCTCGGTCACCCGATAGAATTCTTGGCTTATCCGACCGGCACTTACAACTTGCACATTGCCGGCATTGCTCAAGATTTGGGCTACAAAGGCGCGTTCACGATTAAATATGGCGTCGTCGACAAGGGTAGTAACTTCTTCGCACTTGAGCGCGTCCCGATTTTCCACACGCCAACGACCATGAAAGATTTTTACGAGCGCATCGCTTGGCGACAAAGCTTTGAAGAATTCGGCTGGAAGAAAAGATAAAAAAAATCGCCCGACTTCGGTCGAGCGGTTTTTTATTTTGCTTGTCGCAAGAAAAATTTTTTGTTACAATGAAAAAAATTTTTTTATAGAGGTGAATAAACAGATGAAATATTTTGTCGGAATAGATTTGGGCACGACCAACAGCGCAATTTCAACTTTCGACGGGGAAAATGTTCGCGTGTGGAAAAGCAAGCGCGATCAAAGCGACGTGACGCCTTCGGCAATTTATGTTGACAAGCGCGGGCGTCGTTTCTACGGCAAAAAGGCTTATGAAAATTCGTTCAAGCAGCCCGAAAGTTGCGCGATGTTGTTCAAGCGGTTTATGGGGACGAACACGAAATTTAAACTCGGCGGCGAAGAACTCACGCCCGAAGAGTGCAGTGCAGAAATTCTGCGCGAGCTGTTCAAAAATTTGCCCGACGAAATACGCGAAAACAAAGACGAAATCGGGACGGTTATCACGGTGCCGGCGGCGTTCAATCAAATGCAAAATGCGGCGACGCTCGAAGCGGCAAAACTCGCGGGGCTCGGCAAAGTCGCGCTAATGCAGGAGCCTGTCGCGGCGATTATGCGCGTCGTGAAGGACAATCAAGCCGACGGGAAATTTTTAATTTTTGATTTGGGCGGCGGCACTCTCGATGTGGCGATTGCCGAACGAATTTCGGGCAAAGTAAATTTTTTGGCAAACGGCGGTTTGACAATGTGCGGCGGGCGCGACCTTGATAAAATTTTGTTGAACAAGTTCGTCGTGCCGTGGCTTGAAGAAATTTATTCATTGCCGGAAGATTGGACAAGCCAAGAAAAATATCGGCGGCTCCTCAGCACCGCAACTTACATGACCGAGCTTGCGAAGATTGAACTTTCCTCCACAAGTTATGTCAAGGTTGAAGGCGAGACGGACTTTGAAGACGACAACAGCGAGGAAATTTATCTTGACGTTGAAATTAATCGCGACGATTACGACAGGGAAGTTTATTCGACACTCATGAAGGCTGTCGAGACCGCTCAGACGACGATTGCAAAGGCAGGCTTGACCGCCGCCGACATTGACAAGATAATTTTTATTGGCGGTCCGAACAACTACAGACCGATTCGCGAAAAAGTTGTTGCCGAACTCGGAATTCCCGGCAGTATGGAAGTTAATCCGATGACGGCGGTATCCGAAGGCGCGGCGATTTTTGCGGAGGCGGTCGATTGGACTTCGCAGGAACATGAAAGAAAATCCACGCGCGAACTTTTCAAAAGCGACGTTGATTTGGGCTTAAGTTTCCGTTATGAATCACGTACACCCGATAAAAAGGCGCGGGTTGCCGTTGCGCTTGAGAAAAAAATTGCGGGCTACACCTTCGAGATAAATTCCGACGCCGACGATTGGACTTCGGGCGTCATAGAGCTCAGCGACAAAAAAATCGTGGCGGTTCCTCTCAATAAGCGCGGCGAAAATAAATTTCTCGTAGCGGTTTATGACAAGGACGGCAACGTGGTTTCTCTTAAAAACAAAGCTATTATCATCACGCGAACTTTCGCGAACGTCGGGGCTTTGCTTGCGCCTCATTCAATTGGAATTGAGATTAAAGAACAACTCGACAGCGACATTTCGCGCCTTGATTATCTTGTTCGCGAAGGTGACGCCTTGCCCACCAAAGGTCAGAAAAAATTTCGTGCCGCGCAGAGAGTTCGCGCAGGTTCCGACGATTCGATAAACTTCAAGATGTGGGAGGGCGAGATTGCGGACAACGTCGCGGACAATCGCTTTATCGGGCAGATGAAAATTTCGGGCGCGGATTTTGACTTTGGCGCGATAGTCGAGGGCGCGGAAATTATTTGCAACTACACGATTGACGACGCCGGCAGCGTGACTTTGGACATTGAAATCCCAGCAATTGCCGAAACTTTCAACAGCGGCAAGAATTTTTATTCGCGGCAAGAGGGGCAAATTAATCACGACGAGATGACGAGTCAACTCAATCGCGACGGAAAAGTTTTGCTTGAGAAGGTTCGCGAGATGGGCAATCTTGTCGAGAGCGACGCCGATTATGACAAACTTCAGCGAGTCGGCGAAGTCGCGAGTGCCGCGATAAATGCCGACCGAAAAAATCTTGACCGCGAAGAAATTCAACATATCGTCAACGATTTGTTGGATGCGAAAAAATTTTTGTCCGTGATTCGCAAGAAAAATCTGCAAGTCTTCCGCGAACACGAGCTTAACGACCTCCGAAATTATTTTACCGTAAGCTTTTACAAAACTGTCGAGCCACAGGAGCAGGAACAATTCGATGGGCTTTTGAACAGAGCGCAAAGTTTGACGCGGCGCAACGACGGAACCTTTGAACGAATAATGAAACAGGCTTGGCGACAGAAAATTAATATTCTATGGCGCAATGACGATTACATTTTGGCTTTCTTCAATCACGTCAAATATCTTTATCGCGGCAGAAGTGCGGAGTTTTCAAAGTTGGTGACGGCGGGCGAAAGTGCCGTTGCGAAGAAAAATTTCGACGAAGTCAGAAGAATAGTCAATGCAATTTACGGCTTGCGTGAGTTCGCGGAGGAAAAAGATTTCACGTTGACTGCGAACATAATCCGAGCTTAGGGAGGTTGCGCCGTGACTTTAGAAGAAAATCCTTTCCGCGTCTTGCAAGTTTCGATTTACGACGACAAGGCAACGATAATTGAGCGGGCGGACGATTTATCTTTTGCGGAGCCGGACCGCGAGAAAATTTTTGACGCGGCACGAGATATTTTAATCAATCCCCGCAAGCGACTCGCGGCGGAAGTCGCTTACTTAGCCGAATCCGAGATTTTCAACGTCAATGATATTTTGGGAGAGCTGGAGCACGTCGACGAAAAATTTTCCGTGCTTGACGCCGCCGTCCTTCTCGAAAAAATCAACGCGGCGCGTGTCAAATCCAAGTTCACTGCCGCGCAGGACTTCAACGCTGTAGAAACAGAGCTTGAAGATATTCGCGCCGAGATTCGCAAAAAAATTCAAGCCGCCGTCGAAAATCTTTCGCAAGATAGTTGCGTACAATTTGCCAATGAACTCGCCGACAGGATTTTGAGCAAAAAAAAATTTGGAGTCGTCATCGAAGATTTCTTTGAACTTTACAGCTTGAACATGCGCCCGTTCTTTGTCGACAAGTACGAGAAACTTCGCGAGCGGCTGGAAGTCATAAAGACTTCGGCAAGTATCAAAGACGTTTTCACCGGCAAGAACTTTAAGGATTTGGAAGCTGAGCTGAAAAGTTTTTGCGAGGTCGTGACGCCGCTAAACAAATTTGCTCTCGCCAAAGACGCCGATGACTTCCCCGAGACCGAAGCCGCGCTGAATTTGTTTGTGAATTTCTCAATCGATATGTACAATGAAAATACCGCTTACTTTACTAAAGCGAACGGCATTCTGATAATCTTCAAGAAATATTTTTCAAATCTGCCCGGCATCAGCAAGACAATCAAAAATAACATCATAAGCTTGCAGACGGCGTACAGCTTTCTTTTTGAGTTATTTTATACAATTCCACCGTTCAAAAAAATTATGGCAGTCGAGAGTTTTCCAAGAGTGGCGAGAGGCTTAATCTGTTATCTGCTACTGCTTTTACTTTGCTTTGGCGGCTTATTTGCTTTGATAGGAATTTCCAAGTTCAATTCAAATTTAGCGATAGGAATCGCCATTGCTTTCGTCGGCTTTATGTTCTTTAAATTTCGCGCCCTGACAATTCGGCTTGTCAAAAACATCATTTTTATCATTGTGGCTATCATCGTTGTTTTATCTATCAATGAGTTGCTACGTTAGTTTCTATACTTTGTTCTTCCGGCGGCAAAATCCCCGCCATGCGTAAAAGATACTTCGCGTTCGTCGTGTGCGTCCTGCCCTTACGTAGCTTGAAGTCAAATTTAATCTCGTCGTTCTCGTAATACTCCTCGAAGTGCGCGTTGGCAATGTGCGGATTCTCGTTGACCATGTCGCAAAGTTGGAAGTCGTGCGTCGTGACAATCGTAATGCTCTTATCGTTGGTCAAGCGGCGAATCGCCTCCTTCGCGCCGATAACGCGGTCATTAACGTTCGTGCCCTTAAAAATCTCGTCGATACACGCCAGCATCGGCAAATTTTTTTCAGTGTACTCAATCATTGATTTAATCCGCAGAAGTTCAGCGTAAAAGGTCGAGACGCCTTGACTTAAATCATCATTAACTCTAATCGAAGTCAGCACCGCCAGCTGACTCACCGCAAAACTTTTCGCGCAGACCGGCGCACCCGTATAGGCAACCATGACTGCGGCGGCGAGCGTCCTAATCCAAGTCGTCTTGCCCGACATGTTCGCGCCCGTGATTATCGTCGTGCCCGCCTTCAACTCAACGTCATTGGGCACAGCTTTATCTTCAGCAACCAACAAACTCTTCAAGCCAACAACAGATAAATGCGGCTCCTCTTCCTCGTAAAAAGTTGGAAAACAATAATCATTGCGCGTCTGCCCGATTGACGCCAGCGAAATTAAAACTTCCATTTCCGCGAAGGCATCAAGCCACGTGCGCAGGTGATTCGCCGCGTCGACCCGCCACTTCATGAACGCCGTTGCCAAGAAAAAATCCGCCAAGAAAATTCCGTTGCCCAAGATAAAGAACAGCGGGTTGTGCCGCGCGTCCGTCAAGTCTACAAGTAGCGACAGCTCCTTTAACTTCTGAGCGGCGGAAACTTCATCGGTCAAGATGTCGCGGATTGCGGTTAATCTCTTCGACATGAAGTTTGTCGATTCAAGCCGTTCAAATATCGCGTGGTAAAGTCGCAACTCCTTTGAAATGATTTTGAGTGGCGCGAGCAATTCGTTTATCGCGGGCATTGCGACGATTGAAATTATCAGCGCGGCGGTCATGACGAACAGCGGCGCGAACTCGCTTATAACGCCCGCCAACGCCAACGCGCACGACAAGATTAAAATCGCCGGCATGATAAAGCGCAACCAGTAAACTTTTCCGAGCGGTGGCAGTTCTTCTTCCACGCTAACGATTAATTCGCTTGTGTCGTGATTGTTGGGCATGAGCCGCGCATAAGCCTCAAGGTCAAGCGACAGGCGCGGGCGTTGTAAAAGTTCCGCGACGCCCCGTTGACGATTGCGCACCTCGTTAAGGTCGGGCGGCTCCGGATTGAACGCCTCCGCCAATAAATCTCTGCCGCGTTTCGTCCGCGCCGCGCAGATATATTGAAAAATCGAACCCTCGCCGAAAATGTGCAGGTCAACGTCTTGCGGGCGATTGTTCTTTAAATAAATCGAGCCGTCATTGGAACGCTTGCGCCAAGTGCCCTTTGCCCGCGCAATGTACGAGTTCACAACCGCCAGCCGACTCTTTAAAAAACTCTTGCGCCGCTTTAATCGCTCGTGATAGTTCATCAGCCGAATAAAAATCATTGCAAGCAGTGCCGCGATTATATAGCAGTAATGGACGTTGAAATCCCAACCGAGCGCGACACTCCCCACCGCCGCCAAGAAAACTATCGTGCGGGCGAAGACAACTTCTTTCTCGCGCTTGTGTAAAAATTTTTGTTCGGCAAGGTCAATCTCGCGCTCATTGTCGTAAAACTGTCGATTCAATTTCTCTACCTCGCGTGTTGCCAAAGTTATTGTGTGCAAAATTATAGCAAATCTGCGCGGCAAGGCAAGAGAGTTTTTTGACGGCAAAAATATTCTGTGATAAACTTGCGGCAAGAATGGAGGTTAAAATTTTGGACGAAAAGAAAATTAACACCGAAGAAACGATTGCAGAAGAAATAGAAGGTCACAGTTTCAACGAGGCGGACGCCAAAGTTGAGGCGGTCGAGGGCGATTACAGCGCGGATCAAATTCAAATCTTGGAAGGCTTGGAGGCAGTGCGCCTTCGCCCCGGCATGTATATCGGCTCGACTTCGGAGCGCGGACTTCATCACTTAGTTTATGAAGTCGTCGACAACTCGATTGACGAGGCGTTGGCGGGCTTTTGCACAAATATTGACGTGACGATTGAGGCGGATAACTCAATCACGGTCAGCGACAACGGGCGCGGCATTCCTGTTGATATGCACGAGAGCGGCAAGCCCGCCGTTGAAGTCGTCTTGACGGTTTTGCACGCGGGCGGCAAGTTCGGCGACGGCGGCTATAAAGTTAGCGGCGGACTTCACGGCGTGGGCGTCAGCGTCGTCAATGCTTTGTCAAAATCTATGGAAGTTGAAGTTAAGCGCGACGGCAAAATTTCTCGCATAACCTTTTCGCGCGGTGAGACTACAAGCCCGCTTAAAGTTATCGGCGAGGCGCAAGACACTGGAACGACGGTTCACTTTCTGCCCGACGACGAAATTTTTACGGTCAAGGAATTCAACTTTGACACGCTCAAGCACCGCCTGCGCGAGTTGGCATTTCTCAACAGCGGCATAACCATTACGCTGACCGATAAACGCGCGGGTGGCGAGTCGCGAGTTTTCCACTTCGACGGCGGCATTAAATCTTTCGTCGAACATCTCGACCGCAAGAAGGAGAAAATCAATCCCGCGCCGATTTACTTCAACGGGCGCAAGGACGACGCTGTTGTCGAAGTCGCCATGCAATACACCGACAGCTACCAGGAAAATATTTTCAGCTATGTCAACAACATCAACACCGAAGAAGGCGGCATGCACCTAATCGGCTTCAAGACCGCGCTGACCAAAGTCGCCAACGAATTTGCCAAACGTCACAATCTTTTTAAGAGCAACGATAGCACTTTGAGCGGCGAGGACGTTCGCGAAGGTTTGACGGCGGTTATCAGCGTCAAGCTCCACAATCCGCAGTTCGAGGGGCAGACTAAGACTAAGCTCGGCAACGTCGAAATTCGCTCGTTGGTCAATGCGGTTGTCAATGAAAGCCTTAGTGAGTTCTTTGAAGAAAATTCGGCGATTGGCAAGCAGATTTTGGAAAAGGCGGTTATGGCGGCTCGTGCCCGCGAGGCGGCTCGCAAAGCTCGCGAACTCACACGCAGGAAAAATGCGTTGGAAGTTTCAAGCTTACCCGGCAAGCTCGCCGATTGCTCCGTTAAAGATCCCGACAAGGCGGAAATTTATATCGTCGAGGGCGACAGCGCGGGCGGCTCCGCTAAGCAAGGGCGCGACAGAAGATTTCAAGCTATCCTGCCACTGCGCGGGAAAATTTTAAACGTCGAAAAGGCGCGGCTCGATAAAATTTTTGCTAACGCCGAGATTCGCACGATGATAACGGCGTTTGGTACGGGCATTAGCGAGGACTTCGACTTGAGCAAAAGACGCTACGGCAAAATAATTATTATGACGGACGCGGACGTTGACGGCGCACACATTAGGACGTTGCTCCTGACTTTCTTCTATCGCTACATGAAACCGCTTGTCGAGCACGGGCATGTTTTCATTGCACAGCCGCCGCTCTATCAAATTCGCAAGGGCAAGAATCATTGGTACACTTACAGCGACGAGGAACTTTCCAAAAAGCTTGACGAGGTCGGGCGCGAAGGCGCGACGGTTCAGCGGTACAAGGGCTTGGGCGAAATGAATCCCGAACAGCTTTGGGAAACGACAATGGACCCGATGACGCGCACAATGCTCCGCGTTGAAGTCAATGACGCAATCGAGGCGGACGAACTCTTTACAATCTTAATGGGCGACCAGGTTGCGCCGCGCAGGCAATTCATTGAAGAAAACGCGCTACTCGTCAAAAACCTGGACATTTAGGAGATTGAAATGATAACGCTTTTTTACGGCGGCGACGTCAACATTGGCAGAACCATGAATCGTTTGACAAAGAGAATGGAACCGTTCGTCGGGATTGAGGAAATGACGGTGGCTGACCTTCGACTTGTGAACTTGGAATGCGTCATTGCGACTAAGGGAGAGCAGACCGCGCAGATAAATACTTACTTTCTTCGCGCCCGTCCCGAACAAACAAATATTCTTGTGAAGTATAACATTGATGTTGTCTTGACGGCGAACAATCACGCGGGCGATTACGGCAAAGACGCCTTGCTTGAGCAAAGTGACTATCTCGACTCGGCGGGGATTTTACATGCGGGTTCGGGCAAAAATTTTTCGGAGGCTTTCGCGCCCGTTTATAAGAAAGTCGACGACGTGACGCTTGCGATTTTCTCCGTCGACTCGACGCGCAAATCAACCGCCGCGACTGCCGACACTTCTGGAACAGCTTACCTGCCCGCAAATAATCTTGCACTGTGGAAAAAAGTTTTGGCGGAAAAAATTAGCGAGGCGCACAAAAAAGCGCATGTGGTAATCGTCGCGCCGCACTGGGGAGTAAACAGCGTTCAAAAGCCGTCTGAACAGTTGAAGAAAATCGGGCACTTGCTGATAGACTTGGGAGCCGACGCGGTTTTGGGGACACACGCGCATTATTTTATGGGAGTGGAAAATTACAAGGCGCGTCCGATAATCTACGACGCGGGCGACTTTCTCTTTGACTCGAAAAAGCGCGGCATCGGCTGTTTCACTCTCGACATTTCGACTGACGGCGTTGAGAAAGTCAGATTTATTCCGTTGGTCAAGCGACCCGGTCAAACAGAACGTGCCAAAGCTTCCGCGCCCGAACTTCAGAAAATGTTTATCGAACGTTGCGCGGAGTTCCATACGCCGATAAAGCCTTTGGCGCACGGCGTCGTTGAAATTTCTTTTGAGCCACCGCCCCGCTTTAAGATTATTAACAGCGTTGACACCGCGCAGATTAAACGCTTTATCGCGCCGATAACCGAGCCGCGTCCCGAATGGCTCGTTGATAAAGTTCCGCAAGACGCGATTATCTCCCAAAAAGATTTCGGCGGCTTGAAGTTGGTCGGCTACCGCGTTCCGCCCGAATGCCGAGTCATGACCAAATTCCGCATGCTTTACGTTGAAACTTACTGGACGATTGATGAGCCGACTGACAAAAATTATCTGCTGTCGATAAGGGGCGTGCCCGTTCGCGAATGCGACATGCCAGCTTACGGCGCGGGGCAAGCTCACGAATTTTTGGATAACATGTACCCGACCGACCGTTGGAAGGCGGGCGTCATCTATCGTGAAAAGTTCGCGCTGTTGGCTCCCCTTCCGAAGGTTCGTGACAAAATGGCGAACATCGACTTGCAAATCTCTATCCGCGTTCTCGACGACGGAAAAGTTATCGACGAATTCAAAGCCCCCGACTTGATAAAAATGCGCATTGAAAGCCTGCCGATTTACAACAGCGACTTCGACGACGTGATTTATCAATCGGAGGCGGGCAAGTGTTGGACTGCCGAGCAACTTGCCAAAGTCACGGGCGGCGAGTGGATTGTTGCTCCGCCCGAAGGTTGGCACGTTCAAACGGTCAGCCGAAACGATAACAACGTCAGCGCAATTCAGCCGCGCCCGACGTTTTTTGCCGCCGTCACGAGCGTTACCGATGACCATTACAATAGAATTCGCCGCAAGTTGAATCAACTCGACGGCGCGATTGTGACGCACGAAGATAAAAATCTTCCGCCCGACTTTCCACAGCTCAAGGTTGAAAATCCCGTTCGCGCGACGGTTGAACTCGGCTTTGCGGCGCGTAAACGCTTTCAAGGAAAAGTTATCGCGGTCACGGGTTCTTCGGGCAAAACCACAACTTGCAACATGCTCAGCCACGTTTTGGGCAAGGATAATCAAATCACGGCGACGCCCGGCACAACCAACACTTATCTTGAAGTTGCGTGGGTTTTCGCGAGTGTCAAGCAAAACGACGCCTTCGCGATTATCGAGATGGCTCTTGGTTCTTTGAACAAACCGCGCGGTTCAATCACCTACGACATTACGCCGCATGTCGCTGTTGTTACGTCGATTGCGCCCGCGCACGTCGCCAATGTCGGCACGCTGGAGGAGGTCGCCCGCTACAAGAGCAGAATTTTTTGCGGCATGACGGCGGGCAGTTACGCCATTTTAAATCGCGACATGATTTTTTATGAAGTCTTCGAGCAAAAGGCGAAGTCGCTCAAGCTCAACGTGATAACTTTCGGCAAGCACCCCGACGCCACGATTAAAATGCCCGTTATCGCGGACGGCGAAAATTTTTCCGTTGCTGGCAAGACTTATAAGCTGTCTTGTCCTGTACCCGCCGAGCAGATTTATGACGCGCTGGCGGTCGTGGGCGTCTCGCTTGCTGTCGGCTTTCCTATCGAGAAAACGCTTGAGTACTTGAAGACTTTTACGCCCGTCAAAGGTCGCGGCAACGTCTTGGAAGTTAATCGTGGCGGAAAAAATCTGCGGCTTATCGACAGCACGTTCAATGCAAATCCTCTGTCAATGAAGTTCGCACTTGAGCACTTGAAAACTTTCGAGCCTAATCAAAAATCGCGCGTGGCAATTTTGGGCGACATGGCGGAGCTTGGCGAGTTGACCGTTGTCTATCACAAGGTGCTTGCCGAGACAATGCTTGCCGTCGCGCCCGACCGGCTGTTGCTTTGCGGCGAACTTATGCGGCACCCCTTCAAGCTGATTAATGGCAAGCTCAATGCGACGTGGTTTGAGACGCTCGACGAGTTGCTAAAAAAGGTCGAAAGTTATCTGCGCGACGGCGACACGATTTTAATCAAGTCGTCACACGCGACAGGCTTATCAAAAGTCATGGCGTTATTGAGTGGCGAAGTTAAATTGCCGCCCGCAACTCGCCCCGCGCTGAACGTTCCAAAGCCGCTGTTCGACGTGAAAAACTTTTTGCCGCCCGGAATAACGCCTGAGCACAACGGGCGCATGCCTGCCGACAAGTTGAAGAAAATTCACTGCGGCGGACTGCTTTATATCGACGCCGCCCGCGCTTGGTTGGCAATGGTTCGCGCCGCCGCGCAGGACAAAGTTTTTCTGAACGTCAACGCACCTTTCAAAACTTACAGGAAGTTTGACAGTCAAGTTGCCGTCTTCAAGAAAAGATTTGCGCCCGCCGCGCAGAACACTTTTTCTGACGATGCAATCAGAGTTGAGTTTGAGGGCGCGATTTGGCAACTCAAGCCGGAGTTTGCTTACGCCGCAATTCCCGGCACAAGTTCGCACGGCTACGGCTTGGCGGTCGACATTGGCAACACTGGCAAAAGAGACGTTAAGGATTGGCTTGCGAAGAACGCGGAGCAATTCGGCTTCGTCAAAGAATACGACTTCGAGACTTGGCATTTCACTTACGTTAAAAGTCGCGAAGGCATACCTGCGCGGGTGCTTGAGATAGAAAAACTTCCGCCTGAACCGACGTTTACTGCGGAGGAAATTCAACGGGCGAGCGGTTGCGAGTGGCTCAAGACGCCGCCCGAAGATTGGAGTTGCAACGGCATGATTTACGCGCGTCCGCTCAAAGTCGGTTGCTTGGCAGTGGCGGAGAATGACGAAATCGGCATAAGCACGCAAGTTATCGATAAGATTTTCCGTCAGCTGGCGGGGATAATTTGCGTCGACCCCGAACCTTTCCTTAAGTACAAGATCCCGTTGCTCGTGACTGCGAACGTCAACGACACGATAAAGAAACTCGCCGCAATCGGCTTGTAAGTTGAAACAAAAAAACCCGGCGCAATTTCTCACGTCGGGCTTTTTTATTTCAAACGTTAGGCTTAGCCGTTGATAAGTTTCGTGTAAAGTTCAATGTACTCTTTGGCGGCGTTCTTCCAGCTGTAGTCGCTGTTCATGGCGTTGGAGGAAATCTGCAGCCAAACTTCAAACTGCGCATAGGTCGAGAGAGCGCGCTTGAGAGCGTACATCATTTCATGCGCGTTATAGTTCGAGAAGACAAAGCCATTGCCCTGTTTGGTGTACTTGTCGTACTGCTGAACGGTGTCTTTCAAGCCGCCCGTTTCGCGAACGACAGGAGCCGCGCCGTAACGCATGGCGATAAGCTGACCAATGCCGCAAGGTTCGTAGTTCGACGGCATAAGGAAAATATCAGACGAGGCGTAAATTCTCTGCGCGAGTTCGTAGGAGAAGTAGATATTCGACGAAACTTTTTGCGGATAACGCCATGCCAAACCTTTGAACCAATCCTCATAAACTTTGTCGCCCGTGCCGAGCAAGACAAATTGGAAATCTTCATGCTGCAAAAGTTCGTCCATCATGCGGACAACGAGGTCAAGCCCCTTCGCCGCAACGAGGCGCGTAACCATTGAAACAATCGGAATTTTTCTGCCCTGCGGAAGTCCGAGCAACTCTTGAAGTTTAATCTTGTTCTCGCATTTCTTATCGAACGCGGCGTAAGCGTCGGAGGCGTCATAGTTCACGAACAGATTCTTATCGGTCGCGGGATTATAAACGTCGTAGTCAATGCCGTTGACAATGCCGTACAAATCATCTTTGCGGCTACGAAGAAGCCCGTCGAGGTGTTCGCCGAAGTATTCGTACTGAATTTCCTGCGCATAAGTCTTGCTGACGGTCGAAACGTAATCGGCGTAGATAATGCCGCCCTTCATGAAGTTGACCGCGTCATAGAACTCAAGGTCGCCGTTGTTGAAATACTTCCAATCGAGACCGAGCACGTCGCCCATAATGTCCTTCGTGAAGACGCCCTGATACTTCAAGTTGTGAATCGTGTAGATAGTTTTAATTTTCTCGTAACGTTCGTCGCCCTGATGTTCGAGTTTCAAAAGAACGGGGACAAGCGCGGCATGCCAGTCATTGGCGTTGATGACGTCGGGGAAGAAGTCAAGCGCGGGCAGGCAATTCAACACTGCGCGGCAGAAGAAGGAATAACGCTCGGCGTCATCATCGTAGCCGTAAAGCCCGTCGCGGGCAAAATATTCCTCGTTGTCGACGAAGTAATAGGTCACGCCGTCAAGCTCGTACTTGTCAATGCCGACGTACTTTGTGCGCCAAGAAACGGGGATTGTCCCGTCGTAAACGTGCTCCATGCCTTCGCGATACTGCTCCTTAATCTTGCTGAACTTCGGGAGGATAACGCGAACGTCAACGCCCTGCGCCTTGAGAGCTTTCGGGAGTGAACCTGCCACATCGGCGAGACCACCGGTTTTAATGAACGGAACAGCTTCCGACGCCACATAAAGAACTTTCATAATACAAACTCCCTCCTGTATATCTCTTAGTTTTTAGGAATTGTTTTTCATTACGCATTGCGCATTACGAATTACGCATTGCTTTTCCGCCTGTGCAAATGAGTTTCGGGCACGTCGTGCTTTAGGAAAATCGTCGCGAGCGGCGGAACCGTCAATGTAATTGATTGATTGCGGTTGTGATACGGAAAGTTTTCGGTCGTGAGTTTGCCGGAGTTCGTGACCCCGCTACCGCCGAACTCTTCCGCGTCCGAGTTAAACACTTCGACGTAAGCTCCCTTGTCGGGAACGCCGATTCGATAATCTTCGTGAGTTTCGGGCGTGAAGTTGCAGATTGCTATCAAGTAGTCATCGCTGTCTTCCGCCTTGCGAATAAAGGAAACTACGCTATTGTCGTTGTCGTTGCAGTCAATCCACTGGAAGCCGTTCCAATCGAAATCAACTTGCCAAAGCGATTTGTTTTCGCGATAAAACTTGTTCAACGCCCGCGAATAACTTTGCAACTGCGTATGCTTTTCGTACTGTTCGACGAGGTGCCAATCCAGGCTGTCATTTTCATTCCACTCAATGAACTGCCCGAACTCGCCGCCCATAAACAAAAGCTTTTTGCCGGGATGAGCCATCCAGTAGCCGAAGAAACATCTCAAGCCCGCGAACTTTTGCCAGTAATCGCCCGGCATTTTCTCAATGAGCGACCGCTTGCCGTGAACAACTTCATCATGACTTAGCGGCAGGATAAAATTTTCAGCGAACGCATACATGAACGAGAAAGTAACTTTGTCGTGATTCCACTTGCGATAAATAGGGTCAAGGCTCACATAGTCGAGCATGTCATTCATCCAGCCCATGTTCCACTTGTAATTAAAGCCCATGCCGCCCATGTAAACGGGCTTGGAGATTAGCGGCCACGACGTAGATTCTTCCGCCATCATTAACGCTTGAGGGTTGTACTTGAAGACAGTCTCGTTAAGCTTTTTAAGGAAGTCGACCGCCTCAAGGTTGCCGGTGTCGCCGTAGCGATTCGGAGTCCATTCGCCCTCCTCGCGCCCGAAGTTAAGATACAACATATTTGCCACGCCGTCAATCCTTAATCCGTCAATGTGAAACTCTTCAAACCAGAAAAGCGCATTGGAGATTAGAAAGCTTTGCACTTCCGTGCGCCCGTAGTCGAAATTGACTGTGCCCCAACCGCGATTTTCCGACAACTGCGGATTGTCCGACTCGTAGAGATTAACGCCGTCGAACTCGCGCAAGCCGTGCGTATCCTTGCAGAAATGACCGGGTACCCAATCCATTATGACGCCGATATTATTCTTATGCGCCGTTTCAACGAGGTAGCGGAAATCGTTCGGCTCACCGTAGCGGCTCGTCACCGCGTAATAGCCCGTCGTCTGATAGCCCCAAGAATTATCAAGCGGGTGTTCGGTCAGCGGCATGAACTCAATATGCGTGTAGTTCATTTCTTTGACGTATTTAATCAAGTGGTCGGCAAGTTCGCGATAAGTCAGATAATCTTTAACGTTGCGTTGCCAGGAACCAGCGTGCACTTCATAAATCAACATCGGGTGCGAATAGGACGACTGCCGCTGTTTAAGTTCCTGCCACTCGTCGTCTTGCCAATTGTAATCTTCGAGGTTGTAAAGGCGCGACGCGGTATTTGGGCGTTTCTCGGCATAAAAGCCGTAGGGGTCGCTTTTAAGGATATGCGCTTTGCTGTGCGGCGGAAGGATAGCATATTTGTAGTTGTCGCCCGACTTAAGCCCTTCGATAAAAATTTCCCAAGTCTCGCCGTCATCAAGGCGAAGCATGCGATTGACGCGAGTATCCCAGTTGTTGAAGTCGCCGACGACGCTGACCGATTTTGCATGAGGAGCCCACAGCGCAAAGCGAACGCCCTTTTTGCCGTCGCGCTCAATGAAATGTGCGCCGAGCATTTCGTAGGCGTGATAATTTGTGCCTTGATGGAACAGGTAAAGGTCGTACTCGCTAAGATTAGATGTCTTCATGAATCAGCCTCCCTAACTCCCCATTACTAATGCGTAATGCGCAATGCGTAATTCGTAATTATTTTTTTCATTACGCATTACGAATTACGAATTCCTCATTGAATTTTGCACGGTTTGATATTCCAAATTTCGGCGGCGTATTCGTCAATAGTTCTGTCGGAAGAAAATCTGCCGCTGTTGGCGATATTCATAGCAACCGAGCGGAGCCAACCCGTGCGGTCAGCGTAGCGCGCGTAAATCTCGTTGTGTGCGTCGATATAGGGGTTGAAGTCCTTAAGGATAAAGAACTCGTCGTTGCCCTGAATCAGATAATCGCGAATCGA
The DNA here is from genome assembly GCA_045118435.1 of Quinella sp. Classification (GTDB taxonomy): domain Bacteria; phylum Bacillota; class Negativicutes; order Selenomonadales; family Selenomonadaceae; genus Quinella. The sequence continues at coordinate 5,373 of JBGUYA010000004.1, read as the reverse complement.
ATGGAAGTTGCCATAGGTGCCGTCGGTGAGCTTGTCGACAACGAGCCGCGCGTTGGGATTGCCGGTGTATTCGTTCCAGGCGGAATAAGTGCCGTTCTCGTAGTAAGCCATAACTTCGCCCGCCTTAAGCCCGAATATAACAATGTTGTCGTCGCCGACCGCCTCGCGAATCTCGACGTTCGCGCCGTCAAGCGTGCCGAGAGTTATCGCGCCGTTCATCATGAATTTCATGTTGCCCGTGCCCGACGCCTCTTTTGACGCCGTAGAAATTTGCTCGCTTACGTCCGCCGCAGGATAGACAATCTCGCCAATCGACACGCCGAAATTCTCAATGAAGACGACTTTCAAGCGGTTATCAATCGATTTGTCGTTGTTAACCTTGTCGGCAATCGCGTTGATAAGGCGAATAGTCTCTTTGGCGATATAGTAGCCCGCCGCCGCCTTGCCGCCGAAAAGATAAGTTGTCGGGAGCGGCTTATAGCTCGGATCGGTCTTGAGTTTCTCGTATTGCCAAATGATATGGAGCGCGTTCATGAGCTGGCGTTTGTAAGAGTGAATGCGCTTGACTTGAATATCAAAGATCGTGTTCGGATCGATTTCAACGCCCTGATGTTTCTTGATAAAGTCGGCGAGCTCGGTCTTGCGAATCAGTTTAATCTCGTCGAGTTCCTTTTGAACTTTGCGGTCGTCAACGGACTCATTGAACAGGTCGAGTTGTTCGGGGTGACGGTGCCAAACGCGACTTCGAATAGTCCTGTCGATAAGGTCGGCGAGTTCGGGGTTATTGCCCATAAGCCAGCGGCGATGCGTAATGCCGTTGGTCTTGTTATTGAACATGCGCGGCCAGTATTCGTAGAAGTCATGAAGCGTCGTCGATTTAAGAATGTCGCTGTGAATTCTTGCAACGCCGTTGACCGAGTGCGAGCCGACAATCGCGAGGCGTGCCATATGAACTTCGCCGCCTTCGATAATCGACATTGCGCGGAGTTTCTCGACGTTGTTCGGATAACGCGCACGCACGTATTCGAGATGACGGCGGTTAACCTCGTCGATAACCATGTAAATGCGCGGCAAGAGCGTCTTGAACATATCAACGGGCCACTTTTCGAGAGCTTCGGGCATAATCGTATGGTTGGTGTAAGCGACGACTGCGCGGGTGATAATCCAGGACTCGTTCCACTCCAAGCCGTAATCGTCAATGAGAATTCTCATAAGCTCGGCGACGCAAAGCGCGGGGTGCGTGTCGTTGATGTGAATCGCAATCTTCTTGTCAAGCTCGCGAATGTTGCCGCCGGAGCGGACGTAGTGACGAATAATGCTCTGCGTGCCCGCTGAAACCAAGAAGTATTCTTGAATCAAGCGCATGCGTTTGCCTTCGTTGGAGCTGTCATCAGGGTAAAGATATTCGGTGATACTCTCGACGAAGTGACGATATTCATTTTTCTGGCGCATTTGCTCATGCGTCAACATGCCGTAATCGGAAAAGTCGCGGTTGACTTCGGCGTTCCAAAGTCTGAGCGTATTGACGGTTTTGTTGTGATAGCCGACAATCGGCACGTCGTAGGGGACAGCCATAACGGTCATGGCGTTTTCGTGGACAAGTTTAAGCGAGCCGTCGGGTTGCTCCTTCATGTAAGCGTTGCCGTTGAACTTGACGTTGATAGCTTTGTCGGGCTTGCGATATTCCCAAGCAAAGCCGTCGCGGAGCCAGTTATCGGGGATTTCAACCTGCTGACCTTGAATAATCTTCTGCTCAAAAAGTCCGTACTGATAGCGAATTGAGCAACCGTGACCGGGCAAGCGATGCGCCGCAAGCGAATCAATGAAACACGCCGCCAAACGTCCCAAGCCGCCGTTGCCTAAGCCGGCGTCGGGTTCTTCCTCGTAAATGTCGTCGAGGTTCAAATCCAAATCTTCGAGCACTTCGCGGAACGCCTCATCAATGCCAAGATTGATAAGATTCGCCTTGAGGAGCCGCCCCATTAAAAATTCAATCGAGAAGTAATAAACCTGCTTTTCCTGCCTGTCCATGTAGGCTTTGTTCGTCTTGATCCAGTATTCTGAGATCCATTGCTTGGCGACCGCCGCGACCGTTTTATAAATCTCGTTCATCGGCAGTTCGTGAATGTCGCGCCCGAACATGATATGCGCCGAGCTGATAAAGCGCGACTTCAGCGACTCTTTGAGCTTTTCGTACTCCTTACTGCGTGTAACTTTTCTGTCTGTATCCTTTGGCAATTTAATTCCTCCTTTTGCTACGTTATTTTCCTTCCTTGAAAGATTTTGGGTTCGCCGTTATTTTACCAAACAGAAAAAAGGTTGGCAACGAAAATCATAGAAAAGGCGAATCTTTACAGGTAAGTAAAAATCCGCCGCTAAACTTCAATTAGGAATTTGGAATTAGGAATTTGAAATTATTTTTTTTCCACATTCCTAATTCCTCATTCCACATTTCAAATTGCTTTAAATTCTTGCGTTCTTGGTGACGATATAAGGATAGTTTTCGGAGCCTTTGAGCCAGCGATTTTTGGTGATGATAACGTTCTTGTCGCAGATAACGGCTTCGACGCGAGCACCTTCCTGAACGTCGCAACGTTGCATAAGGATCGAATCTTTAACGACTGCGCCCTTGCCGACGGTAACGCCGCGGAAGAGAATGCTGTTTTCGACAGTGCCGCGAATTTCGCAACCATTGGCGACGAGCGAATTTTTAACGCTTGCAGTCTCTTTGTATTGAACGGGAACTTCGTCCTTAACCTTCGTGAAGATCGGGCGTTCGTTGTTCATGAAGAGTTCTTCCCAAACTTCGGGTTTGAGACAATCGCGGTTGGCTTCGTAATATTCCATAGTCGAATTGATATGGGCAACATAGCCTTCGTGTTTGTACGCGCTGATCTTGAATTCTTCCGCATGACGAATCAAAGCGTCAAGGAGGAAGTCTTGACCGCCGCGCTCATAGGTCGAGCGAACGAGATAAGCGAACGTCGGGACAGGCATGAGGTACGCGCCCATAACGTCTTTTTGACCGGCTTTAATCGCGGGAACTTCGGCGAGGTCGGTGACAATGCCGTTAGTGCTGGTTTGAATAACAACGCTCTTGCCTTGACGGTCGTTCTGCGCTTTGGAATAAACCATAGTAATATCAGCCGTGCTTTTCTTGTGGAATTCCAAAACGTCTTTGAAGTCGATATTGTAAATGTAGCTTGCGTTGGTCAAGAGGACGTATTGTTTGCCGCTGAGTTCGGCGAAGTCGAGGTTGGCATAAATATCTTTGAGGTCGCCCTTGCGCGAATCGTTATCGGGCAGAGCGGCGGGCAGATAGGTCAAGCCGTCGCGACGACGAGCCAAATCCCAATCTTTACCGGAACGAATATGATCGAGGACTGCGCGGGAGAAATCGGGGAGGAGAAGCCCGACTGCGCTGATACCCGAATTAACCATGTTGGAAATGGCGAAGTCGACGAGACGATAGCGTCCCGCAAACGGCAGAGCCTCGACCGCACGAGTTGCCGCCAATTCTCTAATCAGACTGTTGCCTTCCTGAAGATTTATAATCCCCACTACTTGTTTCAATTCTAAGCACCTCCGAAAGGCAATTCGTAATTCGTAATGCGTAATTCGTAATTGAAACGCAGTTGCGAGTTTACGAATTGTTTTTCAATGTTTTTGTAATTGCCATCAAAATCCTAATTAGCTCTATACAGTCGGCAAGAATACTTTCAGCTTGTTCCTTAGTTATGTAGTTGGTTTCTTCGAGGAGTTCAAGCCAATATTCCGTTTCAGAGGCTTCCTTCATTGCGATATGCATTTTGGTATTAAAACCTGCCTTAGATTGCGCTCGTACAGCCTCCTTGACGTTAGCTCCTATGCTCGTGCCGCTACGCAACACCTGCTTTGACAGGACGTATTCCGCGTGGTTTTCACACAGGCACTTGTAGAGGTTGACAATCCTTAAGGCAAACTTTTTACTTTTATCAACAATCAGATTAGCCTCTTTCATTTAATTCACAAATTCTGAATTCATTACGCATTGCGCATTACGAATTACGCATTAACTACCGCGCCTTCGGGAACGACGAAAATTTCGCCCTCTTTGCCTTCGACTCTCGCGCCTGCTTTAATAACGGCGTCTTGAGCGATAATCGCGTAGTTGACTACCGCGCCTTCTTCGATAACAGCCGACGGAAGGATAACCGAGTTGGTGACCTTCGCGCCTTTGCCGACGCGCACGCCCTGGAAGATAACAGCTTTTTCAACGTCGCCTTCAATCTTCGCGCCTTCGTTAATCATAGCCTGTTTGACGGTGGCATAAGGACCTACGAAATGCGGCGGCAATGACGGATTGGAGGAGAAGACTTTTTGGTCGCCTTTGAGGTCGAAGGGCGGCTGATCTTGCAAAAGATCCATGTTAGCCTGCCAGAGACTTTCAATCGTTCCGACGTCTTTCCAATAGCCTTCAAAAGCGTAGGAGAACATGCGGGCGTTGTCGGCGAGCATTTTCGGAATCAAGTCGTTACCGAAGTCATGCGTCGAATCTTCTTTCACGCCGTCTTCTTCGAGATACTTTTTGAGGAAGGGTTTCGAGAAAATGTAAATGCCCATCGAGGCGAGGTTGGATTTGGGTTCTTTGGGTTTTTCTTGGAACTCGGTAATGCGACCGGTCTGCGGGTCGGTGACCATGATACCGAAACGCGGAGCCTCTTCCCACGGAACTTCAAAGACACCGATAGTAATATCAGCGTTGTTGTCCTTGTGAGCCTTGAGCATCCAAGAATAATCCATTGTGTAAATATGGTCGCCGGAAAGAATCAACACGTAGTCGGGGTCGGCGAGGTCGATAAAGTTAAGGTTCTGATAGATAGCATCTGCAGTGCCGCGATACCAATCCGCGCCTTTTTCGCGAGCGTAAGGAGGAAGAATGAACACGCCGCCGCCAGTGCGGTCGAGATCCCAGGAGCTACCGCTACCCAGATAGTTATGGAGTTCGAGCGGCTTGTATTGGGTAAGCACGCCAACTTTTTCTATGCCCGAATTTGCGCAATTGGAAAGCGGGAAGTCGATAATGCGATACTTTCCGCCGAACGGAACTGCCGGCTTCGCAACGGTTTTCGTTAAGGCCTTGAGGCGGCTGCCCTGCCCGCCGGCCAATATCATTGCCAAGCACTCTGTCTTTCTCATAGAACAATCCCCCCTGAACGAAATACAAACTCCCATGCCTCAAAAACTTACGAAGCAATACGGAATCACTTCATTAACGAATAATTTCTACGCGTCGCAGGTTTTTCCTGCCCAAAATTTCAGAAAAAATTTTATTTTCCTATGGAAATTGTCTGAAAAAATTACCGCCCGTTTGATGTTTTCACATTGCTTAAC
>JBGUYA010000003.1:0-13969 GCA_045118435.1 Quinella sp. | reverse complement strand
CGATAAAATCTTCTATTGTCTCGCGCGTCAACTTCGCGCCGCCGTATGCATAAGCCCCATTTACCTTTTGATAGCCGTGCCGCTCGATATAAACCAGCGTATCACGCGGAATTGTCAGAAGCGACGCTTTGTCTTCGGAAAGATTTAAAACCATGAGCGTATCCGAACGCCCGACATCGTCTTTGCGCTCGTCTACGCCTAACAGCATTATCGTCGTCGGCTTATGGAAAGTCGGCAAAATCGTTTCGCCTTTGACTTTCGCCTTAAAATCGTCCTTAATTCGCGTGAAGTCCGAGTTAAATCCGAGATGCGTCAGCGAGCCGCAGATTATTAATAAACAAATTATGAATGACCAAAATAATTTCCGATTGCGCATTTTCCTTAACATTTTGCGTCGCCTCTCCTCCAATCGTTCGCGCATTTCTCTCACCTCCCCTCGAAAGGCAATTCGTAATTCGTAATGCGTAATTCGTAATGGTTTTTCATTGCGCATTACGCCTTGCGCATTCCTAATAGAATTTAAGGGAAGTTTTTAGCTTTGTCAAGTCTATATCGGTAGAAATTTCAGGATGTTTTCTTAAAAAATTTTGTTCGGCTTCGGGCGCGGCGACAAAATTTATCAGCCGCCCGACTTTGACGAAACACTTGCGGGCAAGGCGCGGATTGCTGTTGGGATCGTTAATCGTCAAGCAAGCTTTTGAAACGACCGGCTCGCGCCCGCGATTGGCGATAAAATTTAAATGCAACTCAACTTGCGGCTCGTCCTCGCCGCTCGAATAGTAGACGCCCAAATTTTTATCGGCGTAGGGATTGAGCACGTTGAAGAGAATATCCATTAGCATTGATAAATCCATGCGCTTGGGATTGAATTCAATTTCGACGCTCGGAACGTCTTCAATCGTCTGCGGCTCGTGATTTACGTAGCTGTGAACGTCCCGCGCAGATAAATTCCCGACCAAAACGCTCATGACGCCCGGCACGTCACTAAAAATCTCTTGCAGTTCGCGAACGTTGCCCCCGCTGAAATAAATTTTCTTTGTGTACAAAGTCATCGCTCCTTAATTCCGATTGTGAAGATTATACAACGCCGCATTGCCTTTTGACAACAAAAAAGCCGTCAACTATCGACGGCAGAAAATTAAAAGGCAATTTAAAGAATCTTTATTGAAATTTTCGTACCGAGCGGGAATTTTTTATACAGCTCATAGCTTTTTCCGTCCAAAGTCACGATTAATTGAGTGCCTTTACCCGTCCTAAGCTCCAAATTTTTAAAGTGACGGTTCATGTCGTCGAAGATAAACCACTCGCCGTCACGATAAAATTTCCCGTCGCCCGCGTCGAACGGCAAGCCTACACCTTGAGATTTATATTTCGTACGCAGGAGAACAAACTCGCCGTTTTTGAACTCCAATTCCTCAATAACGGGCGTTTTTTGCACTGAATGAGTAAAATTTATCGTGAGCGGCAGATTTTCTTCCGCAGTTGCGACCACAACGGCTTTATTTTCCGTCCCGATAAAAATTTTCGGCTCGTAAGTCACTAAAATTAAAATTATCGACGCGATTAACGCTAAAAGTATTTTTCTCATGCTCAAGCCCCATTTCAGCGATATTTTATTGCAGATTTTCGCCAACGTCAATGATATGTGCTATAATCGGCTTGGTGATGAAATTGTTTGAGTATGAATTTATGCGGAATGCGTTTTTGGCGGTGCTAATGGTTACGCCGCTGTTCGGGCTTTTGTCGACGATGGTCGTATCAAATCGCATGGCATTTTTCTCGGACTCGCTGGGGCATGGCGCGTTCACGGGGATAGCAATCGGCGCGTTAATTGGCGTCGGCTCGGAACTTTTCGGGCTACTGACCTTCTCGATAGTCTTCGCACTGCTGATAACATATATAAAAAACAAATCGCACGCGGGCGCGGATACGGTTATAGGCGTTTTCAGCTCAACGGCGATAGCTTTGGGCTTGATGATAATGTCGGCGGGCGGGCAGTTCAACAAATTTTCGCGGTTCCTAATCGGAGATTTATTGAGCATAACAAAAGGCGATTTAATCGGACTTTTAGCGGTATTTTTAATCGTTTTGGTGAGTTGGGCGATTTTATTCAATCGATTATTGATAATTTCCGTGAATCAAACGTTGGCACGAAGTCGCGGAATAAAAACTCAGGTCATCGAGTCGATTTTTGCAATTTTATTAGCGGTAATTGTTGCATTAAGTATACAATGGGTCGGAATTTTAATAATAAATGCGTTGTTGGTCTTGCCGGGCGCGGCGGCTCGCAACGTGACAAACTCGGTCAAAAGCTACCACATTTTGAGCGTAATAATCGCGTTAAGTTCGGGATTAGCGGGATTATTTCTGTCATATGAGCTAAATTCTGCGGCGGGCGCGACGATTGTCGTATTTGCGGCGATGATTTACTTCGTGACGTTGATTTTAAAACCCCGATTTATAAAGTAGGTGGAAGTTTTGAGCAGAGGTTTAGCGTTAATTTTAGTTGGATTTGCGGGAATATTTTGGGCGAGTTCGGGCGTCGCGGTGCAAGATTTCTTTATGCACTCGGAAAAGTCGGCAATGGAGCTGACAAATATCCGAATGTGCATTGCGGGCGCGATTTTAATTTTAATCTCGACGCGGCGAAAAAACTTTTGGCTGACGCTTAAAATCCTAAAAAAGCGGCGGAAATTATGGCTCGACGTGATAATTTACGGAATAATCGGCGTGATGTTCATGCAGTTTACGTATTTTCAAGGAATAGCGATAGGCGGCGCGGCGGCAACGACCGTAATTTGTTATGCATGCCCCGCAATGGTCGTGATGTGGGAAAGTTTTTATCATAAAAAATTTCCAAAGTACAGCGAAGTTTTAGCGGTAATTTTAGCAATGAGCGGAGTCTTTTTACTCGTGACGGGCGGCAATCCGACAAAATTACTCGTTCCAATGGGCTGTGTCGTGTGGAGTTTGTTGAGCGGCGCGGCATTTGCCTTCAGCGCGATATTCCCAAAACATTTATTTGCAAAAAAAATTGACCCGTACTTTTTGACGGGCGTAGGAATGTTTATCGGCGGATTATCAACATTTTTCCTGATAAATGATTGGAATTGGAGCGGATTTTTCGCGCCGAACGTACTTTTTGATGTAAGTTGGATAATAATTTTCGGGACAATAGCGGCGTTTTTGAGCTTCAACGCGGGCTTAAAATTTTTAACGGCAGAAGAGGCGTCAATTACGGCAACGACCGAACCCGCCGCATCAGTCATAATAAGTTGGGCGATTTTCGGAACAAAATTCGGTTTAATTGAGTCGCTCGGAATAATTTTAGTGTTATTGGCGATTATCGCGCCGTCAATCATAAAAAAATAAGCAAAGTTTTTTTATTTATCCGCTTTGAAACTCGGATCTGCCGCCTCAATTAATTTGGAATATTTTTCGACTCGCGCCTCCAACTCGTCCGATTCCTTTTGATATTTCGCCTTGAGTTCGGGCGTCAAGTCGTTGACAATCGGCTCTGAAAGCATTATTCCGACCGCCATTAAAGATTTTCCCGCGTCAATCAACGCCTTTTGAATTTCCGGTTGCGAATTTAATTCCTTTAAGCGCGCGAGTTCCTCTTTATCTTCGGGCTTGCCGTCCTTGTCGAGGTCAATTTTGGTAAAAAGCTCTTCGACATTTTCCAAAATATATTTGTCCTGCGCCGCCTCGTCGAGTTGAATATACTGGCGAAGTTGCGGCTCGCGCTCCTTCAAAGCCTCATCGGCGACCTTGTACGTGCCGTAGCCGATAATCGCGAAGGCAATTACTCCCAAAATCACGACGCCCAACAAAATTTTCTTAATCATTTTATCAACTCCTTGCGCCAATAATTACACGTTCGCGAAGAAATTCCTGCCGAAATTAAATCCTTATGGTAAAATACTTCAAACTTTAATGTTTGGAGGATTTTTTTTGAACGCAAAAGATATTGACATGTTGCGCGGCTCGCTGTGGGACAAGATAATTTTGTTCGCGTTGCCGCTGGCTTTGACGGGTGTCATGCAACAACTTTTGAACGCGGCGGACGTCGTGACGCTCGGACAATTCGTCGGCAAAAATGCAATGGCGGCGGTCGGCAACAACACTGCAATGGTCGGGCTTATCGTCAGTTTGATGATGGGCTTGAGTCTCGGCGCAAACGTCGTTATCGCTCAAAATATCGGCGCAAATCGAATTGACCGCGCACAATCGGCGGTGAGCACGTCGTTTATTCTGGCGACGGCGGCGGGGATTTTTTTCTGTATCCTCGCGGAATTTTTGGTTGCGCCGATTTTTTACTTCCTTGAAGTGCCGGAAAGTGTCGTTGACATGGCGGAAACTTACCTGCGAATTTTCTTGCTCGGCTTGCCTGCGATAAGTCTTTACAACTTCCAAGCGGCAATTTTCCGGAGCAAGGGCGACACGCGCACGCCTTTAATCGCGTTGACAATCGCGAGCGGCGTGAACATCGCATTGAATTTAATTTTCGTCCTGCAGTTTGATTTGGGAATTGAAGGCGTAGCGTCGGCGACAGTCATTGCAAATTTCATCAGCGCGATAATTTTATTTCGCGAACTTCTGAACGTCGATGGCTTTATCAAACTCAACCTCAACGCGCTAATCGTCGACAAGGCGGAGTTGTTTGAAATAGTGCGAATCGGCTTGCCGGCGGGAATTCAAGGCATGGTCTTTTCGCTGTCAAATCTTTTAATTCAAGCGGCGATAAACTCGTTAGGCGCGGACGCAATGGCGGCATCTGCGGCGGCGTTCACGATTGAAATCAACGTCTTCTGCGTCGTGAATGCCTTCGGGCAGGCGGCGACGACCTTTGTCGGACAAAATTACGGAGCGGGGAATTTGCATCGTTGCAAGCGCGCGACTTGGGTCTCAATGGGCTTGAGTGCGCTCTTCATGCAGTCGCTTTGCTTTCTAATTTTATTCTTCGCGGAGGAAGTGCTGAGCCTCTTCAACGACGACCCCGAAGTCATAAGGCTTGGCGTAATTCGGCTGTGGTACATCGTTTGCCCTGAACTAATTAACGTTTTAATGGAAGGCTTATCGGGAGCACTGCGCGGCTACGGCATTTCGCTGACTCCCGCCGTGATAACTTTGATTTGCGTTTGCGGCGTGCGCGTGACGTGGGTTTTCACCGCCTTTGCGAAAATCCCGACCTACTCAACGCTAATGGCGGTCTACCCGATAAGCTGGTTTATCACGACGATATTTTTAATCGCGGCGTACTTTTATCACGTCAAGCGGCTCAAGCCCGCTCGAAAGTAAATCAGCGCGGCGGCTTTTTTCAAAAGAAAATTTCTGATATAATTTGCATGAAAGGAGGTAATTAAAATGACTGAACAAGAGAAAATTAATGCAGAAGTTCAAATGAAACTTGCAATGCAGGACGCCAAATTCGCAATGTTCATGAATGAATTGCAACAACAGCGCGAAGATATCAGGCGATTGAATGAAAAGCACAGTGCCGACATGCAAGCTATGAATGCGAAAATTGATTCTAAATTCGACAGCCTCATGAATCAGCTACATAACCTTACAATTGCGGCATTTTTAGGATTTGGAGCAATTGCAGTTGCAATCGGAGGACTTGTCGTTTCCATTATAAAGCAATAGGTACCTGCGCGGGCGTCTCAATCAATATCAACGTCGATAATGCCCATTGCATACGGCGCAATCGCGTAATGTTGGAAAATAAAATGCACGTGAAGATTTTCATCCCAATAAAAATCCTCCGGCAACTGCTTTATCGGCAAAGCGTCTTGGAACAGGAAAATATCCTTGCGCTCGACTTTCTCGACAAGCTTTTGATTCAAACGCTCAAGCAACTGCCTGTCTTGAAAGCCGTCGCCGACTTCAACCAGATAATTAAGCCCCATAAGCTCACCCGACGACAAATTAAAATTCAAAGGACGAATATAAGTCGCGGGGTGTGCGCCGCCCTTGTAGTAGTTGCTCTCGGTCAAAACGACGCTCAAAATTACGGTATTGCCCGCGCCGTTGCACATAATCTTGTAATTCGTGCGAACGTCGACGACTTCCGCGTTAATCTCCTGCGCATTGCGATAAACGCCTGTGATAAATCTGTCAACCTCCGCGATTATCGCCGCGTTAATTTTTTTGTCAATCGCATCGTCGCCCGTTTTAATTAACGGATAAATTACGTTCTCATGAAATGGCGAACGATTCTCCGAAATTTCCGCCGCCAAGCAACTTTGAACGCTCACAATCAGCAAGGCAATCACTGCCAAAAATATTTTCCGCATAAAAAATCCCTCCCGCGCAGATTATACCACACAGGAGAGATTTTTTTTAAAGTTCTTTTCGAGCGGCAATATATTTGTTGACGGAGGCGATAAGTTGCACAACGTCGAAGGGCTTGGCAATGTGATAATTCATGCCGCTTTCAATGCTCATGCGCTTATCTTCGTCGCGGCTATTGGCACTGAGCGCGATTATCGGCAGGATTTTAGCGTCGGGGCGGTCAAGCGAACGTATCGCCCGCGTCGCCTCGTAGCCGTTCATTACTGGCATTTGAATATCCATAAGCACTAAGTCATAGTAGCCGGGCGGGTGTTTTGAAAAAGCCTCGACTGCGTCGCAACCGTCGGCGACCGTCTCAACCGAAAAGCCCGACTCCTCCAAAATCGTCTCTGCGAGCATTCGATTAAGTTCAATATCGTCAACCAACAAAATCCTGTGATTGTAATTGTTATTCGCCGAAATGTTTTCAATGGCTGTATTCTCTTCGGGTTCGTCGCGAACGATTTTAAACGGCAAGCCGACAGTAAAAGTTGTGCCCGCGCCTTTTTTACTCTCCGCCTCGATTGAGCCGCCCATTGCGTCGAGAATTTTTTTTGTTATCGCAAGCCCCAAGCCCGCGCTGATATGCCCAGTCTTTGTAGAAGTCTCTTCGCGCTCGAAAGTTTCATACATGCGTTTCATAAAGTCTTCGGTCATGCCGACGCCGTCATCGCTAATTACGAACTCGCAACGGATATATCCCGAATCGGAAACTTTTTTCTTCTTGCCCGTGATTTTGACGTGACCGCCGACGGGTGTGAACTTTATCGCGTTGTCTAGGAGCGCAGAGATAATTTTCTTGAATTTCACGTCGTCAGTATAGACGAGTTCGCGCGGCAAGTTCAAGACGCATTCGAGCGAGATATTTTTTTCCGCCGCCTTAGCTTTGAACGTGTGCACGACGATTAAAACTTGTTCTTCCAAGTCGCAAACTTCGGAGCGCAGTTGCGTTTTGCCGTAAGTTATTTTGCTCATGTCAAGCAAATTGTTGACAAGGTTAAGCATTTGCCAACTGCTCTCGTCGACTTTTTCCAGATAAGTTTTTAAAAGTTCCTGCTCGTTGATATGCCGCAGTGCCAGTTCAGTAAAGCCTCGAATCGAATTGAGTGGCGTCAAGAGATCGTGCGAAATGTTGAACAGGAACGCCGCTTTGATTTCGTTCGCCTGTTTTTGTCTGTCTAATTCCATTTCCATGCGCAACTTTTCCTCCTGAATCTGTTGCCGTTCGGTTATGTCGCTGATAAAAACGTAAAAGGCGTCGCCGTGTTCAGGGAAGGTCGCGAAGTGCCCGTAATCGTCAATCCAGCGAACAGTTCCATCTTTGCGCGTGATTCGATATTCGACGTGATCCAGTCGGTCGTTATCGGGGTCGGCAATTTGCGTCTCGATAGATTCTTGAATTTCGTTGAAGTCGTCGGGATAAACCATGCCGCGAAAAGTGTAGCCCGTCAGCTCCTTGAACTCGTCGAGATTTTCGCAACCGTAAATATCCAAGACTGCGCTGTTGACGTAAAAAAGTTCAAATGGCTCTTTTGCCGAGTACACAAAAAATCCGCCGGGTACTTGCTCCGCAACCCATTTCAACATCGGCAATACCTCGTACAGATATTTCTTGCCTGAAAAATTATCTCTTCCCATTTTATCACCTGTAAGCCGAAAAATTTTTTTGAAATAATATCACAGCTTGCCCTTTTTGTACAAAGAAAATTTTCGCAAAATTTGATTCAAGACTTGAATTATTTTTTCTTTGACTGATATAATATTGCGCGTTTAACAGGAGGCGAATTTTTATGGAGAAATACAATCCGCAGGAGATTGAAAAGAAATGGCAAGGCGTTTGGAACGCGCCGGAATACTATCGCACGACCGAAGACGCGAGCCGCCCGAAGTATTACGCGCTGGAGATGTTCCCGTATCCTTCGGGCAACTTGCACATGGGGCACGTCAGAAATTATTCGATCGGCGACGTGGTTGCGCGTTACCGCATGATGGCGGGTTATAACGTTTTGCATCCGATGGGCTTTGATGCGTTCGGTATGCCCGCCGAAAATGCGGCGATTGCTCACGGCGTTAAGCCCAGTGATTGGACTTTCGCGAATATCATAAACATGACGGCTCAGCAAAAGGCAATGGGGCTTGCTTACGATTGGGATAGGGAAGTTGAGACTTGCCGCGCAGATTATTATCGTTGGACGCAGTGGCTGTTTGAACTTTTTTATAAGCGCGGGCTTGCTTACAAGAAGGAGGCGTTTGTCAACTGGTGCGACACTTGCGGCACAGTTCTTGCCAATGAGCAGGTCATTGACGGTAAATGTTGGCGTTGTGATTCCGATGTTCACAAGAAAAATCTCGCGCAGTGGTTCTTTAAAATCACCGACTCCGCCGACGAACTTTTAGCCGACTTGGACAAGCTGACGGGCTGGCCTAATCGCGTTAAAGTCATGCAGGAGAATTGGATTGGGCGCAGTGAGGGCTTGGAATTTTCTATGGAAGTTCCCGCGCTCGGCGAAAAAATTTCTGTCTATACGACGCGCCCCGACACGTCTTTTGGAATAACTTTCCTTGCGCTTGCGCCCGAACATCCGCTTGTTGAAAAAATCTGCGCGGTCAGTGACAAAGCCGACGAGCTTAAAAAATTCTGCGAACGCGCCCGCAGTCAAAGCGACATTGAGCGCACAAGTTCCGAGTCGGAGAAGGAAGGCATTTTTACGGGCGTGACCTGCGTCAATCCCTTCAACGGCGGCGAAGTTCAGATTTGGATTACAAATTACGTCGTGTTCGAGTACGGCACGGGCGCGGTTATGGGCGTCCCCACTCACGACGAACGCGACTGGATGTTTGCCACGAAATATAATCTCGACAAAATTTGGGTTATCGACAATCCGAAGACGCCGCTTGACTTCGCGCAAATGACCAATGCTTACGTCGACAAGGAAGGCGTTTTGGTCAATTCGGGCAAGTTCACGGGGCTTGAAATGCACAAGGCAATGAGCGCGATTATCGACGAGGCGGAGGCGCAAGGCTTCGGCAAGCGCAAAGTCAATTATCGCCTGCGCGACTGGCTGATAAGTCGTCAAAGGTATTGGGGCGCGCCTATTCCCGTCATTTACTGCGACAAGTGCGGCGAAGTTCTTGTTCCCGAAGAAGATTTGCCTGTTCTCCTGCCCGACGACGTGGAGTTTACGCAGGGCGCGTTGAGTCCGTTATCGACCAGCAAAAGATTTAACAAGTGCACTTGCCCAAAATGCGGCGGTCCTGCTCACCGCGAGACCGATACAATGGACACGTTCATTTGTTCGAGTTGGTACTACATGCGCTACACTGACCCGCACAACACGACTAAGCCTTTCGACCGTGACAAGGTCAATTATTGGAGCCCTGTTGACCAATACATTGGCGGCATTGAACATGCGATTTTGCATTTGCTTTACTCGCGTTTCTTTACAAAGGTTTTGCGCGACGCGGGAATGCTTGACTACGACGAGCCGTTTTCAAATCTTTTAACGCAAGGCATGGTAATCAAGGACGGCGCGAAGATGTCTAAGTCACTGGGCAACGTCGTTTCGCCGGAAGAAATTATCGGCAAGTACGGCGCGGACACGGCAAGATTGTTTATCCTGTTCGCCGCGCCCGTTGAGCGGGATTTGGATTGGAGCGATGAGGGCGTTCAAGGCTCGTTCAGATTTTTAAATCGCGTGTGGCGGATAATTCATATCTTCGCCGACAACTTCGACAAGCCCGCCGCGCAGGCATTGACGCCCGAAGAAATTTCCTTGCGCCGCACTTTGCACAAGACGATAAAAAAGGTCACGGAAGACGTTCGCGACCGCTTTGCCTTCAACACGGCGATTAGTGCGTTAATGGAGCTTGTCAACGCAATGCACGCCTTCCAAGACAAGCCGATTAACTCAGGGCTTGCCCGCGAACTTTCAAAAGATTTGTTGCTGATGCTTGCGCCGTTCGTACCGCACATTGCCGCCGAGCTTTGGAGCAAATTCTTTGAAGGCGACGTACACAAGCAGAGTTGGGCGACTTTCGACGAGGCGGCGATTGTCGAGGAGGAAATTGAAATCGTCATTCAAATCAACGGCAAAGTCCGCGAGCATATAAAAATTCCCGTCGGCTTAACAAAGAGCGACCTTGAAAAACTTGCGCCGACGTTGCCGCAAGCTCAAGAGCTAACGGCGGGTAAGCAGGTTATGAAGATTATCGCCGTACCAAACAAGCTGATAAATATCGTCGTGAAGTGATTGTAAAAAAAATTATCCCCCGCGCAGATTTACGCAGGGGATTTTTTATAGCACTTTGTAAGTGAGCGTCGTGTTACCGATTAAAATTTTGTCGCCGTCCTTGAGTTCGCAACTACTGATTGGCTTCTTGTTGACGAGAGTACCGTTGAGACTGCCCGCGTCGTAGAGAATATGGCGGTGGCGTTCGTAGGAAATGTAGGCGTGAATTCGTGACACGCCGTCATCGTTAAGAACAAAGTCATTAGTCGGCTTGCGTCCGAGATAAATTTGTTTCTCGCCGCAAATAACCTCCCGCGTTTTGAAATCGCTCAATACCGCCAGATTATATTCAACTTTGCGCGTCGGCGAAGTGCGCATATTTTTAATAATCGTCGTCCTGTCAGCGATAATCGTCTTTTCGTTGTCGTTAGTGCTCACGTCGCGAATCAGCGTTTGCGACAGCACGTCGTTTTCAAGATTGATCGTATCTTCCTCCTGCGCGGCGTCGTCAACAAACTCCGACTTAACGACAATGGAATTTTCGTCGCCCATCATCTTTTTAATCTTGACGGAGAGCTTGCCGTCCATGAAGCAATTATCACGAATGACCTTGCGCTCAACCGCCTCATGCAACGCCTTAATCAATCGCGCCGCGCTCAGCCGGTGACAATCCTCTTCGCAAAGATAAATCGTGTAGGAATTCGGCACGAGTTTATCCTTAGTCTTCTGCTTGGCAACTTCGCGCTCAAGGGCTTTAATGAGTTCGTCGGGTTCAACCTCGCTATGCCGCTGAAAAAAATTCGCCAGCTGCCCGCTTATCACGCTTGCTAAGTTCAAGTTTGCCGCCTCCTTATTTTTTTCAGACATTATAGCACAACCGCAAAAAAAATGCTCCCCGTTGAAATTCCGGACAGCATTTTTTTCGTCAAAAAGTTTTAAATCAACTCAATCATTTGACGGGCTGAGAGTCGTTGAATTAATGTGGAAATTCGACGCCGTGAAGTTCTTAAGTTGAATTGAGCCGTCGTCAAATTTCAGAGTGAAGACGTTGTTCTCATAAGAAGTCGTGAAGTCGAGACTGCCGACCAGGAGCGTATCCGTTTCTTCAAAGCCGAAGATAACATCTTTGCCGTCGCCCACGTTGTAAACAAAGGTATCAGCCCCTGCGTTGCCCCAGAGCGAATCGTTGCCTTTGCCGCCAATAATCGTGTCCTTACCGTTGCCGCCGTAAAGCTTATCATTACCTGCGCTGCCGCTTAAGCTGTCATTGCCCTTGCCGCCAGTTAAAATATCATTGCCACTGTCGCCGCTCAAAGTGTCGGCTTTGTCGCCGCCGGTCAGTGTATCATTTCCTGCGCCGCCATAAACTTTTGAGTTCTTGCCGTTAAGCGTAACAACGTCGTTTGCCCGCGCCAGTCTCGATTTGAAGATTGAACGCACCGGTTACAGTCACCTTGTCGGCTTTGCTTGTGCCCTTGAAGGTTCTAACGTCGGAAATCGTGCCGTCCATTGAAAACTTGCCGTCGGAGTTTTTGATTTCCAAGTTCTCGTTGACGTATTCAATCGTGTTGCCGCTGAGCAAGTAACCATTGGTGACGGAAAGACCGCTGTTTGAAGTAGTGGTTGTTGAAGTTTTAGGAGCCGCCATGTTCTTTCCGAGCTTGAGCGTATATCCGTCAGCCGAAAGTTTAAGTGGAGTGCCGTCCGTTTTGACTGCCGCCTTGCTGATTGTCATTGTCTTGTTCTTTAAGGAGAAGTCCGCGACTTTCGCGCCGTCTGCCACGCCAGAGAATTTAAGTTTTGTCGACGTGCCTTTGCTGTAAGTTATCTTGTTGTCTGCGAGGGTGTAGCCTGCGGTCGTGCCTTTCGTCGTGTAAGTCATAGTTTTGGCGTCGTATTCGTTAGCAGTGTAAGTTTCGGATTTAGTGACGTCATCGGCAAGGGCGAGCGTATAACCATCGCTTACCGTCACCGTTTCTTGATTCAGCGCGGATTTCGCAACGGTGACCGTTTTGCCGCTCAACGCGATACCGTCTTTGGATTTAACGCCTTTGACTGTAACTAAGGTATCGCCGCCGCTCTTCCCTATGTAGCTGATTTTATTGTTAGCAAGCTTATAACCCGCGCTTATCGCCGTGTTCTTGTAAGTTGCAGTAGTGCCGCTCAAGCTCCAAGCCGCCGCCGTCGTCGTCGATTTTGTTAAGCCCGTGAGCGTGAGGTCTCCGCTTTTTAAGCCTGCACCCGTCTCTGTGAAAGTCGTACCCTCGATTGTAATTGTGGAGCCTGCGACCATACCGCTGATCGTGAATGTGCCGCCGTAGTAAGTTACGCCATCAACCGTAAACGTCGTGCCGCCCGTAGCCGTCACACCTGCGCTTAAAGTGAGCTTGTAAGCTTCAGTGCCGCCGCTTTTGGGAGTAGTATTGCAGTAATAGCAGTTGTTGAGCGTGCCCGTGCCTATACTGACGCCGACAACCGCGCCGAAATTATTCTTGCCGACGACCTTTGAGCTTAGCACAATACAGTTGTCGACCGTGCCATTACTGTAGCCGACAAGCCCGCCGACATAACTCCCAGCCGTGACGTTGGCATTGAAGAGCTTGACATTTTTAACTATGCTGCCGTTCACAACGTTGCCGAACAACCCTTGATAGTTGCTCGACGCATTGTTTATCGTGAGGTTGCTGATTGTGTGCTCGCCGCCGTCGAACGTGCCGCTGAATAATGTTTTATCGTTGCCAATAGCCGTGAAGTTAGCGACGTCTTTCAAGTCAATATCATTTGCGAGCTTGAAGGTTAAGCCTTTGCAGTTTTTGCCACCGTTGACGTAAGTTGCCAAATCCTGCAACTCGTCGGCGGTTGTTATCAGATAAGTCTTGCCGCTGGTGTCGGTAGTGTCTTTGGTGAGCGAGCCGAGAAAATCCGTCCCTGTAGCTGTAGCTATAGCGTCTGACGCCGTCATCGTGTAGGTATAGGTGTTTTCTCCGGTTGAAGTTAATTTGTTGCCGCCGACCGCTAAGGTGCTTGTGGAAGTCAAGGTAATTGTTTCGTTCGCCGCCGCGTAAACTGCGCCGTCATAGTAAACGCCGCTTGAATCTGCGGCAAGAGTGACGCCTGCGGGCAACGTGAGCTTGTAAACTTCAGTGCCGTTTCTTTTGGGAGTAGTACCGTAGTAATAACAGTTGCTGACCTTGCCGATCTCATTGTAGCCGACAACCGCGCCAACATTATCACTGCCGCTGACCGTCGCGTTTTTAAGAGTGAGATTTTCAACTACGCCGTTAAATGCACCGAACAGCCCTTGACAGTTGCCGCCATTTATCGTGAGGTTGCTGATAGTGTGACCGCCGCCGTCAAATATGCCGCTGAAAAAATACCCTTTTCCATAGTCTTCGTCGTACCAA
>JBGUYA010000002.1:0-25702 GCA_045118435.1 Quinella sp. | reverse complement strand
TCACGCCATGAAATCTTCCGACGCCAAGTATAAAATTTATCTTCATCAAGATACTTTGGTTGTTAATAAAAATCTCATCGCCGACCTGCTGAAAATTTTTAGCGATAAGACAATCGGCGTTATCGGCATGATAGGCTGTCGGAATTTGCCGGAGACGGGCGTTTGGTGGGACGGCATGAGGACTTACGGGCGAGTTTTGCACGCTTGCGAGCCGGAAAGCGTCGTTGATTCGCATTGCGACGAACCGGAAGGCGATTATCAAGAAGTCGAGTCGGTTGACGGCTTGTTTTTGGCGACGCAGTACGATTTAAATTGGCGCGAGGATTTATTTGACGGCTGGCATTTGTATGATACTTCGCTTTGCAAGGAAATGAGCCGCGCAGGTTATCGCGTCGTCGTGCCGAATCAGTCAAAAGATTTTTGGTGCATACATTGCCCGAAAGAAAAGCCGCTTGACCCGAAATATCGCCGCTATCAAAAAATTTTCCTGCGCGAGTATGGCGCGGAATTAAATCCTGAGGTGTGAAAGGCAATTCGTAGTTCGTAATGCGTAATTCGTAATGATTTGGAGATTTTTTATGGAAGAGATTAAACCTAGTTTGACGGATTTTATAATGGGCGAAGATTTTTTCAAGCGGATATTGGTCGTGGAGAGCGCGGCGTATCTTGAGCCGTTGCGCGAGAAATTCCCTGCGGCTGAAATTTTTTTTGTCACGAACAACGAGGAGGACGCCGAGAAATTTTCTTGCGAGAAAACTTTTCTGCTTGACTATCGCGAAGAACGCCTGCCCTTCGACGAGGAATTTTTTGACGCGATTATCGGTGACTTGACGCTTGAGGTCGTGACGAACCCGCAAGACATTGCCAAAGGATTTTCGACTTTTATAAAGCAAACGGGCTGTTGGCTGACGAGTTTCAGAAATATTCGTCACTGGAAAGTTTTGGAAAAGCTGATGCGCGGAGTATTCGGGGGAATTGTGTCGCGACTTTACACGCGCACGGAATTTGAGCGGTTGCTTTATGCGTCGTTTTATAAGGAAGTGCAACTGCTACCGCTGAAAAAAAATGCGCCGCCTGAACTTTTGGAGCGGCTTATAAAATGCGGCTTTGACAACTTCGACGACGACTTGCAAACGGAATTTTGGTTGGTAAGGGCGTCGCGCTCAATGCCGGAACTTGCGCTATTAAAGTCAATGTTCACGCCCGAAGTCCGCGCAGAGTTGGCAAGAATTTTACACCGTATCGAGTACGACGTTGCTACAGAGGACAGCGTTAAAAACTTTTGGCGGCTCGTCGACGCGCAAGGAATTTTTTCAGACTATGCGGCGCAATTTATTCGTTCGGTCGTCGTTCACAGAGAAAATTTTTATAACAACGTCAGAAAATATTCTGCGCGGGCTGAGCTTGAAGAGATTATCGCCGAGTGCGAATCGCTTTACGACTTCGACACAGGCAATCGCTTGCTTTAAAATAACGTCTCGAAGTTGATTCAGAAAAAATTTTTTGTTAAAATGCGTAACGAATTCGGATTCACGACGTATAAGAGGCAGAAAACAATTTAGGAGGCTGATAATTATGGCTGCTGAAAAGAAAAAATTGATTGAAGAACATTTTAAAACGGATTTGGAACTCGCCAAGACAAAAAACGACGCTAAAAATTCTCGCAACGAAGAAATTTTATCCGAAGACGAACTCGACGCTGTTGCCGGCAGTGGTTGCGGCGATGGAAGCAATCCGTGTATTTCATTCGGAACTTGATGATTCGCGGCTAACTAGAGAAATGTAAAAATTTTAGGCAGGGTGAAGTCTTTTCCCTGCTTTTTTCTATGACGGAGGATTTAATATGTATTACAGACTGAAAAGTGATTATATGTTGCGCGGCTGGAAACTTTTGCCGACGGGCGTAATAAATCGCGAGACTCGCGAACATCAATTTCTGCCGACGAAAAAATTTGCAATGCTTAAGCTGTGCAACGGTCTAAATGATTCGGAAAGCGCGATTTTTGACGATGAGCAACGCAAAATCTTGGAAGAACTCCGCGCAGACGGTTATGTTGAAGTAAAAAAAGAAATTTCGCCGCTCGAAGCTGTTCAAGAATATAAATTTTATGACAATCGGTTTATGAAATCGGCGCATTGGTCGATAACGGGTAAATGCAACTACAAATGTCGTCATTGTTATATGTCCGCGCCTCAACACAAGGTCGAAGAGTTCACTTACGAGCAATGCATGGACATAATCGCGCAAATGGCGGCTTGTGGCGTTCAAACTATATCGATTACTGGCGGCGAGGCTCTAGTTAGAAAAGATTTTTGGAAAATTATAGACGCTTTGACTGCCGCAGATATAAAAATCAATATGATATTCAGCAACGGACTGCTTATCAACGATAAATTAATAGCAGAATTGGATAAAAGGGGCTTAAAATCGGGTTTCCAAATCAGTTTTGACGGCATTAATGGTTGTCATGATTGGATTCGCGGCGTTGACGGTGCAGAAAAGTTTACGATACGCGCCATAAAGCTTTTGCGTGAAAAAAATTTTCCTGTGATATGCTCATACGTACTTCACAAGGGAAACGTGCATGTTTTACGCGATACGGTAAATAAATTGGCTGGTTTAGGTGTCAAATACTTGCGAGTTTCGCCAATTTCGGAAGACGGCGATGCTTTGGGCATGAGCGAACAGATTTTATCGACCGACGAGCTTTTTAACGCCCTAATCGATTACATTCCGCAATATATTGCCGATGGTGCACCTATTCCGATAAGTTTGGTAGGAGTTTTCGAGGGAATTAACGCCACTGAATACAGAATTCCTATGGCGAAGGCTCCCGAAGACGTAAATATCGATAGAAATTGTTTATGCGGGCAAGTTCGCAACTCGATTCACATAGATTTTAACGGATTTGTAATGCCGTGTCCGCCAATGGGCTTTAATTCAAAAGGTATGAAACATTTTTCGACGATATTTGACAAGCCGTTGAAGGAATTGCTTAACGACGGCGCATATATGAACTTTATCAACACGCGAATGGAAGATTATTTCAAAGCTAATCCGACCTGCGCGGCTTGCGAGTATAAAAATCGGTGTTCGGGCGGTTGTCGCGGTCGGGCAATGTCGAAAAACGACGATGGCGATTTATTGGGCGTAGACAACGTAGCTTGCAAATTTTTCAAGGGCGGTTATTACGACAAAGTGATTGCGCTTGCCGAAAAGTTGAACTTGAAAAATATCGACGCATGAAAAAACCCCGAAGCTGATTCGGGGCTTTTTAATTCAAAGCAAAACGTCGACGATATTCCTAAAAATGCCGAAGATAAATCTCTGCAACGGCACGAAGACATAACTAAGGACAGGCGTCGCAATGATTATGATTAAAAAGATGAAGCTGTAGCGTTCGAGTTGTTCATAAGCCCGCGCCAAGTTGTACGGCAATAAATTTCGCAGGATATGCGAGCCGTCGAGCGGCGGAATTGGCAACATGTTGAAGATTGCGAAGTTGATATTGTAGACGATTATTAGATTGAAGACGACGAGCACGCCCTCCGACAGCGGCAGATCCAACTTCGCGAGCATGACCAAAACTATCAGCGCGACGAACGATACGATTAAATTTGACACGGGACCGGCAAGCGAGACTAAAATATCGTCTCTGCGCGGATTGGAAAAGTTGAGCGGGTTTATCTGAACGGGCTTTGCCCAGCCGAAGTGAACTATAAAAAGCATTAACAGCCCGATTGGGTCAACGTGCGCGGCGGGGTTGAGCGTCAAACGTCCTTGAAGTCGCGGAGTAAAATCGCCGAGCGCGTAGGCAACGCGAGCGTGTGAATATTCGTGAACAGTCATCGCAATGACAATGCCCGGCAAGCCCGCAATCAAATTCATTAAAAATCCGCCAAGATCATCAAACATTAAATCGCCTCCGATTATTTTTTGAGAAAAACTTGTTTGGCGAGCAAAAGGATCGAGACGGCGGACTTCGCGTCGAAAATCTTTCCGCTCTCGACCATTTGAAGCGCGGCGGTCAACGGAACTTTGACGGCGTTGATAAATTCGTCGGAGTCGGGATGAATTTTGCCGGGCTTGAGGTCACTCGCCGCGTACAAGTGGATATATTCGTCAGTAAAGCCGACGGTCGTTGCAATCGTCGTGAGCTTCCAGAACTTTTCTGCCGTGTAACCTGTTTCCTCCGAGAGTTCGCGCTTTGCACACTCAATCGGGTCTTCGCCGAGTTTGTCAAGCTTGCCCGCAGGAACTTCAAGCGTAACCTTGCCGACGGGATAGCGGAATTGCCGCACGAGAATAATTTGATTGTCGGGCAAGAGCGGAATTACTGCCGCCGCGCCGGGGTGTTTAATCCATTCGCGCGTTGCCTTGTGACCGTTTGGAAGTTCGACTTCGTCCTTGCGCACATGCAACAACACGCCGTCAAAAATCGTCTCGCTCGAAATTTTTCTCTCGACCAAATTTTTATCTTCGTTGTCAATCAACATGTCAATCGCTCCTAAAATTTTTGTTCGACATTATATCACTTCACGAAAAATATTCGACGCCCGCCGCGAAAAGTTTTTGGTCTTTATCGCCCGCTATGTTCTTGGCGACGTTGGAGCCGATGCGCTCGGAGTGCCCCATTTTCCCGAAAATCTTGCCGCTCGCGTCGGTAATGCCCTCAATCGCCCAAGCCGAGCCGTTCGGGTTAAAGGGCAGGGCGGCAGTCGGCTCGGCGTCGAAGTCAACGTATTGCGTCGCGATTTGCCCATTGTCGGAAAGTTTTTTAAGCCAAGCGTCGCTCGCAACAAATCTGCCCTCGCCGTGACTTACCGCGATTGAGTGAACGTCGCCGACTTTATTTTTCGCAAGCCAAGGGGATAAATTGCTTGAAACGCGCGTTTGAACGTATTGGCTTACGTGACGCCCCAACGAGTTATGCGTTAAGGTCGGAGAATCCTCTTCTAAATCGCGAATTTCGCCGTAGGGTAGCAAGCCAAGTTTAATTAACGCTTGAAAACCGTTGCAAATGCCCAAAATCAAGCCATCGCGCTCGTGCAGGAGTTTCATGACTTCTTCCGCGATTTTTTTATTTCTGAACGTCGCCGCAATGAATTTGCCGGAGCCGTCGGGTTCGTCGCCGCCGCTAAAGCCACCCGGCAACATGATAATCTGCGCGGCTCTAATTTTTTCCGCCATAACGGAAATGCTCTCCTCGACGGCTTGCGGCGTCAAGTTGCGAACGATAAACACGTCGGGAATGCCGCCCGCCGCTTGCCAAACCTTCGCGCTGTCGTATTCGCAATTCGTGCCTGGAAACACGGGAATAAATATTCGCGGCTTGATGCTACTAAGGGAAGTAGGGAAATAGGGAAGTTGGGAAGTAGTAAAATCTTTACTTTCTATTTCCCTATTTCTCTCATTCCCTACTTCCCTAATACTCGTCGGGAAAATTTTTTCAAGCGGCTCGGCAAGGGCGCGTTTCACGTCGTCGAGAGAAATAACTTCGTCACCAACTTTTATCACAGGCTCGGAAATAGTTTCGCCTAAAAGTTTGAACCCAAGCTCGCTCGTCGCCTCAACAATCAAGCTTCCGTAATTAATTCCTAATTCCTCATTCCTAATTCCTAATTGCCTAAAGCCTATGTCGTTGCCGATTGCCATTTTGGAAATGCATTCGCTAATGCCGCCCGCCTTCAAGCTCATCGCCGCAACAATTTTCCCCGCGCAGATAAGTTCGTGAACTCGCGCGAAATTTTTCTTGAGCGTGTCGAAGTTCGGAACGCCGTCAACGTCGCGCGGACATTCAACCAGATAAACTTTATGATTCGGGGCTTTGAATTCGGGCGAGATAACTTTTTCCGCGTCGACGACCGCAACCGCGAAACTTACCAGCGTCGGAGGAACATTTAAGTTTTCAAAGGTGCCGCTCATTGAATCCTTGCCACCGATTGCCGCCACGCCGAAATTTTTCTGCGCAATGAACGCGCCAAGCAACGCCGCAAGAGGCTTGCCCCATTTCTTCGGATTTTCGCCGAGTTTCTCAAAATACTCTTGGAAAGTCAGATAAGCCTTTGAATAATCCGCGCCGAGTGCAACCAACTTTGCAAGCGAACTTGTCACTGCGTCAATCGCGCCGTGATACGGACTTTGCTCAGAAACATTCGGGTCAAAGCCGAACGTCATCGCGGTTGCTGTCGAAGTCTCACCGACGCAAGGAATTTTTGCAACCATGCCTTCCGCAGGTGTCAGCTGATTCTTGCCGCCGAACGGCATTAGAACCGTCGCCGCGCCAATCGTCGAATCGAATCGCTCAACCAAACCTTTTTGCAAGCAAACATTTAACCCGCGCAGATTTTCAAGCCACGAGCAATTTTTATCGCCACCCTGATTCCCGATTCCTGACACCTGACACCTAACATGCCGCTTAACGCCGTTGGTGTCGAAAAATTTGCGGCTGATGTTGACAATCTCCGCGCCGCGCCAATTCATAATCATGCGCCCGCTGTCGGTGACCTCCGCGACTTCGTAAGCCTCCAAGTTCTCCGCGTCGGCAAGCGCAATGAATTTTTCAACGTCATTTTTATCAAGCACAACCGCCATGCGCTCTTGACTTTCCGAAATAGCAAGCTCAGTGCCGTCAAGCCCGTCATATTTTTTGCGCACTGCGTCAAGATTTATCTGCAAGCCCGCCGCGAGTTCGCCGACTGCAACCGCCACGCCGCCCGCGCCAAAGTCGTTGCAACGCTTAATCAACTGCGCGGCATTTTTATTTCGGAAGAGACGTTGAATCTTGCGTTCGGTAGGCGGATTGCCCTTCTGAACTTCCGCGCCCGCTGTCGTGAGGGATTTTGTCGTGTGAACTTTGCTTGAACCCGTCGCGCCGCCAATGCCGTCACGCCCAGTGCGTCCGCCGAGCAAAATAACTTTGTCACCCGCGCAGGGTCGACTGCGAACGACATTTTCAGCGGGAGCCGCCGCAATAACCGCGCCGATTTCCATACGCTTGGCAAGATAGCCCTCATGATAAATTTCTTTGACCTGTCCCGTCGCGAGTCCGATTTGATTTCCGTAGGAGCTGTAACCTTGCGCCGCGCCGCGAACGATTTTTTTCTGCGGCAACTTGCCCGGCAACGTCTCGGAAAATTTTTTGCGAGGATCAGCCGCACCCGTCACGCGCATCGCCTGATAAACGAAACTGCGCCCGCTCAACGGGTCGCGAATCGCTCCGCCAAGACACGTCGCCGCGCCGCCGAACGGCTCAATCTCGGTCGGGTGATTGTGCGTCTCATTCTTGAACATGACCAGCCAATCTTTCTCGCGCCCGTCAATCGTCGCCTTAATTTTTATCGAGCAAGCGTTAATTTCCTCCGACTCGTCGAGATTTACGGGCTTGACAATCTTCGCGCCAATCGTCCCCAAGTCCATCAGCGAAATATCTTTGGCAGGGTTGCGAACGGCAAGATATTCTTTAAAAGCGCGTTCGACAACCTCCGCGCCCGCGTCAAAAGTCACGTCATCAATCGCGGTCGTGAAAGTCGTATGTCGGCAATGATCGCTCCAATAAGTATCGATAACTTTCAGTTCTGTAATTGTTGGTGGACGGTGTTCAATGTCGCGGAAATATTTCTGGCAAAACTTCAAGTCGTCGAGGTTCATTGCCAAGCCGCGCTCCGTCAAAAAATTTTTCAATGCGTCGTCGTTGAAGTCGTTAAAGTTTTTCAAAGTCTCAACGTCGGGCGGCGTCTCTGCGGAAATTTTCAAGGTCGCGGGAAGTTCAAAGCCCGCCTCGCGTGATTCAATCGCGTTAATCGAGTAGGCTTTGATTTTGGCGAAGTCGTCAGCCGAAATGTCGCCGAGCAACGAAATTACCCGCGCAGAATGGATTATCGGCAAGTCCTTTCCCGTGACAAGCTGAACACACTGCGCGGCGGAATCGGCTCTTTGGTCGAACTGCCCCGGCAAATACTCAACCGCAAAAGTTTTCGCGGCGTCTAGGTCGTCGGGCAACTCATAGTAAAAATTATCAACGTTCGGCTCGCGAAAGACAATGTCGCGCACTTTCAAAAAATCTTCGTCGCTCAAATCTTCCACGTCGTAGCGCACGAACAATCGCACGCCCGACAAATTTTTAATGTCTAACGTCTCGCGGAAGTCTTCAAGCAACTGCTTTGCCGGTACGTCAAAGCCCGCGCGTTTCTCAACGTAAATCCTCTTAACCATTGGCAACCTCCAAAGCTTTTTGCGCAATTTTATCACAGTGACTTGAAATAAAAAAGCCTCGACTCTTTGGACAAAACCCGATTTATTTTTGGGTTCTATCCAGAGCGACAGGCTTTTTGTTGAAAGTTTTTGTGATAAGTTTCTCCGCCTCGTCTAGCGTCAAGGCTTGTTCGCTAATGTTAAGCTTGTGCAAAATTTGAGTGATAGGCGGCGGCTCCAGTCCTGCGCGGGCTAAAATTTCTTCGCGGGCAAAGAGTTCGCGCGGCGTCCCGTTGAATAAAATTTCTCCTTGCGCCAAGACGACGACACGATTTGCAAAGCGGGCAATGTCTTCCATGTTGTGCGAGACTAAAATTATCGTGACGCCCGATTTTTTTATCGCCCCAAAAATTTCTCCAAGCAAATTTCTTTTCGCGAGCGGGTCAAGTCCGGCGGTCGGTTCGTCAAGGATTAAATACTTCGGCTTGAGTGCGAGAATTCCCGCGATTGCGACGCGCCGCCTTTGTCCGCCCGATAACTCGAATGGTGAGACGTTTTTTAAATCGGCGGGCAGTCCGACTTGCCGCATTGCCTCTTCAACTCGCGCAGAGATTTCCGACTCGCTTAAGCCGAAATTTTTTGGTCCGAATGCAATATCGCGCTCAACGGTTTCCTCGAAAAGCTGATGTTCGGGATATTGGAAGACAATCCCGACGAGTCGGCGAATTTTTTTATCGGCGACGGGCAAGCTGTCAATCTTGACGGAGCCGCTTTGCAACTCAATCAAGCCCGCGATAATCTGAATCAGCGTCGACTTGCCGGAGCCGGTATGCCCCGCAATCGCCAAAACTTCGCCCACCGCCGCGTCGAACGAAATATTTTTCAGCGCGACCTTTTCAAACGGCGTGCCCTTCATGTAAGTATAACCGACATTTTTAACACTAATCATTTAAATGCCTCGACTAGTTCATCTGCTGTTAGGATTTTGGGCGGGAGCTTGAATTTTTTTCTGAGACGCGCGGCGAGTTCGGCGGCAACAGGTACGTTGAATCCGAGCCGCCGCATTTCTTTAATGTCCGTGAAAATTTCGCGCGGCGTGTCGTCTTTGATAATTCGTCCGCCTTCCATTATTAAAACTCTTTGCGCCGCCGCCGCCTCTTCCATAAAGTGCGTAATATAAATTATCGTCTTGCCTTGCGCGTGCAATCGCTTGACCATTTCCAGAACCTCGCGGCGACCTTGCGGGTCGAGCATTGCGGTCGGTTCGTCGAAGACAATAATTTTCGTGTGCATGGCAATCACGCCCGCAATAGCGATTCGTTGCTTTTGCCCGCCGCTGAGTTTGCTCGGCGCGAACTTTTTATAATCGGTCATGTTGACAGAATCAAGCGCAAGGTCAACGCGTTCACGGATTTTTTCGGGCGCAATGCCGAGATTTTCCAAGCCAAACGCAACGTCATCTTCGACAATCGCGGCGACAATTTCGCTATCGGGGTTTTGAAAGACCATGCCGACATTTTTTCTGATTTGCCAAAGATTATTTTGGTCGGAAGTGTCGAGACCGTCAACAAAAATTTTGCCCGCCGTCGGAAGAAGTAGCGCGTTGAAATGTTTGGCGAGTGTCGACTTGCCGCTACCGTTGGTGCCGATAATCGCGACAAACTCGCCGTCATTAATGGAAAACTTTAAGTCGTCGAGCGCGAGTTTATCACCTGCGGAACTTTTGTAGACGTGGCGCAAATTTTCAACGCAAATCATTTAGCCGCGATCAATTCAATTTCGCAGAGTGCACCGGCGGGCAAGTCCTTAACTGCAACGCAACTACGCGCGGGCTTGCTGACGAAATATTTTTCATAAACCGCGTTAAAGGCTTTGAAGTCGGCAATGTCGGCAAGGAAACACGTCGTCTTGAAAACCTCGCTGAAGTCGTAGCCCGCCGCCTCCAAAATCGCGCCTAAATTCTTACAACACTGCGCGGCTTGTCCCTCAATATTCGTCGCAACGATCTTGCCGACAACGGGGTCAATCGCGATTTGCCCCGACGTGTAGAGCAAGCCGTTGACCTTAATCGCCTGGCTATAGGGACCGACGGCGGCGGGGGCTTTGTCCGTATGAATAGTTCTCATGTTGCAACCTCCAAAAATTTTTTGTACAGTAATTATAGCAAAAAAATTTCGCAGGGAACAGGTGATTGCATGGCGACTTTAAAAATTTTAATCGAGAACACGAAGCCCGCTGGCTCGGAGCTTATCGCGGAGCACGGCTTGAGCTTTTTTGTCGAGACGGCGCGGAGTAAATTTATTTTCGACTGCGGACACACGGGCGCGGCATTCGACAATGCGAAGATTATGGGCGTCGACCTGCGCGGGATAAAGTTTGCGGTGTTGAGCCACTCGCATTATGACCATGCGGGCGGCTTTCCAAAGCTTTTGAACTTCGCGCAGATTGATAAAGTTTTTACGGGCGAAAACTTTTGGGAAGAAAAATATTCTTCTACTTCCCTATTTCCCTCATTCCCTACTTCCCTAAAATATCGCGGTTGTGGCTTTGACGAAAAGTTTTTGACTGCGCGGGGCATTCGGCAAGAAATTTGTCACGACGTGTTGGAGCTTGACGAGGATACTTGGCTTGTAGGCAATTTCAAGCGGCGTTATGACTTTGAAGTTATTCCGAAAAAATTTGTGCGCGGCGATAAAAAACTTCCCGACGACTTCAGCGACGAGATTGTTTTAATTTTGCGTGAGGGCGACGGCTTAGCGATTGTGACGGCTTGCGCACACGCGGGCATTTTAAATATCGTTGCCGATGTTCGCGAGCGATTTAATTTGCCGATTAACTCGGTGATTGGCGGCTTGCATTTGACGGGCGCGACGCAGGACAGAATTTTTCGGACGCTTGCCGAGCTTAAAAGTTTTGGCGTAAAAAAAGTTCTCCCGTGTCATTGTTCGGGAGAAGAATTTATGAATCATTTCGGCGCGAGACTTTCAAGCGGCTCCGTCATTGTTCTTGAGTGACTTCGGGATTTTTGGGGCGGCGACCGCGTCTTTTCTTCGGCGGCGCGTTCAAAGTTTCTTCAGTCGGCAGTGCTTTGACGAGGTTCGCCATTTCCATAGCGGAGACAGCGGCGTCGAAGCCCTTGTTGCCCGACTTTGTGCCCGCGCGTTCAATCGCCTGTTGAATATTTTCCGTCGTGACAATGCCGAAAATCGTCGGGACGCCGCTTTGAAGTCCAACCTGCGCGATACCCTTTGAAACTTCATTGCAAACATAATCGTAATGGGTCGTTGCGCCGCGAATCACCGCACCCAAGCAGATTACCGCGTCGAAATTTTTACTCGACGCCAATTTTTTTGCCACGAGCGGAATTTCAAAGCAGCCCGGCACCCAAACGACCGAAATATTTTCTTCGGGCGTCTCGTGACGTTTCAGCGCGTCGAGTGCGCCGCCCAAAAGCTTGTTCGTGATAAACTCGTTGAAACGCGCAACGACAATCGCGAACTTCAAATTTTTTCCCGTGATGTTGCCTTCGTAAATATTCATTTTAATACCTCCAAAATTTTTAAATCGGACAACGGAATTTCTCGCGGTGCGTTAAGTAATATTCCTTCATTGCGGCGTTTTGTTGACGGAAGGAAAGATGACCGACGACCGCATTTTCCGCGATGACCATTGCCAAAGAGTTCGACAAGCAAAAATGGCAAATTTGTTGCTCATCCAAAGCTAATCCCTCATTATCCAAGTTGACAATAAAATTGCCCATTGCCTCCCACAATTCGCGATAAAACAAAATACAACCGATATTGAACTGCACAGAGCAAATGCTGTAAGAGATTCTCAAAATCCTAAATGCGGCGTTCATCGCGTCGATAGAAGGAACAATGCCGCCCTCGCCCCAGAAAAATTTTGAGACTTCCGGATTAGTAGAAATCATCTTTTCAGCATGCGCCCCATATAAAACCGAGTCGAAGGTTTTCTCGTAAGTCTCAAGCAAGCCGAGCTTTTCTAAAACTCGAATATGCCCGTAGCCGTTAATCGGAATCAGCGGCGCAACAAAACCTACTTTGTAATGCCCGTAATTTAAGACGTGGGAATAAGTTTTTAAAAGCGTCTCAAAAGTCCCCGCCGTGACGAAAATATCTTCGTCCATTTTGTAAATGAATTCCGCCTTGTCGTGAAGCATTATCGCCAAATTTTGCGCAAGCGGGATATTATTTTTCGCCGTGCTCAGATACGACCAATCATTTTCCGCCGCAATTTTATTCAGTCTCTCGTCGAACAAGCCCGATGACGTTATGCAAATATCAAAATGATTCGGCGTGAAAGCTTTGACGCGAGCAAAAACATCTTCAAAGAGATATGGCTTGTAACCCGCCAAGATAATTAAAAGCATATTGGAATCTTTTTTGCGGTCAATAAAGAAATTCGTATCAGATTGATTGGGCAGTGAATTATAACTTTGCCCGCTGATACGAACAACTTCAAAAGTCATTTCTTTTCCTCCTCGAATACGTGACCCATTTTAATTTTTTTGACGTTAAGATATTTTTTATCGAACTTAGTCGGCGCGATTACTATAGGCAATCTTTCCGTTATCGTCAAGCCGTGCCCTTCCAAGCCCGCGCGTTTCGACGGGTTATTTGTCAAAAGTTTTATCGTCGTCAAGCCCAAGTCCGTTAAAATCTGTGCGCCTATTCCGTAATCGCGCAAATCGGGTTGAAAGCCGAGCAAAATATTTGCCTCAACGGTATCTTTGCCCTCGTCTTGAAGAGCGTACGCCCGAATTTTATTTGCAAGCCCAATTCCGCGCCCCTCCTGCCGCATGTAAAGCAAGACGCCTTCGCCCGCCTCATCAATTTTTCTTAAAGCAGTCGCGAGTTGATCTCCGCAGTCGCAACGCAAGGAGCCGAGCGCGTCGCCCGTCAAGCATTCCGAATGTACACGAACCAAAACATTTTCCTTGCCCGCCACGTCGCCTTTGACAATCGCGAGATGACATTTGCCGTCAACAGTACTTTCGTAAGCTTTAAGCCGAAAATGACCGTACTTACTCGGAAAGTCGACGTCGGCAATCATTTTAACAAATTTTTCCGTGCGCTTGCGATACTCAATCAGCGAGCGGACAGTTATTATATTCAAGCCGTGACGAATTGCGAACTTTTTTAATTTTTCCGTGCGCATCATGTGCCCGTCGTCGTCCATAATCTCGCAACAAAGTCCTGCGGGATAAAAGCCAGCAAGTCGCGCCAAATCGGTTGTAGTTTCGGTGTGACCAGCGCGGCGAAGTACTCCGCCTTCAACCGAACGCAACGGAAAAACATGACCGGGCTTTCTGAAACTCGACGCCTTAGAATTTTTATCGAGCAGCATTTTAATCGTGTGGCAGCGTTCGTAGGCAGAAATGCCGGTCTCGGTGTCGTAAGCGTCAATCGAAACGGCGAACGCGGTCTCGTGGTTGTCGGTGTTGTTCGCGACCATTTGCCCAATGTCCAACTCGTCAAGCCGCTTGCCGTCAATCGGCGTGCAAATCAAGCCCTTCGCGTACGTCGCCATAAAATTTATATCGGCGGGCGTCACGGTCTCCGCCGCGATAATCAAATCGCCCTCGTTTTCGCGGTCGGCGTCGTCGATAACCACAATCATTTTGCCGCGCCTGATGTCCTCAATCGCCTGCTCAACGGTTGCAAATTCGCCCATAAAAATTCCTCCTACTCAAATAAAGCCGTTTTCTATCAAAAAATCTTCGGTTATCGTCGTTTTCTGCTTAAAATTCGTCAGCCGCTCAATGTATTTCGCTAAAATATCTGTTTCAATGTTCACGAGAGAGCCGACGCGCTTACTTTTAAAATTTGTGACCTCGCGCGTGTGCGGAATCATTGAGACTGAAAAATTTTCCGCGCCCGCGTCAACAACCGTCAAGCTTATCCCGTCAAGCGCAACCGAACCTTTCGCCGCAATCTGCTTGAGAAAAGCACTTTCCGCCGTCACATTTATTAAAAGGGCGTTACCTTCCGCGACGATTTTTGAAATTTTTCCGACGCCGTCAATGTGTCCGCTGACGATATGCCCGCCGAGCCTGTCGCCGACTTTCAAGGCGCGTTCCAAGTTGAAATTCTTATCCGCCAGCGAAGTCTTTCTGAACGTTTCGGGCATGACGTCCGCCGCAAAGTAATTTTCGCCGAAGTCCACAACAGTTAAGCAAATGCCATTCGTCGAAATGCTGTCGCCGATTTTTATATCCGATAAAATTTTTTCGCACGAAATTTCTATCCTTGCGCCGTCAAAACTCTTGAGCCGCCCGACTTCCTCAATTATTCCCGTAAACATTTTGCCCTCCGAAAAAAATTAAACCGCCTCCAAAACTTAAGGCGGGTAAATTCAACCTATTTAAAACTTTTCCATCCGGACTTTAACCGTCGGTCTCGGAATTTCGCCGAATCATGCCTTTTTCAATTCGTAATTCGTAATGCGTAATTCGTAATGATTTTTCAATTACGCATTGCGCATTATGCATTACGCATTGCTTTTCTGGCTCGCGGACTGTCACCGCCGGTGGAGATTTTCACTCCGCCCCAAGTTTCAATTAAAATAGCACTTTTGCCTTTCCATGTCAATTTTCAAACAAAATTAAGCCGCCTTTTTTTTGATAACCGGTATCCCACAGCGTCGAAAAGTCGAACCAACACCCGACTCCGTAAGAAATTGCCTTGACAAAAAATTGTTCGTCGCGAATTTCATAGCCGTTTAAAATGAACCAATGCCAAACATAATCCTGCAAAATTCGCGATTGATGATTTAAATTTAAGCAAGGAATAAGAAACCCCGCGTCGATTTGAGAGCAAATAATTTTTTGCGTGTCGAAAAGCTGATTTTCGCCCGACCAGCCGTGCATTTTTATGCTTTTTACATCTCTATCGCTCAAAAAAAGCCCGAATCCTTCCAAATATATCTCCAACTTGTCAACGCCCGACCAGCGCGGATACAAATACGGCTCCATTATTTTTCCGAACTTTAAATAGTCTTCGCGCGTGATATTTTGTAAATCAAAGGGATAAAGCCCGCTAATATCGAAATATTTTTCAAAATAAATGGCGCAATCGCAAGCAGTTATCGCCGCGCAGCCGCCGACATGCATTCCAAAATCCGTGATTCGCGAATACCATTCCTGCTGACCGCCGAGCGAATTCCCAATGTAAAAGTGCGGCAATTCCTTTTTTATATTCAAATCGCCGCCTCCGTCACGTAGCCGAGTTGCCGCGCAACCGCCTTGAATTCGTCAATAAAACGCGAATTTATCACGGTTAAAATAACTTCCATGTCATGCGTCGTCAAAAAATCGCGAATCGCGGTAAAAGCAATGAGCATTGCCTCGTTGGCGGGGTAGCCGTAAATGCCGCTCGAAATCAGCGGGAAGGCGACGCTTTGCAAATTGTGTTCGACGGCGCGTTTTAAACTGTTGGTGTAGCAGTTGCGCAAAAGTGCCGGCTCGCCGTGTTTTCCGTCGTGATAAACGGGTCCCGCCGTGTGAATAATGAACTTCGCGGGCAAGTTGAAACCGGGCGTTATGACCGCCTCGCCCGTTTGAATCGGCGCGAGTTTATTACACGCCTCTTGCAGTTCGCGATGACCCGCCGCTCGGAAAATCGCGCCGCAAACGCCTCCGCCCGCTAAAAGTTCAGTATTCGCCGCATTGACTATCGCATCAACCTTCAAAGTCGTAATGTCTGCCTGTAAAATTTTCGGTATCATTAAATTCATCTCCTAAAATTTTTCTCGAATATAGCCGCTCAATAAAATATCTTCGCCGATTTTTTCTGCGGTAAAATCTTTAATTTCGACCGCCTCCGCCAGTTTTTCAAAGCCAATTCCCTCGACTGACGTTAAAGAATTTGCTCCGCCTATGATTTTTGGCGCGATAAATGCCAATATTTTATCGACAATCCCACTTTTTAGCATGGAAAAATGAATTGTGCCGCCTCCTTCGACTAAAACCGACGTTATTTCATGTTCGGCGAGTTTTTCCATTAAAATCTTTAGGTCAACGCGCTTTTCTCCGCCCGCATAAATTATCTCGACGCCTAAATTTTTTAGCGCGGAAATTTTTTCTGCAGGAGCATTTTCCGTAACTGCTATAATTGTTCGCGCAGATTTATCGGTCACGACCTTTGCATTGAGCGGAATTCGCGCGTTGCTGTCGACAATAACGCGAACAGGATTTTTCCCTTCGACAAGGCGCGTCGTCAAGCTCGGATTATCGGCTAAAACCGTGCCAATTCCGACTAAAATCGCATCGTTGATGTCGCGCAGGTGATGAGTAAATTTCCTCGACGCCTCGCAACTTATCCATTGAGATTCGCCGCTAAACGTCGCAATTTTCCCGTCAAGCGAACTCGCGAACTTTAAAGTGATAAACGGGAGCTTTTTCGTGATAAATTTCAAGAAAACTTCGTTTAAAGCGCGTGATTCCGCCTCCAAAACGCCGATTTCAACCTCAATTCCCGCGTTTTTTAAAATCTCAAAGCCACGCCCCGAAACTTTAGGATTGGGGTCTTTCATGGCGGCGACGACGCGCTTTATCCCAGATTCGATAATTTTATTAACGCAAGGCGGCGTCTTGCCGAAATATGAGCACGGCTCAAGCGTGACGTAGAGAGTTGCGCCCTTTGCGAGTTCGCCCGCCATATTTAGCGCGTGAACTTCGGCGTGTGGCGTTCCCGCTTGACGGTGCCAACCTTCCGCAATAATTTTTCCGTCCTTAACTACTACCGCGCCGACCAGTGGATTGGGCGACGTTCTACCTTCCGCATTTTTGGCAATTCTCAACGCCTCGCGCATAAAAATTTCGTCATTCAACCGTTTTTCCTCCAAAAATACTTTAAATCAGCTCGATTTGCTCGGAAATAAGCTCCTCATTGGACAATTCATCAGCATTTTGCGCGATTTTATATTCAATAACGTTTGATTTAATTGCGCGAATATAAACGGTTAAATCTTCGTTTGGCTTGTCAATTTGAATTGTAATGCGCTTTGCCTTCTGAATATTCATCAGATTTGAGGCGGATTCGGGCAAATTTGTATAAAAAATGTCGAAACTGTCGCCCGCGTCGATAAAAGCATGCCAAATTCCAAACTTAGTGTTGCGGTCAAGGACGGTTTTAAATTTGCGCTTTTTATTCCTGCCGACGTAATAAGCAAAGGGAGTTTTAGAGTTTTCGGGCGTAATATGTTCAGTTTTTATCAAACCGCCAGCTCTCGACAGCAAAAGCCCAAAGGCAACGCCCGTTTTACCTGTCGGAGCGGCTAAATCATCGCGAATTTCAACAATTCCACGCGCTTTTTGGAGTTCATGAGCCGATTTTGTGCCGAGTGCGGGATAAATCTTGAATTTCGGCACTTTAAAATCCTCGCCAAACAAAATTTCGACAGGAGATTTTTCACTTGAACGATTTGTCGGGACTTTTTTCACAGCTTCGCTTAAAACAATTTGGTCGTCGGAATTATCCATATCGCCCAACCAAACTTCCAAACCATTATAATCGCGCCGATAAATACTGCCTTTTTGCATGAAATAATCGCCTTTAAGCTCATAACCGCGCTTTAATCGCCCGTTAGCAAAGGGATTTTCATCTTCGGCAAGCCGCGTATCCTCCGCAGGGGAAATATATTCATTAAAAAGTTCGTTGACTATTTTGGATTTTGACGAGTTTCCGGCAAGAAATATAGAAATTTCGTCGATTTCTTTTAGAGATTTAATTTTGCGCAGAGAATTTTTGCCAGATTTCTCGAAAGCCTCACGCATTGAGATAAAAAAGTTGTTTATGCCCTCTTTAATGCGCTCGCGAAGAATTTTTTGCATGTCAAAATCAATCTTCAAGCTAAAATTCTTAACAATTTGCCCGTCGTCGCGGAAAAGATTTACCTCAACAACTTTTTTGCTTAAAATGTCTTTCGCGTCGTTCGAGTCGGGATTTTCCCAAATCGGACGAATTTTTTCCGTCAAAATGTGCATATTAGCATGAGCCTCTTGCGAATTCTTGATAACTGCCTCCGAACCCGCGAAATTTTCCTTGTCAGTCGCCCATGTGAACGGAATTTTGCCGCCCTCAACAATCAATTTATCTTGGTTCGACTTAAAAATCTCGAATGCAAGCAACTTCAAGAGATTTTCGCCGCCCAAAGTCCTGTCGCCGTTCTCGCCGAAATGCACAAGCAAATAATCGTAGCGGTCGCTCGAAGACTCGCGCAGAAAACCAAAATCAAAATCAGTCGTGCCGCCGCCAAAATCGAAGACCGCGTAATAATTTTCTTCCTCGCCCGAAGGTTCAAAACCGTATTCCTGCAACGCCGTCACCGCATAAGCAGCCGCCTCGCTCGTACCTTCAAGCACAGAAAATTTTTTCATGACAGTTTCGTTGGAAAGGAGCGCGGTCGGCAATGACTTCCGCAAGCCCCGCTCGAAACACAGCCGCATTTTTTCGCGAACCGAACGTTCATAAGTCACGGGGAACGACAAAATATAATTTAAAAAAATGTGCCGCTCCTGCTGCATGTTGTTGATGTAAAGTCCGAGATAATACGCGTAAATTTCCAGCGGATTAACCTCGTCATCTGCCAAGTCCGCGAACGGCGCAAGCTGTGTGATAAATTTTTTCTCGTCGCGCAACATGAACTGTGACTTTGAACCGCACCAATGCTTTAAATCTGTCAGGAACGAATAAAATTTCTCCGAGCCGCCGTTCAAAAGATTTTCAAAAGCCGCGTGCGAAACTTTTACGTCGCTCCACTTCGTGAACGGTCGCCCCTCGCGCCAATAGTACGCCGTCAAAAAATTTTCAATGTCAATGAACTGGATAACCGTCGGATTTTCATACTTCGCGGAAAAATCTTCGCTGTTGCCAAAAGAGCCGTTGCCGACCTGCAAAGGCAAAATCTGCGAATGCTCGTTCTCGTAGACAACGACCGTGCGGCTCGTGCCAAAGTCAATCGCGACAATCCCGCTTGAAACGTCGTCGGCAGGGTCACGCGCCACAAAATTTTCCGCCAGAATAATTTCCTTGCCGCCGTCCGTGTCGAAGTCCCACAAATCCCAATGTCCGCGATTCGGGTCGAACAAAATATTTTCGTCGTAAGGGTCAAGCCCCGCGCGGACGTTGTCGCAATTCAACAGCGCACTTTTCAACTGCGCGGAAAAGTCCTCGCCGTCCGACTTAAAATCTTCCTCAGAAATTTTCACGCCGGTAATAATTTTCGTCATTAAACCAACTCCCAACGCTTTTTGACGATTATATCACATAAAAAAAAACGCCGCTCTATCGAACGACAGGTTTTTAAAAATTTTTTAGTCGCGCAGATTCCAACCGTGATTCAGCGGACCACTGCCCGCGCCGAGATTTAAATCTGTAGACAGTGCGCCAGTCAGATAACTTTTCGCAAGCCCGACAGATTTTTTAAGGTCGTGACCTTTGGCGAGATTAGCGGCAATCGCCGAACTCAACGTACAGCCCGTGCCGTGAGTGTTCGCCGTTTCAATTCGCTTGCCGTAAAACCACTCGCCCACGCCGTCAAACAAATAGTCGTTGGCGTCTTGGAAGCCGTGCCCGCCCTTCGCCAAAACCGAGCAATTATACTTGTTAAAAATTTTCTGCGCGG
Organism: Quinella sp.; assembly: GCA_045118435.1. Taxonomy (GTDB): domain Bacteria; phylum Bacillota; class Negativicutes; order Selenomonadales; family Selenomonadaceae; genus Quinella. Next base: position 5,862 of record JBGUYA010000002.1, on the reverse strand, counting down.
CAAGTTCCATGTCTCGCGGCGTGGAAATCTTTTGCCCAGAAATTTTTTCAAGCTCCGGCAAGTTCGGCGTGATAATTTTCGCGAGCGGGAAAAGTTTTTCCTTGAGCGTCTTAACCGCGTCTTCGTCAATGAGTTTCGCGCCCGAAGTCGCTATCATGACGGGATCAACGACAACATTTTTCGCGCCGTAAAACTTCAACTTGCCCGCGATAACTTCAATCAGCTCCGCCGAAGACACCATGCCAACTTTAACCGCGTCGGGGAAAATGTCCTCAAACACGGCGGCGAGTTGGTCGCTCAAAAATTCCGCCGTCGAGTTCATGACCGAACGCACGCCGCAAGTATTTTGCGCGGTCAAAGCCGTTATCGCGCTCATGCCGTACACGCCGTTTGCCAGAAAAGTTTTCAAATCGGCTTGAATGCCCGCGCCGCCCGAACTGTCCGAACCCGCGATAGTCAATGCGCAATGCGTAATGCGTAATGCGTAATGATTTTCCATTTATAGAGTCCCCAACAGCTCGCGAATCTTGCCGACGAGTTCTGCGCGGGTAAAGTTCATAAGCTCGCCGCTCCGACGAACTTTTATTTCGACGTTGCCGCTGTCCAAAGTCTTGGGGCTGACCGTCACGCGCAACGGATAACCTATCAAGTCGCAGTCTTTGAACTTGACGCCCGCGCGTTCCTTCCTGTCGTCAAGCAAAACGTCGACGCCCGAATTTTTAAGCTCGTTATAAATTTCTTCGGCAAGGGCAAGTTGCTTGTCGTCTTTGGCGTTGACGGGCACAACCACAACTTCAAACGGCGCAATGTTTTTATTCCAGATAATCCCGTCCGCGTCGTTGTTCTGCTCAATCGCCGCCGCCATAGTGCGCCCGACGCCGATACCGTAGCAACCCATCTCAAAAAATTTTTCTCTGCCGTCTTCGTCAAGGAAGGTCGCATGAAGAGCCGCCGAATATTTTTTGCCGAGCGTAAAGACTTGCCCGACTTCAATCCCGCGCGTCATTTTAAGCGGCTCGCCGCAATGCGGGCAAGGGTCGCCCTCTTGAACCATGCGAATATCCGTAACGATAATTTTTTCCGCGTTGAAGTCCCTGCGCGGCGTGACGTTGATAAAGTGCGTGTCAACTTCATTTGCTCCCGCAACCGCGTTATACATTTCCATAACAGTAGCGTCGACAATCACAATCGCCTTGTCGTTTAAGCCAATCGGACTCATAAAGCCCGCGCAACCGCCCGCCGCCTCAATCAATTTATCGTCCGCCATGTAGAGATGATTCACGCCGTCAACCGCGTTGATAACTTTAATCTCGTTGACCTCGTGATCTCCTCTGACGAACGCCAAAATCAACCGCTCGGCGTCATCCATGAAAGCAACGGCTTTAATCGTCTTCTCAATCGGCACTTTCAAAAAGTTTTTCACAAGTTCAATCGTATGGCAATCGGGCGTCGAAACTTTTTCAAGCGGGCGAAGTTCTTCAGCCGCCGCGCAGATTTTCTTAAGCTCAGCCTTCTCGTCGCTCGCGGCAAAGTTGCAAGCCTCGCAGTAGGCAATGCTACTTTCTCCACTCGGAGCCAAAACCGTGAACTCGTGCGAGTGACCACCGCCGATTGCGCCGTTATCCGCCTCGACCGCGCGGAACTTCAAGCCGCAACGCTCAAAAATCTTGCTGTAAGCGTCATACATCTTTTGATAAGAAACATTCATGCCGTCAATGTCGCGGTCAAAGGAATACAAATCCTTCATGACAAATTCGCGGCTCCGCATTAAGCCAAAGCGCGGGCGAATTTCATCACGATATTTATTTTGAATCTGATAGAGCATGAGCGGCAGTTGTTTATAGGAGCGCACTTCGTCGCGAATCAGCGTTGTAATCATTTCCTCGTGCGTCGGTCCGAGTGAAAACTCGCGCCCGTGACGGTCCTTGAGCCGCATCATTTCCGGTCCGTAGACTGCCCAACGCCCCGACTCTTTCCAAAGCTCGGCGGGTTGCATTATCGGCATCATGATTTCTTGACCGCCCGCCGCGTCCATTTCCTCGCGAATGATTTGCATGATTTTTTTCATCGTGCGCCAACCGAGCGGCAAGTACGAATAAACTCCGCCCGCCGCCTTGCGTATGAAGCCCGCGCGATACATGAGCTTGTGGCTGATAAGTTCCGCCTCCGCCGGCGACTCGCGCAGGGTCGGAGCGTAAAGCTGTGTTGCCTTCAAAAATATCACCTCTAAAAAAATTTCCGTCATTATAGCAGATTTTGGCGTTGCAAACCAATTTTGAGCAAAAAAAATCGCCGAGCAACGCTTGAGAGTTACGGCGAAAAAATTTTTCGGGACGTGTAACAAAACTTGACAAGCCGCGTATAAGTGGCAGAAAGAAAATTAACCACTCAAAAAAATTTTGGAGGATGATAACAATGGCAACACGCGATGAAAATCTTAAGAAAATCAATGACAAACTCGAACAGTTGAGCGACGAGGAACTCGAAAAGGTCGCAGGCGGACTTTGGCTGATTGATCCTAAGAATCCTGACACAGCCGGTATTTACAATATTGAACCTAATAAACCTTCCAAAGACGGTATTTATTAATCAAAAAAACGCGGCGCACGGTCGCAATCGTAAAAAAAAAACCCTTCGGCGCGTGTCGGAGGGTTTTTGCGTTTCAAAATGTTTATCGTTAAAAAATTAAGTCGAGCCGCCGATAACCAACTTACGGCAAATGTCGACGGGAATAATCGTGAACGCCATAGCCAAAACGAACGCCCACTCCGTCATAGTCAAGCCGTAGCAACGCAGAATCGCGCCGCCAAGATAAGTCATAGCGACTTGCACGACAACAATTAAGCCCATGACCTTCAAGAAGCCGCTGTTGCCGCCGATGTTGTCGAAAAGATTTATCCTGTCCGTGCGGGCGTTAAAGGCGTTGAACACCGCCGTAAAGATAAAGAACGCGAAGTAGCCCGTCAAGACATAAACACTGTCGCCGCCGAAAGTGAAGTTGACGCCTTCGGGGTTGATGTCGCGGAAGTGGTCGCGCGAAAAATCGGTAAGCAGGAAGACTAAGCTCATTGCGAAACTCCACAGCGACCCCATGCCAATCGCCGTGTACATGTACTTGTTGATAATTTTCTCGTCGCGCCGCTTTGGAGCCTCTTCCATAAATCTATCGAGTGCCGGCTCACCGCCGAATGCCAACGCCGCCAAAGTATCCATAACCAGGTTGACCCAGAGGATTTGAGTTATCGACAGCGGATTTTCCAAGCCGAGCAACGGACACACAAACGAGATTAAAACCGCGCCGACGTTGATTGTCAGCTGGAAGATTATAAATTTACGAATCGAATTGAAGATTGTCCTGCCGTAGAGAATCGCCTTGCCGATTGATTTAAAATTGTCGTCGAGGATAACAATTTCGCTCGCTTCTTTAGCAACTTCGGTGCCGCCGCCCATTGCAAAGCCGACGTCAGCCTTCTTGAGCGCGGGCGAATCGTTGACGCCGTCGCCAGTCATGCCGACAACCAAGTTTAACTCCTGCGCGAGACGAACCAAGCGGCTTTTATCGGTCGGGAGGGCGCGGGCAATGACGCGAATCTTCGGGAGCTTTTGCTTAACTTCGTCGTCGCTCATTGCGTTGAGTTCGGTACTCGTGATAACAATGGCGTCGTCAATCTCAATCAAGCCCGCCTCTTTTGCAATCGCCTGCGCGGTCTCTTTGCGGTCGCCGGTAATCATGACGACTTGAACACCCGCGCTGTGAACTTGCTCGATAGCCTTAATCGCGTCGGGTCTCACGTCGTCGCGAATACCCGTTACGCCCACGAAGGTTAAGCCGCTGTCGGGAATGTTGCCGTCTTTAACTTCGCCGTCGTAAGTCACGAGTGCAAGAGTTCTTATCGCGCGGTTGGCAAGCTCATCAATTTTGGCGTTAATCGCGGCGGTCGACTTGAGCGGTTGCTTTAAGCCGTCGCTGTCGTAGTAGTAACTGCACTTGTCAAGGAGACGTTCGGGCGCACCTTTGATAAGCCACAAATTAAAGTCGCCGCTGACCTTAGCCATAGAATATTTCTTCGCGCTGTCGAAGGGAACCGTGTCATCAACCTTGACTTCGGGCGGCGCGTCCTTGCCGATAATAAAGCCGAGCAACGCGCGGTCGGTCATGTTGCCGCCGACAATCTTATCGCCCGCAATGACTGCGCCGTTATTAAAGCGAACACTCAACGAGACGAGCTTTTGAACTTTTTTGCTGAGCTTGTCGAAAGTGTCTGTGAAAGTCGCGGTGCCGTCAAGGAAGGTGACGACTTCGAGCAAACCTTTGGTAATCGTGCCGGTCTTATCGCTGAAGAGAAGGTTCAAACTGCCGGCGGTCTCAATGCCGGAGATTTTGCGGACAAGGACGTTGTCCTTTAACATCTTGCCCATGTTCTGCGCGGAGACAATGGCAATCATGAGCGGCAAGCCTTCGGGCACCGCCATAACGATAATTATAACTGCAAGCATGACGGCTTCGACGAGACTGTTTAAAAGGTTCATCCAGTCGGAGCAGTACGCCGCCATTAACGCGCCGTCGAAGTTGTTTTGAATAACAATGCGCTCGAACATGAACGCAACGGCAATCGCGACGCCGCCGATATAACCGAACTTGGAAATCTGCCCTGCAAGGTCACCGAGCTTGAGCTTGAGCGGAGTATCGCGGTCCTCATCAACTTGGAGTTCGCCCGCGATTTTTCCGTAAACCGTGTTGTCGCCGAGCGTGACAGTGCGCATGACTGCCGAACCGCCCGCAACGACTGCCGCGCGGAAAACTTTATGCGGGTTGAGAAAGTCGGTACTCTCGGCTGATTCGGCGTCAGCTTGTGCGTCGGGCGCGGGAGTTTTAGTTTCTTCCTTCGCCTCGCCGTTCAAAATCGACTGGTCAACTTGGATAGAGCCGTCGATAATCACGCCGTCAGCAGGAATTTTGTCGCCCGTCTGAAGTAACACGCAATCGCCCATTGTTATATCGTTAATGGGAATTTCGGTGACTTCGCCGTTGCGATAGACCTTGCACTTAATAAGCGACGCCTCGCCCTGCAACTTTTGGAACGCGCTTTCGTTCTTGTACTCGGAGAAAGTCGAAACCAGCGTTGCGAGCAAAACCGCCATTGCGATACCGACCGATTCATACCACTCCGCCTTACCCATGAACGCAAAGAAGACGTTCAAGCACAACGCGAAGATTAAAATTTTTATTATCGGGTCGTCGAAATTGCCTTTGAGCTTGTCCCAGAAGCCCTCGCGCGCCTGTTCAGTTATACTGTTGTCACCGAACTTCGCCTTTGCCTCTTGAACTTGCGCATCGGTTAAACCTGTTATCTTCAATTTGATACCTCCAAATTATATTGATCTTGAGGCCGCCGAGAGAAACAAGTAAGTAGTCAACGCGGCATTGTCTTGAGCATTTTTTGAAAAAATATTTTTGTAGAAGAAATCGTAGACTTCGCCGACGTTGTAATTGTCGGCAAGAAGACTTTTCAAAAATTTTTCTAGCCGCTCCTTCACAAAAAAATCCATAAACAAATATATGTACTGCGGGTTCTCGACAAAAAACTTTCTGCCGCGCATGAAGTCATCCGCATCCTTGACGATATCGCACAAATTGTTCGCGAAGCGCAAGTAATCCGTGACCTGATGCGAAAGAGAATCCTCGCGCATACGATAATAATAACTCACGAATGGAACACGCACATAATTTTTCGCAGTGACAAGGCACATGAATGCGAACAACATATCCTCGAAGAAATGGACTTCCGGAAATTTGATTTTGTTGTCGAGAAGAAATTGGCGGCGGAAAAGTTTGTTGCAAGCCCACCATAAATATCGCTT
>JBGUYA010000001.1:0-10902 GCA_045118435.1 Quinella sp. | reverse complement strand
CATAACCCGTCCGCAAAAAGTTTTCGACCCGCGCAGAAATGTCTTGAGTTTCGAGCGTCGGCTTGTCAATCGGCGCAACATTTTTATTCCAAGTCGCCGCCGTGAAATTTTCTTTATCGAGAATAAAGCCGCGCTCCATATAAACGACGTCTGCTTGAAAATCTTCCGCAAGCTCATGAAGTTCCGCAAGCGCAGTGCCAATCAACAAGTCGTCGTTGTCCACGAAGTAAATGTAATCGCCACGTGAAAATCTCAAACCCTCGTTGCGCGGAATTGAGGCGTTGCCCGTATTCTTCGGCAAGGAAATAATCTTGAGCCGCCCGCCAAACTTTTCCAAATAACTCTCGGCAATCGTCGCGCTACTATCCGTCGAGCAATCATCCACAACTATCACTTCAAAATCAGTAAACGTTTGAATCAAAAGACTTTCAAGACACTCGCGCAGATATTTTTCGGCGTTGTGCATGGGAATAATCACGGAGACTTTCATTTGCTCAACTCGTTTCGATAAAGATTGTTCATCGTTAAAAGATAAGCAATCAGCGCGGGTTGCGAACTGCCCGCCGTTGCGAACTCGTGCAGAAATATTTCGTAGACTTCTTGTGGCTCCAATGTTTTAATCGTCTCTGCAATGAAGTCGAATTGTATTGTCGCGAAAAATTTTAAAACGGCGAATCGATAAACGGGGTTGAGTTTGAAAAATTCCATTTCGGTCATGAACTCTTCGAGACAGTCCAAGCCCGTTATCAGCGGATTAATCCAAAAAATCAATTCCTCCTCCGGCGAACGGGCGCGGCGCGTCATTGAAGTTTCGTTTGACCGCCAAATGTAGAGAGCTTGCGGCAGGCGCAAAATTCTTTCAGCCGTGCAAACGACCTTGAACGTCCAGATAATGTCTTCGGAAATTTTCATGGGCGGGAATTTTATATCGTTGTCGATTAAAAAATCCCGACGCAAAAATTTTTCCCAAGGCGGCGAACCAAAGGCGAGCTTGAGAAACTTTTTTGCCCGCTCGGAAATTTTTTCGGTTTCGAGGATTGGTTCTTGCGCAGTAAATTGCGGAGGGTTCCAAAAAACTTCCGTCAGGTTTTGCGGAACAAGCTCCGCGCTGCATTGAAAACCTTTTTCCATGTAAACGACGTCTGCCCGATATTCTTCCGCAAAATTGTAAAGCGTCTCAAGCGCATTGTCGATAAGCAGGTCGTCGCTGTCGGGGAAGAAAATATATTTGCCGCGCGAAAATTCAAGTCCGACATTGCGCGGCACGGCTCCCGAACCCGTGTTTTCCTCCAACGTCAAAATTCTCAAACGCCCGCCGAATTTTTCTAAAAAACTCTCGGCGACGTTGAGGCTTGAATCAGTCGAGCAGTCATCCACTACGATAACTTCAAAGTCCGTGAAAGTTTGAATCAAGAGACTTTCGAGACACACGGCAAGATATTTTTCCGCGTTGTACATTGGAATAATCACCGAAACTGCGGGCGAAAAATTTTTCATTTATTAACCTCCTGCGTTGGCGCGTTTGCTCGCCAGAATATTTTCGACCGCCTCAAAGACAAGATTTTTATCGAGTTCGTCAAGCTTGAGGCGGGCGGCTTTGAAGGCGGCGTTCAGCATTGCGTTTGAAATGTCGGAGCCGCTGATATCGTCGAACTTTTTAGCGAGTTCGTCGAAGTCAAGATTATTGGGGACTTCAAGCGGCGTGTACATGCGCCAAAGTTTCTTGCGGCAAATTTCGTCGGGCAACGTAAATTTAATGTGAATAGAAATGCGGCGCATAAACGCGGCGTCGAAATTCTCAATGAAATTCGTCGCGAAGATGATAAAGTCTTGGAACTCGTTCATGAGCATGAGCATAACCGAGCGCGTTTGATTGACGCTGACATCAACGGCTTGCGTCATGTTGGTAACGCGCTTGCTCAAAATGGCGTCCGCCTCGTCGAAAAACAAAATGCTGTCGGATTTTTGCGCCGCCTCGAATGCCTTACGAATATTTTTGGGCGTCTCGCCGACGAATTTTGATTCAATATCGGCGTAGTTGACTACAAGAATTTTTCTGCCGAGATTTTTGGCGATAGCGTGAGCCGCCATAGTTTTACCCGTGCCTGGTTCGCCGTAAAGATTTATTCCGATACGCCGCGAAAATTTATGAGTGCGCTTGAAGCCCCACAGCTCAAAAACTCTGTGCGCGTTGTCGGCATAGGTCGCCACGTCCAAAATCTGATTCTTAACGTCGTCGGACAAAATTATTTCGTCAAGTGACCACTTCGGCTCTTCCGGAATAAAAACTTCCTCGACGACTTCTTTTTTCTCCGGCTTGGGTTCTTCGACGGCATGTTTGGGTTTAACAGGCATAAAAATTTCTCCCTTCTCCCTTACTTAACCAACGCCCAATTCTCGCCGCTGTGCACGTCGACAATCAACGGTACGGCGAGTTTTACGACGTTTTCCATTGAATCGCGCAGAATTTTTTCGACTTCGGTAAGCTCGGATTTTTTAGCCTCAACGACAAGTTCATCGTGCACTTGGATAATTACTCGGCTGTCGAACCCGCGCAGATTTTCTTCCGTGCGAATCATCGCGAGCTTGATAATATCAGCCGCGCTACCTTGAATCGGCGTATTCATTGCCATGCGCTCGGCAAGCGAACGTTGATTGAAATTGTTGCTGTTAATTCCATATAGTGCGCGTCGCCGCCCAAACATCGTCATAACATAGCCGTGCAAATGCGCCTGCGCGACTGTCGCGTCCAAAAACTCCTTGACGCCGGGATAACGCTCGAAGTAGCGCACAATGTATTCGCCCGCCTCCTGTCGGCTGATATGCAAATCCTGTGACAAGCCATAATCGCTCATGCCGTAGATAATGCCGAAGTTGACCGCCTTAGCCTTGCGCCGCAGGTCGGGCGTCACTTCCTCAATCGGCACGTCGAAAACTTCCGACGCCGTCCGCGCGTGAATGTCTTGCCTGTTCTTGAAGGCGTCGATTAAATTTTCATCGCCCGACATGTGCGCGAGCAGTCGAAGTTCAATCTGCGAATAGTCGGCGGACAAAATGCAATCGTAGCCTTCGCCCGGCACAAACAACGCGCGAATCGCCTTGCCGTCGTCGGTGCGCACAGGGATATTTTGCAAGTTCGGGTCGGAACTGGAAAGTCTGCCCGTCGCCGTCACAGTCTGATTAAAATTCGTGTGGACGCGCCCGTCCGCGTTAATCAACTTGCCCAAGCCGTCAAGGTAGGTTGATTTCAACTTCGCCAGCTTGCGGAACTTTATAATTTCGGGGATTGAGGGGTGCCGCTCCTTGAGTTCTTCCAAAACTTCAATGTCGGTCGAAAATCCTGTTTTGGACTTTTTGACGGGCGGCAAGTTCAAAGTCACGAACAAAAAGCCAGCGAGTTGTCTCGGCGAGTTGATATTGAACTTTTCGCCCGCGAGTTCGTGAATATTTTTTTCTATAACGGCGAGGCGTTCGGACATTTCGGCGGCTTTTTCTTTGAGCCGCGCCCTATCGACGAAGACGCCGCGCATTTCCATTCGCGCCAAAATTTCAGTCAGCGGCAATTCTATTTCCCGATAAAGTTTCATCAAGTCGTTGTCGGTTAAAATTTTTTCATACTGCGGCGCGAGCTTTTCAAGCGTCTTGACTGTTGCCGCCAAATCATTACTAATTCCTAATTCCTCATTCCTAATTCCCAAATCGCGTTCGGGGTAAATCAGATACGCCGCCAGCTCCATATCAAAAAATTTTTCGAGGTCGGCGGCTTTGAAGACGTGCAGATAATTTTTTAAGCCGTTCAAAACGATTTGCCCGTTGAAGTCGTCGAAGATTTTTTGAACGTCGTCGCGCGTCGCCGCAAAAACTTTCCCACCAAAAATTTTTACAACGAAATTATCCATGTCAAGCGTCGCGATTGCCACGCCCGCCGCCGCGTTCAAGTCTTCGAGATTGAGCGGCTTAAGCGTCGGAAAGGGATTGGGCGGCGTAAAGAGATTTTCCACGCCGAACAGCTCATAAATTTTTTTCCGCGCGACTTTCAAAGCGTAGCGGCGGCAAAACTCATCGACGCGGTCAAGGTCGGGCGCAATTTTAAATTCGTCGGCGTCAAAAATAATTTCAGGGATGTCGCGAACAATCTGCGCGAGCTTCTTACTGAGGTTAGCGGCGTCAATGCCGTTTTCCAAAGCCTCGCGCGTTTTTTTATTTTTAATATCTGCGCGGTGCTCAAGAATATTTTCAAGCGAGCCGAACTGTTGGATCAAACTCTTGGCGGTCTTGTCGCCGATACCTTGCACGCCTGGAATGTTATCGGAATCGTCGCCGCTTAAGCCCTTGAAGTCGACGAGCAGGGGCGGCGCAAATCCGTATTCCGCTTGAAATTTTTCCGCGTCGTAAACTTCAACGTCGTTTTTTTTGTTGAGAAGAACGCGCGTATTTTCATTGATGAGTTGGAGCGCGTCGCGGTCGCCTGTGAAAACGTCGACGAGAAAATTTTTACTCGCCTGCGACGCCAAAGTGCCGATAATGTCGTCTGCCTCGTAACCGGGAGCCGCGCAGGTTTTTATTCCGAGCGTCGCCATAAATTCTTTAAGCAAGGGAAACTGCGCGGCGAGTTCGTCAGGCATGGCTCGGCGGGTCGCCTTGTATTCGGTAAAAATTTCGTTGCGGAAAGTTTTCTTGGCAACGTCGAGAGCAACCGCCGCGAAGTCGGGCGAGTACTCGCGCAGGACTTTCAAAATAATATTGGCAAATCCGGTAAGTGCGCCGGTCGGCTCGCCGCTCGCAGTCGTCAAGCGCGGCATAGCGTAGAACGCGCGATAAAAAACGCTGCTGCCGTCGACTATCAAAAATTTATTCATACGCTCGCCTCCTCAGCGATTTTGGGTTGCTTGATTGAATCTTCTTCAACGGGTCGAACTTTTTCTTGAGGCTGAACTTTTTTTTCGGGTTCGGATTTTTCTTCAGGTTGAGATTTTTCTTCAGGTTGAGATTTTTCTTCGGGCTGAGATTTTTCTTCGGGTTCGGAAGTTTCTTCGGCGGGTTTAGATTCTGCGGTCGGCTCGTCGGCTTTAGGTTCCTCAAAAGGCTTTTCAACGTCAGTCTTCTTAGGCTTTTTAACTTCCTTAGGTTTCTCGACTGGCGGCGCAGTTTCTTTTACGGATTTAAAACGAAAAAGTTTTTGCCCGCCGACTCCCGTTTGCAAGCCGCCTTCGATATGGAAAAGAACAATCGCGTCGTCGGCGTTGCAGTAGAGTTGCCCCTTGCGGTCGTAGCAAATGACCTTGCCGAAACGGCTTTTCAAACTCGCCTCTGTCTTATTCCACTCAAGACGCATGCGCAAAATTTTCGCAATGGGCACGACGGGCAGATAAGAAATTCCGTCACGCAGAACGGCTTTGGCTAAGTAGCGAGTGTTATTGGCGTCGGTTGGCTGCGCGAGTTCGCCGTTGACTTCGACATTGTAAGGCTTGCCGATAAAAGTCGGCTCGCCATCGGACGCCTCAATCTTTTGCGAAATATCGTAATCGCTCTCGAAGGGCAACACGCCGAACGGCTCAAGCCACTTGGCAACGTCTTCAACCGAAATATCCTGCATACCGTAGCCGTCGGGGTAAATGTAGTAGACGACATCATCATCGGGATTTTTCTCGACGACGACGCGATTATAAGTAATCTCGACGGGCGTCCCAACTTCGACGGCGTCAAAGAGTTCCTCAACGTCGCGCTCAAGCATGCGAATGCAACCGTTGGAAACATAGCCGCCGATACTTTCCGGACGGTTGGTGCCGTGAATGCCGTAGTTGCCCCAAATTTGCATCCAACGATAGCCGAGCGGATTATCGGGACCGGAAGGGATTTCGTATTCGGGATCTTGAGGGTCAATCCACGAGGGATTAATCGCCTTCTCCGTGATTTTGAAATAGCCGGAGGGCGTCGGCGTACTCACCTTGCCCAAGCCGACATGATACATTGCCACGCGAACATTGCCGTCATAAAAAAGCAGGAGGCGACTTGCCGAGTTGATAAAGATTTTTTTCTCGGCGGCGGCGGGCGCGGCGAGTATGCTCAAGATAAAAATAATTGCCGTGAAAAATTTCAACGCGCTCACTTTGACATCTTCCTTTCCAAAAATTTTTTGACAATATATCAAGCCTTTCTGAAAAACTTTTGAAGCTCTTCATGCAATTTGTATCTCTTAACGCTTTTCTCTGTTTGTGTTATAATGACTGCACAAAGTATACAAGAGAATTCGGAGGGCTGTTTGATGAACAACGATAATCACGCGGAGATATTTCATACGCCAAAAGTTTTTCCAATGAGCGAAGTCGCCCTGCGCGAAGTCATAAAAAAATTCCCGACGCCATTTCACATTTACGACGAGAAAAAAATTCGCGAGAATTTTAGGGAGTTGCGCGAGGCTTTTTCATGGGCACCCGATTTCCGCGAGCACTTCGCGATAAAGGCGACGCCCAATCCCTATATCGTCGAAGTTTTGGCGCGAGACGGCGCGGGCACCGATTGTAGCTCGATTGCCGAACTTTATATCAGCAAGGCGGCGGGAGTTGTCGGCGAAAAAATTATGCTCACTTCAAACGACACGCCCGCCGAAGAATTCCGCAAGGCTCTTGAACTCGGCGCGATTATAAATCTCGACGACATCTCGCACATAAACTTTTTGGAGAAGACTGCGCGGCTACCCGAAATAATTTCCTTCCGCTATAATCCCGCCGACATCATGAACGACGGCAACGACATTATCGGTCGCCCCGCCGAAGCCAAATACGGATTGACGCGCGAACAGATTTTTGAGGCTTACAGAATTTGTCGCGACAAGGGGATTAAGCGATTCGGCTTGCACACGATGATTGCCTCCAATGAGCGCAAGGCGTCGACGTTCATTTACACCGCGCGGATTATGTTTGAGCTTGCCACGAAAATTAAAAGTGAACTCGGAATAACTTTCGAGTTCGTGAACTTGGGCGGCGGCTTGGGCATTCCCTATCGCCCCGACGATTTACCCGTTGATTTGAAAATGGTCAGCGACGGAATTAAGGAGCTGTTCTTTGAAATTATGGTTCCGAACGGTTTGGGCAATGTGCGCTTGGCAATGGAGAGCGGACGCGCTATGACTGGCTCGGCGGGCTGGCTTGTCTCAACTGTCCTGCATAAAAAAAATACTTATAAAAATTACGTCGGGCTTGATTCATGCATGTCGGACTTGATGCGCCCCGCGCTTTACGACGCCTATCACCACATAACGATTTTGGGCAAGGAAAATTTTCCCTGCGGTGAGATTTACGACGTGACCGGTTCGCTGTGTGAAAACAATGACAAGTTCGCGATTGACCGACGCTTGCCGAATATTGAAGTCGGCGACATTGTGATTATTCACGACACGGGGGCGCACGGTCACGCAATGGGTTTTAATTACAACGGCAAACTTCGGAGCGCGGAACTTTTGATTCGCGAAAACGGCAATGTTGAAATGATTCGCCGCGCAGAAACTTTGAACGATTACTTTGCGACGTTGAACTTCCCCGACGCTCGCCTTAACGTCAAATGAAATAAGCGGGGTAAACGATTTGCCCCGCTTAAAAATTTTGGCTCAACTTTTTTTGTAACGCTTATTGAATTTCTCAATGCGCCCGCCTGCCTTGACGTCGCGCTGACGACCCGTGAAGAACGGATGACATTTCGAGCAAACGTCGACGCGCAATTCCTTTTTCGTGGAGCCGGTTTTAAAAGTATTGCCGCAACCGCAAGTAACAGTCGCCTCGAAGTACTGCGGATGAATTTTTTCCTTCATGCTTGGCACCTCCTTTGAAAACAGTTGACGCTAAAACCGCGCAGGGTGTATTATACGCCCTGTAATTTTTTATTGCAAGACACAAAGGAGAAATTCTCAAATGGCATTCGACAGTTATCATTGCAGTGTTTGCGGGCGGCGCGTCGTGATTAAGAGCCGCCTTGATATGCCTGTCCTCGACCCGAACACGGGCTTTGGCATTTGCAAGAACTGCATTAAAAATATTTATCACTACATAGAAGACGCGGAGGAGCACCGCGCTCATAACAACGTTAAAAATTTTAATAATGAGCTTGAGGAACTCTTGACGAAGAACAAGCCGCACGTCATAAAAAAATATCTCGACGAATTTATCATCATGCAAGAACGCGCGAAAAAAATTTTGTCTGTGGCGGCGTACAATCACTACAAGCGCATGAAGTACGATTTGGAAAATAAAAGCGGCGTCGACGAGATAGACAAGTCGAACGTGATAATTTTGGGACCGACGGGTTGCGGCAAAACTGCCATGCTCAGTCACCTGTCTAAGCTTTTGGATATTCCCTTCGCCGTTACTGATTCTTCGAGTTTGACGGAGGCGGGTTTTGTCGGCGCGGACGTTGAAGTCGCCGTTCGCAATCTCTACTACGCGGCGGGCATGGACATTGAGAAGACCGAGCACGGAATTATTTATCTTGACGAGTTCGATAAAATCGCTCGCAAGTCGGGCGCGAACAACTCGATAACGGCGGATCCCGGTCATGAAGGCGTTCAGCAGGGCTTGTTGAAAATGTTGGAAGGTAGCGTTGTTGAGTTCACCGAGCGCGGGCAACGTAAGCACCCCGAAGCCCCGACGATTAAAGTCAACACGCGCAACATTTTATTTATTTGCGGCGGCGCGTTCGTCGGCATTGAAAAGATTATCGAGAAACGGCTCAAGAAGGGCGAGTCGCCGATTGGTTTCGGATCGGAAGTGCCGTCGAAGGAAGACACCGATAAAAAGTTCAACGAGCTGATTCACCAAGTGCGCCCCGAAGATTTAATGAAGTACGGCATAATTCCGGAGATAATCGGGCGGCTGCCGGTCATTTGCACGCTTGAAACGCTCGACGAAGAAGCGTTGCTTAGAATTTTGACGGAGCCGAAAAATGCGCCGGTCAAGCAGTACGAAAAACTTTTGGCAATGGACAACGTCAAGCTTGAGTTCGAGGAGGCGGCACTTCGCACAGTCGCGAAAATGGCGATTGAACGCAAGACGGGGGCGCGGTCGCTCAAGGGAATTATCGAAGACGTCATGCTTGACGTGATGTTTGAAATTCCAAAGTCGCAGGAGCCGCGCAAAATCGTCATAACGGAGGCTTGCATAAAGGGCGAGGAGCAGCCGAAAATTTTGCCGCTCGAAGAAGTTAATCTCGTCAAGGAGACGGCATGAATATTCCCGCGTGTGACTTTGCGATAATCGGCGGGTCGGGGACGTTAAGCTCGGACTTTCCTAAAAATTTTGCGGGCGCGGAAGTTTTGGCGGAGAATTTATTTTTCGAGACGCCCTACGGCAAAAGCCCCGCCTTCAGATTGTGCAAAGTCGCTGATAAAAAGTTTCTTACTTGCAAAATGCACGGCTGGCGGAGCGGCGTCACTCGCGCAGATTCTTCACGACAAATTTTTTGGACGTTCAGAGAGGCGGGCGTTAAAAAGATTTTTTCGGAGGGCGGCGTCGGCACGATTAATCACCTGCTCAACCCGCGCGACTTGCTTATCCCCGATGATTATCTTGACCTGTCGACGCGAAAAGATGTTCAGCTTGACGGAAAATTTTTGCTGATAATGCGCGAGGCCCTTTGTCCCGACCTGCGCGGCAAGTTGTTGGAGTCGGCTAAGAAATTTTTCACGGGCAGGATTTTTGAACGAGGGATTTACGCGGTGACGGACGGGCGACACTTTGAAAGCCCCGCAGAAATTTCTATGTTGAAAGGTCACGCGGACATTGTAGGGCAAAGTCTCGCGCCTGAAGTTTATTTGGCAAGAGAAATCGGCGCGTGTTATGCAAATCTATCGTTTGTTGTGAATTATGGCGAAGGGCTTAAAGTTTGGTCGCACGAGGTCATGAAAAATATTTTCTTTGACGACGCGCAACTCATTGGAAATATTTTGCTTGACGCGCTCAAAAATCTTGACGCGGATAAAAAAGCTTGCCACTGCCGCGAACTTCGCAAGGAAACTTTGCTCAAGGAAATTTACGAATAAAAAAATCCCCTGCAAGTCGCGGGGGATTTTAAAATTAATTGCGGAAAATAATCGTGAGCGGCGAGCTACCGTCGTTATAATGTCCGATGCCGTTGTCTTCGATTTTGTAATTCCCGTTCGAGTAAGA
Organism: Quinella sp.; assembly: GCA_045118435.1. Taxonomy (GTDB): domain Bacteria; phylum Bacillota; class Negativicutes; order Selenomonadales; family Selenomonadaceae; genus Quinella. The sequence continues at coordinate 745 of JBGUYA010000001.1, read as the reverse complement.
GGCGACAACATTTTTCCAAAACATTTGCGCAGTTACGTTCGACGGATGAATTTCAATTTTCCAAAAGCCATTGTGCGCGGAGAAAATTTTCTGTACAAGAAATTTGCCGACTCCGCAACGACGATACTTATGGAGAATAAAAAATTCGTTGAGCGAGTTGACAAAGATTTTTTTGCCTGCCGAGTAGTAAATCGAGTACGCCGCCAACCCGACGGGAATTTTTTCCGCAAAGAACAATTCGGCAAAGAAACGTTCATTCGTCAGATATTTTTTGAAACGGTCGTTATCGTAAAGCCCGTCGGGATTTGTGTCCGTCAGCTCATACTGAGAGAGTTCAAAATTATACTTATCCAGCAAGTTGAAGAAAATGTTTTCGTTGAAGTTGTTGACGGTCACGACTTCGATTTGCTCAAGAAAATTTTCACTCGACATCGTTGGAAACTCCTTTTAAAATGAACTCGCACGCCTGCGGATTTGCTTGCAGAAAATCCAAAAGCTTGGGAACGAGCCGCCGCGTTATTTGGCAAAGATTGTTCAGAGAGTCTTGGCTGTTGCGAATTTTTTTAACGGGACAACCGCCGCGACAAACTAATCTGTAAGGACACTTCGCGCATTTCGACAGGCTTAAGTCTTCCAAGTTGCGCATGTTCAAAATTTTTTCCTTGAAAAGCTCAACGCCCTTATCTGTCACTTGACCGATAATGAAAATATTCGCGGCGGAATCGTTGCCTCGCGTGACCTCGTA